>NZ_CP013021.1:1512500-1812500 GCF_001420915.1 Agarivorans gilvus | reverse complement strand
GAAATACACCCCCACGATGCCAAAGATAATCCCGAGAAACAGGAAAAAACTCAAAGATACTAAAGAGGGAACGTCAAAGTGGGGGACATCCATGACGGCGTCTTGGCCATGTAAGGCTCGCATTACGATAGTGGCCACAGCACTGGCCACGGTGACGCATTTAAAAGAGGTAATGTTGTAACGAAACTGCGGGCGCATTTCCTCAATAACAAACAGTATTCCAGCTAAGGGAGCGTTAAAGGCTGCGGCTAAACCTGCGGCCGCGCCTGAGGCGGTAAGAATATGAGTGGCATGCTGGTAACGTTTAGCACTGCCGGCAAACATATTTCCCACTGAGCCGCCAATTTGAATAGAAGGGCCTTCGCGACCTAAGATCATGCCTGAGCTAATGGTAAATGCGCCGGCAATAAATTTAATCGGGAGCACTCGTCTCCAGCGAATATGGTGCAGGCCATCTAGCGCGCCTTCTAGGTGGGGAATACCGCTTCCAGCAGCCTCTGGAGCAAAACGGGCGGTGAGCCAAAAGCCAAAGGCGGTCATCGCTGCGCCTACTAAAGCCGCTCCTGCAATGACTAAGACGGGGTTTAGCTCGCTGCCTGCGAATAAATCTAATCGAAATGCACCTATTAATTGAATCGCTTGCTCAAATAAGGAAATCACCAAGCCAACCACACCACCAATAATTCCCGATAGCCCAATTAGAATCATGTAGTCATAGCGTGTGGTGTAAAACAGAGGTGTGGCGCGGTGTTTCAGTAATCCACCTTGAAAAAACCGAAAATTGGGTGATTTAGGCATTTATTCTTTAAAACCTTAATATGTTTAGCGCGATTCGATGTTCGATTGTCGATGAGCTGAAGTCCTACTCATCGCCTTTGTGTCCTCTGGCTACACATTGCATATGCGCTGAGCCGGGTGGAGCGTTAACTAGCAAGAAAAAGAATAGCAGTGGTAATGGGGAGGTAAGTTGCTTGCCTGTGGCTTACCGAGAATTAAGCTAATCCTTTAATCGTGAGCGCTGTTATTGCTTACTTTACACCTAGCTCGAGAGGCGCCAGTAGGGTACGGAATTTTTCATTCTACACACATGATTGTAATCAAAGAAATGTGATCGCTGTCAATCAATTCATTTGATTAATATTTTTACAGTTAATTGTTTTGTAACTGGCGTTGTCCTTGGGTAAAAATTCTGCGCCTGTTCGGCAGCTCTCGCTTATACACAGAATTTGTGGTGAGCTTTTGGGTTTTGGCGGTTTTGCTCAGAATAAAGCTGACTTATTTGGTCATTTTCATTGTTTTTTTAGCTTTTCCGTGAAAAAGCCTCAAGAATGGGTTGCAGTTTTAGTCCTCTCTTTGTGACAATGTGCCGATTATTTTTAGACCCCCTTCAACAACGATTATTCAGGAGCAACACATGTCTTCTCGTCAAGAGCTGGCTAATGCGATTCGCGCATTAAGCATGGACGCCGTTCAACAGGCTAATTCTGGCCACCCAGGAGCACCTATGGGAATGGCGGATATTGCTGAAGTGTTATGGCGTGACTTTTTAAAGCATAACCCCAACGACCCAAATTGGGCTGACCGTGACCGTTTCATTTTATCTAATGGCCATGGCTCAATGTTGCTTTATTCTTTGTTGCACCTTTCTGGATATCAGCTACCTATTGAAGAGCTGAAAAACTTCCGCCAATTACATTCTAAAACGCCAGGTCACCCAGAGTATGGTTACGCTCCAGGCGTGGAAACTACCACTGGTCCTTTGGGTCAAGGTATTACCAATGCGGTAGGTATGGCATTAGCAGAGAAAGTGTTAGCTGCTCAGTTTAACCGTGAAGGTTTCCCTGTGGTAGACCATTACACTTACGCGTTCATGGGTGACGGTTGTTTGATGGAAGGGATTTCTCACGAAGCCTGTTCTTTTGCCGGTACTCAAGGCCTTGGCAAATTAGTGGCTTTCTGGGATGACAACGGCATCTCCATTGACGGTGAAGTTGAAGGTTGGTTTACCGACGATACAGTGAAGCGTTTTGAAGCTTACGGCTGGCATGTGGTTGCCGGTGTTGATGGTCATGATAGCGAAGCGATTGCGGCAGCGATTAAAGCGGCCAAAGCTGAAACCAGCAAGCCTAGCTTAATTTGCTGTAAAACCATTATCGGTTTTGGTTCACCAAATAAGTCAGGTTCTCATGACTGTCACGGCGCTCCACTAGGTGCTGACGAAATTGCTGCGGCACGCGAGTTTTTAAACTGGCCACATGCTGCCTTTGAGATCCCTCAAGAGGTATACCAAGCTTGGGATGCTAAGCCAAGTGGCGAGAAATCTCAGTCTGAGTGGAATCAACTGTTTGCTGGTTACGAAGCTGCTCACCCAGCATTAGCGGCTGAGTTCAAGCGTCGCGTTGAAGGTCAATTACCTAGCGATTGGCAAGAATTCGCCGATAACTACATCAGTGAATTACAAGCTAGCCAAACTAAGATTGCGACTCGTCAGTCTTCACAAAAAACCTTAGAAGCCTTCGGTCCTAAACTACCAGAACTATTGGGTGGCAGTGCCGACTTAGCGCCATCTAACCTAACCATGTGGTCTGGCTCTACTGCAGTAAGCCCTGAAGATGCATCAGGTAACTACCTACACTACGGTGTTCGTGAGTTTGGTATGTCTGCCATTATGAACGGTATCACCCTGCATGGTGGCTTTAAACCTTACGGCGCGACTTTCTTAATGTTCATGGAGTACGCCCGTAATGCGCTACGTATGGCCGCTTTAATGAAGCAGCCGGCTATTTTTGTTTACACTCACGACTCTATCGGTTTGGGTGAAGACGGCCCAACTCACCAAGCTGTAGAGCAAACTGCTAGCTTGCGCATGACGCCGAACATGAGCACTTGGCGCCCTTGTGACTCTGTGGAATCTGCGGTTGCCTGGCGCCATGCAGTAGAACGTACGGACGGCCCTACGTCATTGATTTTCTCGCGCCAAGGTTTGGCTCCTCAAGCGCGTGATGCTCAGCAGTTAGCTGATGTAGCGCGTGGTGGTTATGTGCTGAAAGATTGTGCTGGTACACCGGAACTGATTCTAATCGCGACTGGCTCAGAAGTTGAACTTGCCGTTGCTGCTTATGAAGAGTTGAGCGCAGCCGGTAAGGCGGTGCGAGTAGTGTCTATGCCTGCTACCGACGTGTTTGATGCTCAGTCTGCTGAATACCGTGAGTCAGTATTGCCTAATGCAGTACGTAAGCGTATTGCCGTAGAGGCGGGTATTGCCGACTTCTGGTACAAGTACGTTGGCTTTGATGGCAAAGTGCTAGGTATGACTAGCTTCGGCGAATCGGCTCCTGCCGATGAGCTATTCAAACTATTTGGCTTCACTAAAGAAAACTTAGTGAACATGGCTAACGAGTTACTCTAAGCCAAGTTGAAGTTAGTTAAGTAAAAAAACAGAGCCCTCTGCCAAGAGGGTTCTTTGTTTTAGCTAGTGATAAAAGATGGATTTTTATGTCTAAGCAAGTGCTTCGTGTGGCAATTAACGGCTTTGGTCGAATTGGTCGCAGTGTATTGCGCGCCTTATTTGAGTCTGAACGTCAGCACAAGATTAAGGTGGTAGCCATCAATGAATTGGCCAACCCTGATGCAATCGCCCACTTACTCAAATACGATTCTACCCATGGTACTTTTGCCGGAGATGTGCTGCTGCAAGAGGATCACCTGTTGGTTGAAGGGCAGCGTATTCAACTCTGTCATCAAAGCTCACCCTTGGCACTTCCTTGGCAACAACTAGATGTTGATATTGTGCTGGAGTGTACCGGGCGTTTCAGCTCAGTAGCCGATGCGCAAATGCATCTTGACGCCGGTGCGAAAAAAGTTTTGTTTTCCCATCCTGCCGATCCTTGCGTAGACCAAACCATTGTCTATGGTGTGAATGATGAATATTTAAGTTCGCATGACAAAGTGGTATCGAATGGCTCTTGTACTACCAATTGTATCGTGCCAGTGATTAAGGTCTTAGATGAAGCCTTTGGGGTAGAATGTGGTACTATTACTACAATTCACTCGGCTATGAACGATCAACAAGTCATCGATGCTTACCATAGTGATCTGCGTAGAACGCGTGCCGCGGGGCAATCAATTATTCCCGTTGATACCAAGCTGGCAAAAGGGGTAGAACGAATTTTACCTAAATTTGCCGGTAAGTTTGAGGCGATTGCAGTAAGGGTGCCGACGCAAAATGTTACGGCGATGGATTTGAGTGTAACATTGTGTAAAAAAGTTACAGTTTCTGATATAAATCAAGCCATTCAACAAGCAGTTTGCGGTAAATTAAGCGGTATCTTGGGCTATACCGAAGAACCCTTGGTGTCTATCGATTTTAATCACGATAGTCGTTCAAGCATTATTGATGGTTCGCAAACGCGGGTAAGTGGTCAGCACCTAGTGAAGGTACTGGCATGGTGTGACAACGAATGGGGCTTTGCCAATCGTATGTTAGACACCGCGGAATTAATGGGTAAAACGGAATTGTAGGTTTAGCCAAGCGGGCTAAACTGTAAGTTTAATTTGAAACTATGTAGAGGACAGATAATGTCAATTATCAAAATGACCGACTTAGATCTTGCAGGCAAACGTATTTTTATTCGTGCTGATCTAAACGTTCCAGTAAAAAACGGTAAAGTTACTTCTGATGCACGTATTCTAGCATCTCTTCCAACTATCAAGCTTTGCTTAGAAGCTGGCGCGAAGGTTATGGTGACATCTCACCTAGGTCGTCCAACTGAAGGCGAATACGCAGAAGAGTTCTCTCTAGCTCCTGTAGTTAATTACTTAAACGACGCTTTAGATTGCGAAGTTAAACTAGCCAAAGATTACCTAGACGGTTTAGAGCTTAACGCTGGTGAGTTGGTTGTTCTTGAAAACGTTCGTTTCAACAAGGGTGAGAAGAAAAACGAAGAAGCGCTTTCTAAGCAATACGCTGCTCTTTGTGACATCTTCGTTATGGATGCATTTGGTACGGCTCACCGTGCTCAAGCGTCAACTCACGGTGTAGGTACTTACGCTCCTGTTGCGTGTGCTGGTCCTCTTCTTGCTGCTGAGCTAGAAGCTCTAGGTAAAGCAATGGACAACCCAGAGCGTCCACTTGTAGCTATCGTTGGTGGTTCTAAAGTATCAACTAAACTTACTGTTCTAGAGTCTCTATCTAAAGTTGCTGACCAACTTGTAGTGGGCGGCGGTATTGCTAATACCTTCATCGCAGCTGCTGGCAACAACGTAGGTAAATCTCTTTACGAAGCAGACCTAGTTGAAACTGCACAAAAATTGATGAAAGAGTGTTCAATTCCAGTGGCTACTGATGTGGCTTGTGCTAAAGCTTTTGATGAAAACGCTGAAGCTGAAATCAAGAATGTTGCTGATGTACAAGATGACGACATGATCTTTGACTTAGGTCCTGATTCAACTGCCGCTCTTGCTGAAATTATTGGTAACGCTAAAACAATTCTTTGGAATGGCCCTGTTGGCGTATTCGAATTCAAAAACTTCGAAGCGGGTACAAAAGGTATTTCAGAAGCTATCGCTAAATCTGCAGGTTTCTCTGTAGCGGGCGGTGGTGACACGCTAGCCGCTATCGACAAGTTCGGTATCAAAGCTGACGTTTCTTACATCTCTACTGGTGGCGGTGCCTTCCTAGAGTTTGTAGAAGGTAAAGTATTGCCTGCTGTAGCCATGCTTGAAGAGCGTGCTAAAGGCTAATTAGTTACACTGATAAATAAAGCGGAAAGGTTTTTCCGCTTTATTGTTTGCTGCGCAGCTAACTTGCTTCTGTTAAACTGCAGGGGTTGTGAGTAAACGTCTACAAGAATTTAAACTTACCGTTTTTATTTTTTAAAACGACAGAAAATAGGATTAAATCCATGTCTAAGATCTTCGATTTCGTAAAACCTGGTGTTATCTCTGGTGATGACGTACAAAAAGTATTTGCCGTTGCCAAAGAAAACAACTTCGCTCTTCCAGCAGTTAACTGTGTAAACACTGACTCTGTAAACGGCGTACTAGAAGCTGCAGCTAAAGTTAAAGCTCCTGTTATTATTCAGTTTTCTAATGGCGGCGCTGCTTTCTTCTGTGGTAAAGGCGTTAAATTGGAAGGTCAAGGTGCACAAATCCTTGGTGCGGTTGCTGGTGCGAAATACGTACACGCTGTAGCTGAAACTTACGGTGTTCCTGTAATTCTTCACACTGACCACGCTGCTAAGAAATTACTACCTTGGATCGACGGTCTACTAGACGCTGGTGAAGAATTCTTCGCTCAAACTGGTAAGCCTCTATTCTCTTCTCACATGCTTGACCTAAGTGAAGAGTCTCTAGAAGAGAACGTTGAAACCTGTGCTAAATACCTAGAGCGCATGGCTAAAATGAACATGACCATCGAGATCGAATTGGGTTGTACTGGTGGTGAAGAAGATGGCGTTGATAACTCAGATATGGACGCTTCTGAGCTTTACACTTCACCTGAAGATGTTGCCTACGCTTACGAGAAACTAAGTGCTGTTAGCCACCGTTTCACTATTGCTGCTTCTTTCGGTAACGTACATGGCGTATACCAAGCGGGTAACGTGGTACTAACTCCAACCATCCTACGTGATTCACAAGCGTACGTTTCAGAGAAGTTTGGTCTACCTGCTAACTCTCTAAACTTCGTATTCCACGGTGGTTCTGGTTCTTCTGAAGCAGAAATCAAAGAGTCTATCTCTTACGGTGTTATCAAAATGAACATCGATACTGATACTCAGTGGGCAACTTGGGATGGTATTCGTCAATACGAAGCTGAAAACCACGATTACCTACAAGGTCAAATCGGTAACCCAACTGGTGAGTCTGCTCCTAACAAGAAATACTACGACCCACGTGTATGGTTACGTGCTGGTCAAGCTTCTATGGTTGCTCGCCTTGAGAAAGCTTTTGCTGACCTAAATGCAGTAGACGTACTGTAATTTAGTCACTTAGACTGTATTTATTAAGGCTCGCTCTAGCGGGCCTTAATTGTTTTTACTCTATGAGTAAAGCCCCTAGATCCTTTCCCTTCCTCTATTTTCTAGCCGTTTGTAAACCAGAATTTACAGATTTAGCTAGGCTCTAGCGACGATTTGTTCACTATAGGAACTATTTCCTTTTTTGGGATTTTAGTTCATGATTACTTTAGTTTATCTTCATGAGTTTATGAATTTTATTTATTTATATTTTTGTCATTTATTTTTTTATAGTTGATTCAAACTCTTAAGACTCATGCTTATGTGAGATTAGAAAATGTCATTCGTTCAAATCGACAGGCTTGGCTAAAATTTATACTCCAAGCTTGTTCGATAGTGATTTTATTGCTATCGCTAGCCAACGTTATTACAGATTGAAAGGAATAATCAAATGGAACAGAGCATTGCTAAAGTCAGTGCAACCATAGTTTCACTTCAGGGTCAGGCATTTGCGGTTGATGCGCAAGGTAGTATTCGGACGCTGCAACCCGGAGCTATGGTCTTGCCTGGAGAATTGATTATTACCTCAGAAGGCGCTGAGCTGGGCTTTTATTATGGTGAACAACAGTATTTGCTGGGCGATAATAGCGCTACTCAACTTCCCCTTGTGGATGAGCAAGCCGCTATTCCACAGCTTACTGCCAGCAATGAGCTTGATGTTGATGCCTTACAACAAGCTATTTTGCAAGGCGCTGATCCAACTGAATTGTTTGAAGCGACGGCTGCTGGTGGAGCTACGACTGGAGCAAGTTCTGGCAACGGTGGTTTTATCGCAATTCAGCGTACCGGGGATGAAACTATAGCTGAAACAGGGTTTGATAGCCTTAATCCTCTTGTACCAGATCAGCTTCCTCCAAGAGAGGTTGATTCTGAGCTGTTTGCCGCAGTTTCTCCCAATGCCGCTGAGCCTCCTGCACCTAGCCCTGACCAGCCACCGACTATTAGTTTGTTGGTTGAGTCGGTAACTGAAGGCGAGGTGGACACCAGTACAGTGGTGGCCAGTTTTACTTCCAGTGATCCAGATGGTGACGCTATCACCCACAGCTTACTTAATGATAGCCAAGGGTGGTTTGTTATTGATGGCAATGAGATCAAACTAACAGAAGCCGGCGTGGCTGCAGTCAATGACCAGCAATTAAACCTCAGCTCAATAAATATTACTATTCAAGCGGAAGCCAATGGTTTGACCGCAGTAGATAGCGGTGAGCTGAACATTTCGCGTATTGATGATGGCAGCCCTCCACCAGTTGATGAAGCCCCTAGCATTGAGGTCGTTGCTCAGGATATTACCGAAGAAGCGGTGGATACCGACACAGTGGTGGCGAACTTCACATCTAGCGATCCCGAAGGCGATGCCCAGACTTACAGCTTATTAAATAACGACAACGGTTACTTTGTCCTCGATGGCCAGCAAGTGAAACTCACCGCAGCCGGTGTGGCGGCGGTGAATGATGACAGCCTCAATCTCAGTGAGCTGAACATCAGCGTGGAAGTCACCGCCAATGGCAAGACTGCCAGTGATAGCGACATTGCTAATGTGCTTCGAGTGGATGAAGGCCCATCGATTGAGGTGGTGGCGCAGGATGTCACCGAAGAAGCGGTAAGCACCGACACGGTGGTGGCCAACTTCACATCTAGTGACCCTGAAGGCGATGTTCAGACTTACCAGTTATTAAATAATGATGATGGTTACTTTGTTCTCGATGGCCAGCAAGTCAAACTCACCGCAGCCGGCGTGGCGGCGGTGAATGATGACAGCCTCAACCTCAGCGAGCTGAATATCAGCGTAGAGGTCAACGCCAACGGCAAGAGTGCCAGCGACAGCGACATTGCTAATGTGCTTCGAGTGGATGAAGGCCCATCGATTGAGGTGGTGGCGCAGGATGTTACCGAAGAAGCGGTGGATACCGATACGGTGGTGGCCAACTTCAGCTCCAGTGATCCGGAAGGCGATGTTCAGACCTACCAATTATTAAATAACGACAACGGTTACTTTGTTCTCGACGGCCAGCAAGTGAAACTCACCGCAGCCGGCGTCGCGGCGGTCAATGACGACAGCTTAAACTTGAGTGAGCTGAACATCAGCGTGGAAGTCACCGCCAACGGCAAGAGCGCCAGCGATAGTGACATCGCCAATGTGCTTCGAGTGGATGAAGGCCCTTCAATTGACGTAGTAGCCCAGGATGTTACCGAAGAGTCTGTTAGCACCGATACGGTGGTGGCCAACTTCACATCTAGTGACCCTGAAGGCGATGTTCAGACTTACCAGTTATTAAATAACGATGATGGTTACTTTGTTCTCGATGGCCAGCAAGTGAAGTTAACCGCAGCCGGTGTGGCGGCAGTCAATGATGATAGCTTAAACTTGAGTGAACTGAACATCAGTGTAGAGGTGACTGCCAACGGCAAGAGTGCCAGCGACAGTGACACTGCTAACGTCATCCGTGTGGATGAAGGCCCATCGATTGACGTAGTAGCCCAGGATGTCACCGAAGAAGCGGTAAGCACCGATACGGTGGTGGCCAACTTCAGCTCTAGTGATCCGGAAGGCGATGCCCAGACTTACAGCTTATTAAATAACGACAACGGTTACTTTGTCCTCGATGGCCAGCAAGTCAAACTCACCGCAGCCGGTGTGACGGCAGTGAATGACGACAGCCTGAATCTTAGCGAGCTGAACATCAGCGTAGAAGTCACCGCCAACGGCAAGACTGCCAGTGATAGCGATGTGGCGAATGTGCTTCGAGTGGACGAAGGCCCAAGCATTGAGGTGGTGGCGCAGGATGTTACCGAAGAAGCGGTGGATACCGATACGGTGGTAGCGAATTTCACATCCAGTGATCCGGAAGGCGATGTTCAGACTTACCAATTGCTTAACAACGACAACGGTTACTTTGTTCTCGATGGCCAGCAAGTGAAGTTAACCGCAGCCGGTGTGGCGGCAGTGAATGACGACAGCTTGAATTTGAGCGAGCTGAACATCAGCGTGGAAGTCACCGCCAACGGCAAGAGTGCCAGCGACAGTGACACTGCTAACGTCATCCGTGTGGATGAAGGCCCATCGATTGACGTAGTAGCCCAGGATGTTACCGAAGAGTCTGTTAGCACCGATACGGTGGTGGCGAACTTCACATCTAGTGATCCAGAAGGCGACGCCCAGACTTACCAGTTATTAAATAACGATGATGGTTACTTTGTTCTCGATGGCCAGCAAGTGAAGTTAACCGCAGCCGGTGTGGCGGCAGTCAATGATGATAGCTTAAACTTGAGTGAACTGAACATCAGCGTAGAAGTCACCGCCAATGGCAAGAGTGCCAGCGACAGTGATGTGGCGAATATTCTGCGGGTGGATGAAGGTCCATCGATTGAAGTGGTCGCTCAGGATGTCACCGAAGAAGCGGTGGGTACCGATACGGTGGTGGCCAACTTCACATCCAGCGATCCAGAAGGCGACGCCCAGACTTACCAATTGCTTAACAACGACAATGGTTACTTCGTCCTCGATGGCCAACAAGTGAAGCTAACCGCTGCGGGTGTGACTGCGGTGAATGATGACAGCTTAAACTTAAGCGAGCTGAACATCAGCGTGGAAGTCACCGCCAATGGCAAGAGCGCCAGCGATAGCGACATTGCCAATGTGATAAGAGTAAATGAAGCGCCAGATGCCCAGAATGATGACTTCTCTCATCTAGAAGCCGGACAAACGGTAGACTTAGATTTATTGGCTAACGATTCGGATCCCGAAGGGGATGGCCTAAGCATTCAATCCATCGACGGGCATGCTCTCAGACCAGGCTTTGCTCAAGATATTGTATTGGCTCAAGGTGTAGTGCATGTGAATGAAGCGGGAGAGTTATCTTTCACCGCCAATACTGATGCTAGCGGTGGTGTGGCATTCTCCTATGTTGTGCAAGACAGTTATGGCAATCAGAGCTCAGCCCAAGTTACCGGTAATGTGCTGAATTTGACTAGCGATGTGGCACAAGTCGCTGAATCAGGTTTAGCTATCGGTTCTCAGCCTAACGAATCCGACACCTTAGCCGAGGGGAACCTGCTTAGTAATGATCAGGGCCTGCAGGATGGATTGGTTCTTACTAGTGTGACTTATCAAGGCCAGCCCTATACGCCAGATGCAAATGGGGTGATCAGTATTTCCAGTGCTTATGGTGAATTGAGTGTTTATACCGCCGATTATAACGGCCACTCTGCTGGTGATTATCAATACCAACTTACTCAAGCGAATCTAGCTGGTGATGATGTGAGTGAGAACTTTACTTACATCGTCAGTCAACCAAGTAGCGGCTTTGTAAGTGAGAGTCAGCTCAAGGTGAGCATTTTAGATGACCAACCGATTGGTAGCGATATTGTTCACAGCTTTACCTCTAGCCCTGAGCCTGCCACCACCAATTTAGTCTTGGTTTTGGATACTTCTGCCAGTATGACCAATGGCGAGCACGGCGATGGATTAAATTACTTGAATATTGCGGTGGAAGCGCTAACGGCCTTGATTGAACAAGCCGATGAACGAGGTAATGTAAATATTCAGATTATCGGTTTTTCAGACAATGTAAAAAGCAGCGGCTGGATTAGCGACAACGTTGCCGATGCGATTGAATTCTTAAACGATCTCAGCTCAGGTGGCGGCACTCACTATGACGCGGCGTTAAATGAAGTCATTGCCAGTAGCGGCTCAGACCAGCAACCAAGTGCCGACAATTCCCTGCTTTACTTTATTTCCGACGGTGAGCCTAACCTAGGTTATGGCATTGACGATACTGTTCAATATCAAGGGGGAAGTGGTTTAACCGCCTGGGATAACTTTGTTCGCGATAACATTGATACCAGTTATGGGATAGGCATTGGTAAGGCTGATTTAGAGGTGCTTAAGGATGTGGCCTCGGAGTCTGCCACTGATGAATACGCCTTCATTGTGGACGATCCTAATGACTTAGCCATTACGGTTCTAGAAACCTATTTGGATGGGCAAGTTGAAGCCTCCTTAGGCTTACTCCGCACCGCTTCTACCGATGGCTTTATGGTGGGCGCCGATGATGGTTTTGTCAGTGAAATCGTGGTTGATGGCGTTCGCTATAGTTACGATCCCTATGCCGATCCTGAGCAGGCTAAAACTCTGAACTTGACTACGGCCTTGGGTGGCTTGTTGATGCTGAACTTCGTCACCGGAGCTTACTCTTATGAGCTTGATTTAGCCGCCGATGGGTGGGGGCAGCAAGAAAGCTTCGCCGTTACGGTCACCGACTTCGATGGTGATGCGAACTCTATCGATTTAGTTATTAATACTCAATTTGAAGCTGTGCTTGATGCCAACCGTGACATGATACTAACCAACCAAGATGGTCATTCCACCATCACTGTGCCAAGTTTAGCCTTATTGTGGAACGATACTGGTCATAACATCAGTTTTGATGGGGTAGATAACCCCGTGGGCGGTAGCGTGAGTGGTAGTGACGAAATCCACTTTGATTCCGATGATGGAGTGGGTTTAGGTATTCACGATAGCAATTTTGAAACTGAGCAACTGTCGATTATTGCCAGAGCCGAGGATGTAGATTGGATTGACTTTTTAGGCCATCAAGCTGTTGATTTGAGTGATCGCTCGTTATTTAGCCTTAATGATGGCAACATTCCGCAAATTATTCGTGACGGTTATTCCTTTACCTACCAGAGTGAGCTCGAAAACGATAGCGATGACAGCAACCTTGCCGATCAAGATTGGATCAAAGTCAGTCTGGCTGAAGGTGAGACCTTATGGGTCAATATGGCCTTTGTCAGTGGTGCCGAGCGGGTCAAAGTAGATGCTTTTATTTTCGATGCCGATGGTAATCAATTACTCACCGATAATGGAACTAACAAGTTCACCGAAGATTGGCAGGGCCCGCGCGGTAGCTTTACCGCTCCTGCAGAGGGCGAGTACTACATCCAAGTACAGGCCGATAACGAGCACGATAGTGGTTGGTATCAACTGCATTTAACTATCGATACCAGCAACGCGGTGTACCAAAAATCTTTTGATACGGATGTTCAAGAACAATTTGACTATACCATTATCGGTGACGGCGTTATGGATAGCGCTAGCGCCGAGTTAGTAGGGGTGCATGGTAAGTCCATTGACGGTGGCGACGGCGATGAAGTACTGGTGGGTAATCAACACAATAATACTCTGAGCGGTGGTGCGGGCGATGATGCCTTGGTGGGTTATGCCGGTGATGATCAACTGGAGGGCGGCGATGGAGCTGACTTGTTAATTGGTGGCCAAGGCAATGATATTCTCACTGGTGGTGACGACAGTGACATGTTTGCTTGGCTGGCCGGAGATGAGCAGGGCAGCAGTAACGATGTGATTACTGACTTTACCCTTAAAGTCGATGGTGACGCTGATGTGCTTAATCTTAGCGACTTGCTACAAGGTGAGAACGAGGGCAATTTAGAATCTTATCTATCTTTTGAAAAGATAGATAACGGCACTAGCATCGATACCATTGTTTCCATTGATATAGATGGCGTAGATAATGGTTCAACCGTTCATCAAACTATCACTTTGCTAGATGTGGATTTCAGCGGCATGAGCGATAGTGAAATCTTGAGCCAACTACTTGACGATCAACAACTTAATGTAGACAAATAGCCCTCAAATTAGGCTACACTGATGGTTGAAGGGAGGCTGGGGCTTTCCTTCAATGTTTTGACTATTTAAAGGAAGCTAGGTGCAGGACGCGAAGAAACAGCACGCATATCAAGATTTAGATATCACCGCCAAACAGATTGACCCGCTACTTAACAGTTTAGTGTTTTTGTCTAAGTATTATGGCAAACCTTTCTCAGCCCGAGCTCTATCGGCAGGCTTGCCTTTGGAAGACGGCTTACTCACTCCCGCTCTGCTGCCGCGAGCGGCCTTGCGTGCCGGAATGGATGCCACCCTCGTTAAAAAGCCAATTAATAAGATCCCCGATTTACTCTTGCCCTGCATCTTATTACTCAAAGATGGGCGTAGTTGTGTTTTGTTGTCGCGTAGCGATGACCACTTGGAAGTGGCTTGGCCAGAGTTGGCCGATGGTCATGAACATATTGCATTAGAGCAATTAGCTGAGAGTTATACCGGCTTTTGTTGTTATATTCGCAAACGTTATCGCTTTGATGAGCGTTCTCCTCAGTCTTTAAGCAACAAGCAAGGGCATTGGTTTTGGAATACCCTGCGTCGCTCGGCTCCGATTTACCGAGATGCTTTAATCGCTTCTCTATTTTTGAACCTATTTGCCATCGCATCGCCTTTATTTGTGATGAACGTTTACGACCGAGTGGTGCCTAACTCTGCCATCGATACTCTGTGGGTGCTAACAGCCGGTATGGCCTTGGTATTGATCTTCGATTTTGCGCTTAAACAAATGCGCGCTTATACCTTGGATTTGGCTGCTAAAAAGTCGGATATTTTATTGTCTGCGCGGATTTTTGAGAAGCTGCTGAATATTAAAGCAGAGGTGCGGCCGCCGTCGGTGGGAGCCTTTGCTAAAAATGTTCAAGAATTTGATTCTATTCGTGAATTTATTACCTCCGCTACAGTAGCCGCCTTGGTCGACGTGCCATTTTCCTTGTTATTTCTTGCGGTAATTGCTTTTGTTGCCGGACCGGTAGCGATCGTTCCCATTGGCGCGGCCTTGGTGATGTTGGCCTACTCATTTTATATCAAAGGTAAAATGCGCCATGAAGTGGAACAAGGCAGTCGTTTTGCCAGTCAAAAAAACGCTCATCTTATCGAAAGTTTAAATGGTATAGAGTCCTTGAAATTGGCCGGGGCCGAGAGTCAGTTTCAGCATAAGTGGGAAGAGCTGGTGGGCAATATCGCCAATTGGAATATGGCTATCCGCAAGCTCGCCACCTCGGTGGGCAGTGTTAACGCCTTTGTCTCACAAAGTACTACGGTGCTGTTGGTGGTGGTGGGGGTATTTCAAATTTCCCAAGGCCATTTATCCATGGGCGGCTTGGTAGCAGCGGTGATGCTAACCGGTCGAGCACTTGTGCCGTTTTCGCAGGTATCCTTGTTGGCCACGCGTTACAATCAGGCCCAGTCAGCCTTAGAAAATCTTGAAGCCATTATGCAGCTGCCGGATGAAAACTTAGAGCGCTACATGCACCGTAAGCACTTCGATGGTGCGGTGAGTTTTAGCGATGTGAGTTTTAGCTATCCTGGATCCGAGCAGCAGGTATTAAGAGATTTGAATTTATCGATTAAAGCCAAAGAGAAGGTGGCGATTATCGGTAAAATAGGTGCGGGTAAAACCAGTATAGAAAAGCTGTTATTAGGTTTTTATTTGCCCCAGCAAGGCGCGATTCGTTTAGACGGGGTCGATCTTAACCAAATTAGCCCCGCCGATATTCGGCAAAAGATTGGCTGTTTGCCGCAAGACATCAATTTGTTTTACGGCTCAATCCGCGAAAACATCACCCTTGGGGTACCGCATATTGAAGATGAGCTGATTTTTCGTGCCGCCGATTTGGCTGGGGTGAGCCAGTTTACCGACATCGATCCACAAGGTTTGGATCGTCAAGTGGGTGAGCGGGGGCTGTATTTGTCTGGCGGCCAGCGCCAAGCTGTGGCCTTGGCTCGCGCCTTGTTGTTTAACCCTCCAGTGTTGGTATTAGATGAGCCAACCAGCAGTATGGATGCCTACTCAGAAAACTTGGTTAAGCAACGTTTAGCCAAAGTGGCGGAAGATAAAACCTTCATCCTAATTACCCATAAAATGTCGATGTTAGATTTGGTGGACAGAATTATCGTATTGGAACGAGGCCGAGTGGTCGCCGACGGCCCAAAAGCTGAGGTATTGGAGTTATTACGCAGCGGTAAAGTGAGGGCGCCCAGTGAGTAAATCTCAACCGTCTTTATCTGAGTCAGAACTGCGCTTTGTTGACGACATTAATGCGGCCATTTTAATGAAAACGCCACATCGTTCGCGGCGTTTGTTGTGGTTAATTTTTATTTTGTTTGGCTGTGCTTTATCTTGGGCTCATTGGGCCAAGGTAGATGAAGTCACCGTTGGTAGCGGCAAGGTGATTCCTTCTCAGCAAGTGCAAACCATTCAAAACCTCGAAGGCGGGATCCTTAAGCAAATTTTGGTGCAAGAGGGCGATCAGGTTGAACCCGGGCAAGCGTTACTATTGATAGATGATACTCGGTTTCGCTCCGATTTTCGTGAACAGCAACAACGAGTGATTAATCTACAGGGTGATATTGCGCGATTAAAAAGTGAAATTGCCAGTATTGAAATCAATTCAGATCTACCGCCAGAACAATGGGCTGAGCAGGTCAGGGTCATCGACAAACAGATTGATTTTGACGCGGAATATGCCAAACAACATCCCTCTGAGGTGTCTGGACAGCAATTACAGAAAGCAGCTCGCCTTAATGCGCTAAAAAACCAGCTTTCTATTACCGCTGGGCAAATTGAGCAAAAGCAACAAGAGTTGGTGGAGTTGAAATCAAAAATCAACTACCTCGATAGAAGTTATAAGTTGGTATTAGAAGAACTCAATATTACCGAGCCTTTAGCCAAAGAAGGCGTGGTCTCTCAGGTAGAGCTGCTAAAGCTGCGGCGTCAGGCGAATGATCTGAATGGCGAGTTAGAAAGCAGTAAGCTACTCGGGCCTAAGATCCACAGCGCCATTGCCGAAACGGTATATAAACGTCGCGATATTGCCTTAAATTTTTTAAGCGAGGCTCGCCGTGAATTAAATCAAATCGAAGCACAGTTAGAGCCGCTTAGCGAAGGTCAGGTAAGCTTACGTGACCGCGTCGACCGAACCTCGGTGGTATCGCCAGTAAAGGGAACGGTTAAAAAAATCCATATCAATACGGTGGGCGGGGTAGTCCAGCCGGGTATGAGTATCATGGAGATCGTGCCGATTGAAGATCAGTTGTTAATTGAGGCTAAAATTCAACCGAAAGATATTGCTTTTCTTCGTCCGGGGCTTAAAACTGTAGTTAAATTCAGCGCTTATGATTTTTCTATCTACGGTGGTTTGGATGGTGAACTAGAACGAATTAGTGCTGATACCATCGTTGATGAAGATGGCAATAGTTTCTACATGGTGCTGGTGAGAACCAATAAAAACTATTTGGGTAGTGATGGTTCACCTTTACCGATTATTCCTGGCATGTTAACCAGTGTTGATATTGTTACCGGCAAGAAGAGCATACTGGATTACTTATTAAAACCGATTATCAAAGCGCAGCAATCGGCGCTACGGGAACGATAAACCTGTTTGCTAAATTTTTGTTCAGCAAACAACAAGGAGTGTTAATGAACAAGCTGACTCTAGTATTAGTGGCCAGTATTTTTTTAGTAGCGGCCCCTTATTGGCTCAATCTTTAGAACAGGCTGTAGCCAAGGTGCTTACAGAACACCCGCAATTGCAATCTTCGTTTAATCAATTTAAAGCGAGCTCAGAACGCTATCAGGGAGCGAAAGGCGGCTACTACCCTACGGTAGATCTTACTGCCGGAGCCGGCTGGGAGCAGCATGATACTGGTTCGGTGCGTAATGCCAACCCTACCGAGTTGGGCATTAGTATTCGCCAATTGTTGTTTAATGGTTTTGCCACTACTGGTGAAGTGTCTCGCACCGAAAGCGAAGCGCTGGCCGACCAATGGCTGCTGTATAACGATGCCGAGAATATCGCGCTGCGAGTAGTGGATGTGTATCTGGAAGTGATTAAGCAACAGCAGTTGCTGGAATTGGCCGAGAACAACCTACAGACCCACTTAGACATTCAAAAAGACATCAAAAAGCGCACCGACTCAGGTTTGGGTTCGAGTGCTGATTACACTCAGGTGAATGGCCGGGTGGCTCGTGCTACCACCAATACCCTGTCGGCAAAAAACAACCTGCTCGACGCCGAAGCGCAATTTTTGCGGGTGGTTAACAGCTTGCCGCAAGACTTGGTGCAACCCGAAGCGGATCTAGACTTATTGCCCGCCGATATGGACACCGCTTTAGCCGAGGCAATAAACAATCATCCTACTCTTAAGTCGGCGCAATTCGATGTAGCAGCGGCCACTGCCGAAAATACCGTCGTCAAGTCAACCAACTACCCGGAAATCGCCTTGGAGTTAGATGGCAACTGGGATAAAAACCCCAATGCTATTGATAACTCTAAGGATTACGAGTTAGCCGCCATGTTGCGGCTACGCTATAACTTATACAACGGTGGCACCGATGCCGCAGCAATTCGACGTAGTGCTTACGATGTAAACCGTGCCAAGGCCATTGGTGAAGATGCTCACCGCCAAGTGACTGAAGGAACCCGTTTGGCTTGGAATGCCTGGGATGTACTGTTAAGACAAAAATCCTTTTTGCAGCAACATGTAGAGGCCAGTTATCAAACCGTGCAATCCTACAAAAAACAATTCACTCTGGGTAAACGTAGCTTGCTGGATGTGCTGAATACCGAAAACGAATTGTTTGAGGCGCAAAACGAGTATATTCGCGCCGACATCGACGAGTTACGCGCAAAATACCGTATTCTCAATGCCACCGGTAAGCTATTACATGCCTTGCGAGTAGAGCGCCCACAAGCTTGGGAGTTTGAATGAGGCGGCTAGCACTAGGGCTGGCGTTGGCAGCTTTGCTCGGCGGCTGTAGTCAGGCGATTAGCCCATATACAGGCTTGCCGGCAAATTATGACCGCCGTGACCAAGACAGTGATGGGGTGATTAACCAGCGGGATCGCTGCGCCAATACCGAGCAGGGTGCGAAAGTGGATAACTACGGGTGCTCGGCCTATCAGCGACACGATGATGGCTATGAATTAATGGTGTTTTTTGAGCACGATAGCAGTCAGTTGGGCAGTGAATATTATCCTCAATTGCAGCAGGTGGCCGATTTTTTAAATCGTTACCCTCAAGTGAAAATCAGTGTTGAAGGTTATGCCAGTGCCTCGGGTGAACAACAATACAATTTAGCGCTTTCGCAGCGCAGAGCACAGCAGGTGCGGCTGTTGTTGCTCGACAACTATGGAATAGTCGCCGAGCGAGTCGAATTACAGCCCTTTGGCGAAGCTCAACTGCTGGTGCAGGGGGAAGATGTCCAATCGGAAGCGGCTAATCGCCGAGTCCGCGTTTATGTGCAGCAGCAATATCGAACGGTGGTACCCAAATGGTCTGTTTATACACCTCACTTAAAACAATAGGCTAAGCATGTTGCGGCAACTAGCCCTTGGCTGGCTAGCTTTTATTTTATGTCCCCTATTGCTGGTTGCCGCTAATTATCAATTAGAGGAACTGGCCGCCACGGTGCGCTCTTTTTATGGTGAAAAGGCCGAGTTAAGAGTGCGCGCTTGGCGACAACTCATCGCCGATAGCGGCCAACTCAGTGAGACCGACAAACTCAGCTCGGTAAACGATTTCTTTAACCAGCTGCAGTTTGTTGACGATATCGAAGTGTGGGGACAAAAAGACTACTGGGCGACGCCGGTTGAGTTTTTAGGTGCTGCCGCTGGTGACTGCGACGACTTTAGTATTGCCAAATATTTTTCTTTAATCGAGCTGGGCGTGAGTGATGATAAGATGCGCCTAGTCTATGTTAAATCATTGACTTACAATCAATTTCATATGGTGGTGGCCTATTATCCCACGCCTTCGTCGGTGCCTATTTTGCTCGACAATATTAATCCAACTATTTTGCCTGCCACCCAGCGAGAAGATTTAGTGCCTATTTATAGCTTTAATGGTCAACACCTATGGCTAATGAAAGAAAAGGGGCGTGGCCAACTGGCCGGTAAGGCGAGCCGCTTGAAGCTTTGGACCGATCTCCAGCAACGTTGGCGGCTCAATAAATTAAAAAAACCAGTGAAGAGTTTCGATGTTTAGGGGAACACTATGACCTTATATCGCCAGTTGTTACTTGTCGTATTGCTGATTTACGGCGGCTTATTGGCTGTAGTATTCAGTATCGAAATTGGCAATACTCGCGCTTATTTATCCGAGCAGCAGCTATCTGATGTGAATAATACCAGCACTTCTTTAGGTTTATCGCTGAGTCCTTATTTGGAAAGTGGCGACATGGTGGCCGCAGAGTCGGTGATCAACGCAATGTTTGACAGTGGTTATTATCAGCAAATTCGTTTGCAGCTGTTTACCGATAATCAGCTGATAGATCGCCACAATAGCCCCACTATCGCCGGTGTACCGCAGTGGTTTACCAACTTGGATTTATTCCAACCCAGCGAACAAAAGCAAGTACTGACCAGTGGCTGGATGCAATTGGGCGAGTTAACGGTGGTGGGGCACCCCGGCTATGCCTATTTGCAGTTATGGTCTGCTATGGTGGACTTGGCCAAACTGTTTTTAGTGGGTTTTCTGATCACGGTGTTGGTGTTGATCCGCGCGCTACGTTATTTGCTTAAACCGTTACAGCAGATCCAGCAGCAAGCCAAGCAAATAGAACAGCGCAACTTTGGTCAGGCCATTCCCCTGCCGCGTACTCAAGAGCTACGCAGTGTGGTGGGGGCAATTAACCACATGTCAGACAACATTGCCCAGCAATTTGCGTCTCAGGTGCAGGAAGTGAACAGCCTAAGAAAACAAGCCTTGCAAGATCCTGTATCGGGTTTGGGCAATCGCCGTTATTTTCTTAATCAGAGCCAGTCTTGGTTGGCCGAATCTGGAGTGGGCGGCTTAGCCTTAGTTTCTCTGGATATCATTGAAGCGATTCATGTGCATGGCGGTTTTAATCAGCGCGATGAGTTTATTGCGGCCATGGGTGAGTTATTTAGTTCTTATACCGAACAACAAAAACAATTGGTGATTGCCCGCTTAAGTAATCTAGAGTTTGCGATTTTAGCCGAGGGTTACGACCAACAGCAGCTAGAGAGCCTCGCCGAGCAAGTTCAACAGGATATTCAAGCCCGCTTGGGCACTTGGCAACAGCACATGGCCCGCCCCTCGTGATGGGCTTGGTGTTGCGTCAGAAACAAGAAAACATCAGTGAGCTACTCACCGCTGCCGACACCGCGCTGCAAACCGCACGAGACCTACGCGAAGGCTTTTATTGTTTGGTGGAAGCAGAGCAAAGCCAAATTCCACGTAGTCAGTGGAAGCAATTGCTGGAAACCAGTATTAACCAGCATAGCTTGGCCTATAAAACCCAGGTGGTGCAATTTATTCATAGTCCGCAACAGCTGCATCAAGAACTGTTTACTAGCATCGAAGTGGATGCGCAGCGTTTTGCTGCGGGGCAGTTTATGCCAGCTTTGGAACAATTTAAGTTGGGCGCGAAGTTTGACCAAATGGTATTAGAGAAAGCAGCTAAAGCCTTGTTGGCAGATCCCCAGTTGAAGTTAGCCATTAACCTGACTTTGTCTGCCTTAGGCGAGTTGAGCTTTTTGAACTGGCTAGTAGAGCTAGCGCACAGTTATCAGTCAGTCGCGCCGCGATTAGCCTTGGAAATTCCCGAAACGGCGTTTCTACGAGAAAATCAGCAATTGGAATCTAGCTTAGATGTATTACGTGAATTAGGTTATCAAATCGGCATCGATCAATATGGGCGTAATCTTAATTCTTTAAATTATTTAAGCCGAGTTAAACCGCATTATGTGAAAATTGACTATGGTTATACGGCACAAGCCTTGGCTGAAGATGGCGATAGCCATTTCTTAAGTGCGATTTGTCGAGCTGCGCGCAACTTGCAGATTGTCACGGTGGCGCAACGAGTAGAGAATCAACAACAAGTCGAATTGCTTTCGGTATTGCCAGTTGATGCCTATCAGGGGTATATCGCGCCGCCGCAGCCCTTTGCCTTGGCTGAATAGTCCTAAAACAAATAATTTGAGAGGGGAAGATGAATAAGTTAGTCAGTATTGTGTTAATGAGTGTGGCCTTGAGTTTATCGCCAGTTCAAGCTGCGCTATTACATACCAGTGGAGAAGCTAAACTGTTGGCGCTAGCCGACCAAGTGCAACTTGATCTGCAAGCCAGCAGTTTAGCTAAAACCGCCGCCGAGGCAAAACAGCGGGTGGATAAAATCGTTAAGGTAACTGAAGCCAATTTGTCTCCGCTACTGACCGATTCGGACCGCTTTGAAGCCAGCCAGTTACAAATTCGCGCTGAATATCAGTATCAGGAGCGAGAACGGGTATTCGTGGGCTACCTCGCCGAGCGCAGTATTATGGTGGAACTGGCTAACTTAGAGGGCTTAACCCAAATTCTGGATGCCGCTATGATCAGTGGTGTTAATGAGGTGCGTCAATTGCTTTATAAAAGTTCTCAAGAGGAGCAACTTAAACAGCAAGTAAGGGCCTTAGCCATAGCAGACTCCTACGCTAAAGCGCGCCACTTAGCCGAAGGTTATAATAGCCAGCTTGGTCCGGTGGTGGAAGTTAACTACCGCAATCAATCGGCGGTTCCCCGAATGAAGATGGAGGGAGCCTTAATGGCTGTCGCAGACAGTGGTGGCAGTTCTTATCAAGCGGCGCAATTGGAATACCATGATCAGGTTGATGTGAGCTTCGAATTAGTCACCGAAAACTAGTCTGGCTCGCTCGATTTAAATGAAAATGACGCAAGTGAGGTTTCACTTGCGTCATTTTTGAGTTTACGTTTGAGCCCTAAGCTTAGTAGGCAGCATCTTCTACCACAAACTCAGCGGCATTGTTGGCGTCAATTAACTCGGCAGCCAAAATCACTCGAGATGGCGCACTGTGGTACATTTTACCCAAGTGTTCATGACGGGCACCGGTAATGGCTAAAGCTATGCCTGAAGCAACCATGCTAGGTGGGTAGGTAACAGTAGCACGCACCACTGGGTCACCAGCTACCACCATTTGTATGATGTCTTGTGAACCTGCTCCCCCAAGTACGGTTTTAATGTCGCTGCGCCCCGATTCTTTAATGGCCTGCATCACCCCTTTCAACATATCGTCATCCTGACACCAAACCGCATCAATCTTGGGATGTTTTTGCAAGTAGTTTTCCATTACCGCAAGGGCTTTTTGTGTAGACCAGTCGGCAGGTTGACTATCTAAAATAGTGATACCCGGGTGTTTGGCTATTACTTCATTAAATGCATCTACCCGTTGTTTGTTGATGGGGATCGACATGCCCTCAATGACCACCACTTTACCTTTGCCGTTCATTTCTTTAGCTAACCATTCGCCACTCACACTACCCAAACCGGCGTTATCTCCCGCAATAAATACGTTTTGTGCTGGGGTTTCTAGTTCTCGGTCAACCACTACAGTGTAGATGCCGCTGTTGTAAGCTTCTTCAATCACCTTCTGCAAAGTGGCGGGGTTATGCGGCAAAATAACCAAGGCATCAATGCCCTTAATCATTAAATCTTCCACATCGCCCACTTGCTTCGAGCCCGAGCTGGCGGCCACCACGTAAAACTCAACATCCTTTTCAGACTTTTTAAAGTCGGCGGCGGCTTTTTCAGCCCACCATAACAGACCAGCGGTCCAGCCGTGGTCAGCCGAGGGAACCGATACACCTACTTTTAGGGTCTTGGCCACCGCTGCATTAACACCGAGTGAGCCTACTAAAAGCACCGCTAATAGTATTTTTCCTATCTGTTGCATTAAACGCATAAGTTACTCTCCTTGAATGATTACCAACGGCGGTTTAGCGCTCACGTTTAAATTGCATTAATACTGCAATTAAAATGACTAAGCCTTTAACCGTCCCTTGTAAGTAGGGGGATACCCCATTAGATTCAGCATGTTGTTGATAATGCCTAAAATGATGGCACCAATTACGGTACCCCATAGTGTGCCTTTGCCTCCGGCTAGGGAGGTGCCACCTATTACCACGGCAGCAATGGCATCGAGTTCGTAAAACAAGCCGGCATCGCCGGGACTCACCGAATTAAGTCGTGAAGACAGCATCACTGCGGATAGGCCCACAGTGAAACCCACGATAACAAAAGTTAAGAAATACACGCCTTGCACGTTAATCGCAGAATAACTGGCGACTTTAGGATTAGAGCCCACCGCGCAAACATGGCGACCATAGGCGGTATGACGCAAAATGATGTGGCCTAAAAAAGCCAAGCCAATGAACAGCCAAACCGGAATGGGGATCCCCAACCAATAGCCTCCGCCAATATCGGGGTAGTAGTTGTTTTGCGACACCATTTCTCCGGCATCACTGATGTAAAGCGTGAGTGAGCGAAAAATTGACATGGTGGCAAGGGTAGCCACAAAGGCGGTGATTTTGCCCTTGGTGGTGAGTAAGCCGTTAAGCGCGCCAAAGGCGGCCCCCATTACCATGGCCGCACCAATGGCAATGCTTACCGCCAACCAACCATCTCCCAGATAGTTGAGCAGCATAATCACCAATACACCGACTAAGGCCACCATCGAACCCACCGACAAATCGATGCCTCCGGCGATAATTACAAAGGTCATACCCAGGGCAATAATCCCGGTATAGGACACTTGGCGCAGTACATTGGTAATATTCCTAGGAATTAAAAAGTGGTCACTGGCCATGGCCGAGAGCAACACCAATACCAATAGCGCAATCAACGGTGCCCAACTCGACATGGAAAACTTGGGCAGTTTATCCAGCCAGCTAGAACTGGCAATAGAGGGGTTTTTCGGGTTCATTTTTACTACCTCGTTCATCAATGCTGCTCCTGTAAACTGGGGGCACTGGCTGCTTCGCCGTGAAGGCCTGCGGCCAAAAACATGATTTTTTCTTCGTTAAGATCTTGCTGCTGTAGCTCTCCTTGGATGCGTCCTTCTCGCATGACTAATACTCGATGAGCCAGGCCAATTAGTTCTTCCATATCGGAGGAAATCACTACCACGGCTAAACCTTGCTCGGTCATGCTTTGCACAAAGTGGTAAATTTCCTTCTTGGTATTCACATCCACTCCACGGGTGGGTTCGTCTAAGATCAAGATCTGCGGCTGAGTATCCATCCATTTCGACAGGTAAACTTTTTGTTGATTACCGCCACTTAAATACATCAGCTCGGTATCTAGAGAGGCCGCTTTTATGTCGAATTGGCGCACGTACTGCTGAGCTTTTTCGCGGGTTTGCTGGTGGTTGATCAGCCCCTTACTGTAGTTGCTTAAGGAAATCAGGCTGATATTTTCCGGTATAGTAAAGTTCATGGTTAAGCCGCAGCCTTGGCGGTCTTCGCTGAGGTAGGCCAAGCCGTGTTTTACCGCATCTTTAATATTGCGAATGTTGACCGGCTGTTGCTGCACGTAAATACGCCCCTGCTGGCGGCGGCGCAGCCCCATAATTGCCTCGGCGGTTTCGGTTCTACCACTGCCCACTAGTCCGCCAAAGCCTAATACCTCACCTTGGCGCACTTCAAAGCTAATATCGTTTAACAGGTTTTTGACACTAAGGCCTTCCACTCTTAAGGCGACGTTATCGAGTACTTTAGAACGGCTGGGGAACACCTGATTGAGTTCGCGCCCCACCATTTTTCTGGCCATGTCCTGTTCGTCGATTTGGCTCACCTGATCCACCGCAATTAAATCACCATCTCGCAGGATCATCAGCCTGTCGCAAAGCTGTTTTACCTCCTTCAACTTGTGGGAGATGAATAAGATGGTGACACCTTGGCTTTTCAGCTTGTCGATTAGCTTAAACAGCACTTTCACTTCTTGGCTGGTGAGCACGGTAGTGGGCTCGTCCATAATCAGAATTTGTGCATCGTTAACCAAGGCCTTGGCTATCTCCACCATTTGCTTTTCTGCCACGCTCAACTGCTCGATCAGCGCGTCAGCCGAGAGTGGGGTTTCTAGCAATTCCAAGAGCTGTATAGTGCGCAGGCGCATGGCTTTTTTATTTAATAGCGGGCCGCTGCGAAGCTCTTGGCCAAGAAAGATGTTTTCGAACACACTGAGGCTGGCGATCAAATTAAATTCCTGAGGAATCATTGCAATGCCCAGCTTTTTAGCATCTGCCGGGCTATTGATTTCGGCGACTTCCCCGGCGATTTTCAATTGGCCGCTGCTGCGCTGGTAAATACCCGAGATAATTTTCAGCAGGGTGGATTTACCCGCGCCGTTTTCGCCAAGTATGCCCATCACCTCGCCAGCTTGAATTTGCACGCTAATATTCTGTAATACCGTGACACCAGAAAAACTTTTACTGATGTTTTCCAGACTGAGAATGGCTTGCGCTTCACTCATTGACACTCTCCATCGCAATCCACTTACCGTTGTGTTGTGAAGACTGAATCACCGCATTGATAAACTTGAGGCCATCCACCCCTTCGCTAACGCCTGGCAATAAACTATTGGCTAAAGCCTGTTCGGCAGTGGCACCTGCACGAGTCTCTAAAATCGCTTGGGCGGTTTCGCTATAGATATTGCTAAAAGCTTCTAGGTAACCTTCGGGGTGGCCGGAAGGCGTGCGCACTAAGTGCTCGCCAGCGGCTTGATAGCCGTAACCGGCTCGAGTGAGAATGCGATTAGCCTGAGCAAAGGGGCTGTAGAGTAATTGATTGGGCTGCTCTTGAGCCCACTCAAGGCCGCCGTCGCTACCATAGATACGAATACGTAGGCCATTTTCGTTACCCGGTGCCACTTGCGAGCTCCATAACATGCCGCGAACGCCTTGCTCAAAGCGCAGCATGGCGTGCACATTGTCATCCAAGGCTCTATCTTCAACAAAGGTGTTGAGTTCGGCACTTACTTGTTGCAGTTGTAATCCACTGATAAAACAAGCCAAGTTAAAGGCGTGGGTGCCAATGTCTCCCAAGCAACCGGCTGGGCCAGAACGTTTAGGGTCGCTACGCCACTCGGCTTGTTTGTTGCCGGTTTTTTCGGCGGCACTGGTGAGCCAGTCTTGAGCGTATTCCACTTGAATCACCCGCAATTTCCCCAGCAAACCATCGGCGACCATTTGCTGCGCCTGACGCACCATGGGGTAGGCACTGTAGTTATGGGTGAGCACAAATAACTTGCCGCTTTGTTTGGCGAGTTGCTCAAGCTGCAGCGCTTCACTGAGCGAGCAAGTCATGGGTTTGTCGCAAATCACATGGATTCCAGCGGCTAAAAAGGCCTTAGCAATCGGGAAATGCAGATGATTTGGCGTAACAATGCTGACCGCCTCAATGCCGTCTGGGCGTGCGGCCTCTGCTTCGGCCATGTCTATATAGCTGCTATAGCTACGCTCGCTGGCAATGCCTAGGTCTTTAGCCGATTGTTCGGCGATGTCGGGGTGAGAGCTTAAGGCTCCTGCCACTAGTTGATAGTGGTTGTCTAAGCGGGCGGCGATGCGATGCACGGCACCAATGAAGGCGCCGCTGCCACCGCCTACCATGCCTAATCTGATCTTATTCATGATGTTCTCCTGACAAACCTAATATGCGTAAGTTAGCGGCTTGGTCGATGGCGCTGTCGGCAAAGTCATCAAAGGCTTTGTCGGTGACCTCAATAATGTGGTGTTCAACAAAGGCCACACCTTCGGCGGCTCCAGCTTCGGGATGTTTCAAGCAGCATTCCCATTCCACGACAGCCCAACCCTCGAAGTCGTATTGGGCTAACTTGGAGAACACGCTGCCAAAGTCGACTTGGCCATCACCCAGTGAGCGAAATCGTCCAGCGCGTTCGGTCCAGTTTTGATAGCCGCCATAAACACCTTGCTGAGCGCTGGGGTTAAATTCAGCATCTTTAACGTGAAACATCTTGATCCGCGCATGGTAGCGGTCAATGAAGGCTAAGTAGTCCAGTTGTTGCAGCACAAAGTGGCTGGGATCGTAGAGAATATTGCAGCGAGGATGCTGGTTTACTTCTTCTAAGAAGCGCTCAAAAGTCACTCCATCGTGGAGGTCTTCGCCGGGGTGGATTTCATAGCACAGGTCTACCCCAGCTTCATCAAAGGCATCTAAAATGGGCAGCCAACGCTTGGCCAATTCGGCGAAGCCGGTATCAACCAAGCCTTGAGGCCGTTGTGGCCAGGGATACATATAAGGCCACAGTAGTGCTCCTGAAAACGTCGCATGGGCGCTTAACCCCAAGTTTTTTGATGCCTTAGCTGCCAGCAACAGCTGATTTACCGCCCATTGCTGGCGCTTAGCCGGATTGCCTCTTTGTGATTCTGGAGCAAAGCCGTCAAACATTTCATCATAGGCGGGGTGAACCGCTACCAGTTGTCCCTGTAGGTGGGTTGATAGTTCGGTTAGGCTTAGTCCATGTTTATCTAGGGTTGCCAATATTTGCTGACAATAGTCTAGATCTTCGGCGGCGCGCTCTAGGTCGAATAAGCGCTTATCCCAGCTGGGCATTTGTATGCCTCGGTAGCCAATACTGGCCGCCCAAGCTGCAATGGATTCAAGTGAATTAAATGGTGCTTCATCACTAGCAAATTGGGCTAGAAATAAGGCCGGTCCTCTGAGATTTTTCATCTGCAATCCTTTTTCATCGTGTAGCTCAAACTGTTCAGGCTTATAAATGTAATCGATTACATTTTGTTGCCTAAAAAAACCATGCGCTGTAATTAAGCTGGTGGCGGTTAGAAACCGCGAGGCATGGTTTTTCTTTATGACTTGAATAAAAGTTATACAAGTTTTTTTCTTTTATCTATCAAATGTTGCAAAAATGTGAGCAATGTTGAAATTTATTTTTTAAGCGTTTTAAAATTCACTAGATGCTATGAATTAAGATAAAGCGCTTTACATTAATTCATGTAATCCGTTACATTTTGTTGAGTAATAAGTAAAAAAAAGTTGGATAGATAAGGACAGCCAGTGCCAACCATTAAAGACGTTGCCAAATTGGCGGGCGTATCTACAGCGACGGTTTCTCGAGCCATGATGAACCCGGAAAAGGTGTCGGAAAAGACCCGTTTGAAGGTAGAGGCGGCAGTGGCCGAATGCGGTTTTTCTCCCAATGTTATTGCGCGTAACTTACGCCGTAGCGAGTCAAAAACCATCGTAGTTATCGTGCCCGATATTTCCAATATGTTTTTCGCCAACATCGTGCGCGGTATTCAGCGGGTCGCCTTAAAAAATGCTTATAAAGTCTTGTTAGGGGATTCCATCCATACAGTGGAGCAAGCCAAAGCCTATATGGATTTGGTGCGTAGCAAACAGGCTGATGGGATTATTTCCTTAACCGCCGAACTTCCCGCAGAGGTGCGCCAAGGCTCAGAACTGCCGATGGTGATGGCCTGTGAATATTTTCCTGGTTTTCCGGTGCCTACGGTGCGTATCGATAATCGCGGTTCGGCTAGTCGAGCGGTGGACTATCTGCTCGACATAGGCCATCGCAGCATTGGTTGTATCACCGGCCCCATGGAAAACCCGATCTGTATCGACCGTAAAGCGGGTTATCAAGATAGTTTACAAAAGATCAATATTGCAGTGGACGAGCAAGCCTTTGAAGATGGAGATTTTAGTTTTCATTCTGGCTATAGCGCTTTTCGTCGTTTGCAGCAGCACTTCAACATGACTGCGCTCTTTTGTTTTAACGATATGATGGCCTTAGGCGCGATGAAGGCAGCAATCGAGCTGGGTATTAAGGTGCCACAGCAGTTGTCGATTGTTGGCTTTGATGATTTGTTATTTGCCGAATATACCGATCCCGGTTTAACCACGGTGCGCCAGCCTCAAGAAGAGATAGGCATTACCGCTGCCAATACCTTGGTTAAGGTATTGCAGGGCGGTAAAGCCAATCAAGATACCATCATTCCTACCCAACTATTGGTGCGCGGCAGCTGCGTATCACCGAGTAAATAAGCGGCGTTTATTGCGCCGACGAAGATGCTAATGACTGGGGATGTTGTTGCCAGCGGGCATTCATGCGTGAAGCCAGCAGTGAATCAAAGACCATCTGCAGCAGGTGAAATACGATGCAGGTGACCACCGCTACGCCCAGCTGACTGTTAATGCTAATGATCACCGACACCGCAATAGGCATGGTTTTTTGGCTGGCGGTAAACAGCACCGCTAAACGCTTGGCTCTGCTTAAACCACACGCTTGGCTGGCGTACCAGCTCACCAGCAGTAGCCCAATATGCAAGGCTAAGCTGGCCAGACTAATACTCAGTAAATCACGGGCGTTTAACGCTAGCAAAGCACTTTGGCTCGCAGACAGGGTGAGCCAGACTCCGGCAATCACCAGCAAACTAGGCAGTACGCCCAGTGCTCTCCATAAACCCTGTTTAATAGCATAGTGGCGTAGCAGTAGCCCAAGCAGGAAGGGGGCTAAGACAATTTGTAGTAGTTGTAAAAACAAGTCCCAGCCTTTCACTCCCACTTGTTGGCCTAAAAGCAAACTTAAACAGAAGGGAATGCTGAGGATCCCCAGGAAGTTGAGACTAAGGGTAAAAAATAACGACCACTGAGCATTGCCTTGAGTTAAACGGGTTAATACGATGCAGGATGATAGCGTGGGCGGCACCGCGCTCATCACCAACAAACCAATCAGTAACTCCTTGGCTAGCGGTAGCCATAAATAGGCTAGCCAACCAAGTAGTGGCGCCAGCAGTAGGCTAATAAGCAAGCTTAAAGTAAAGGCGGTTTTGTAGCCTTTACCGAGGCGCAGCTCGGCACTAGAGGTCTGCAGGCCATTGATTAAAAATATGCCCGCCACCATCCAAGGTAGCAAACCTAGCTGATTAAGATAAGCGCCGGGAGCCGGAGCTACAACCGAGATAATGATGGCGATAATCAAGCCAATGGGAAGTAAGTAAATAATAGTCAATATCCTCTATGGGTTTGCTGGTAAGGTGGTTAGCTTGCGGCCTTGTTGCCGCCAAGCTTGTCTAGAAGCGGCTCGGCTAGGGTTTATCTTCTGGCGCAGCTGCGCTTTTCCCTGCGCCATATTGCTGATTAGGCCGCAGAGCTTGCTCATTTGCCGCCCTTGCTTTGCGGCAGTGGAGGCCAAGCCCATTTGGGCTGCAGCGCTTCTAGTTGTGCCGCTAGCCTGAGTAAGCGCGCTTCTTGATGCCAGTCGGCAATCAATTGCAGACCGATTGGCGTGCTTGAACTGCAGGGGCGAACTGGCACATTCAGCGCCGGGTTACCCGCCATGTTGACCCAGCCGGTAAATGCGGCATGACCTCGGGGCCCCACCGCTTGCCCAGCAATAGTGCTGGGGTAGGCTTGTTCTAGCGGCCAAGCCAGCGCGGCAATTGAGGGCATTAACACGATGTCCCAGTGCTTAAATAGCTGTTTCACTTGCTGTCTAAATAGCAGTACTTGCTGCCAAGCCCGCATAATATCAACGGCGCTGTATTTACCTCCTTGGTTGGCTAAGTGTTGGTATTTTGTTTGGCTGGATGAGGCCACTTCGGGGAGTTCGTCAAACACAAAAGCGAGGCCAACTTCGGCTAAAATGGGCCAAAATTGATTAAAAAAGTCAAGATCTAACGGCAGCGCGGCTGTTTCTACGTGATGGCCTAAATGCTTTAGTTGTTTTGCCACTTGGCGGTTGGCGGCGCAAATTTGTGGCTCTACTGGGTGACTCTGTAACTGTTCCACAGCCAGTATTTTTAAGCTGCTACTGGGCGACGGCTGTAGGGCACAAGAGTAATCCTGCTCGCCGATCACCGACAGTAATAGACTGAGATCTTCTACCGAGCGAGCGATGGGGCCAGCTACCTCAAAATCAAACATGAAGCGGGGCAAGCCGTCTTTTCTGCTGATGAGCTCAGCTGTAGGTTTTAAGCCATATAAACCAGTGTGGGCGCAGGGGCGGCGAATCGAGCCTCCGCCATCGGTGCCCAGCGCACAGGGAGCTAAGCCACTGGCCACCGCCGCGACGCTACCACCGGAAGAGCCGCCGGGGGTGAGTTGCCTGTCCCAAGGATTGCAGGTGCTGCCAAAATGCGGATTGCTAGTAATGCCGTCGCTGGCAAATTCCGGCAAGTTGGTTTTACCAATAATCAACATGCCAGCCTGTTGGCATTGGGCCACGCAATATTCACTGCTTGGCTGCACTAGCTTGGCTAAGCTGGCATTCCCCCAGCTGGTGGGCATGCCAGCCACATGCAAGTTATCCTTAACCGCCAAAGGGATGCCGTCGACAGGGCTTAAAGGGCGTCGCTGCTGCCAGCGTTGGGTGCTTTGCTCTGCTTGGCTCAGTAGCTGCGGATTAAGGTAGATATAGGCATTTAAGCTGGGGTTTTGCTGCTCAATCGCAGTAATCACTTGCTCGCATATTTGGCTTGGAGTGAATTGGCCAGAGCTAAAGCCCTGGCTGAGTTGCGCCAAGCTTAAGCGCCATAGCGGCGCCTGCTCTACAGATGCTGGGGTAGCCATATTACTAGCTCCGGTAACAGCATAATCAGCATAACAAACAGCATCATAATACATACGTAGGGCAGTGCTCCCCACATCACATCGCGAATATCACCGCCGTCTTTACGCACGCTGTGTACCACAAATAGGTTCATGCCTACTGGCGGAGTAATTAAAGCTACTTCACACATCAGAACGATGAAGATGCCATACCAAATAGGGTCAATTCCTAAGCTGGTGACCACCGGATAGGTAATGGGAATGGTCAATACCTGCATCGATAACACATCCATAAACATGCCTAATAGCAGGTAGAAGCCAACCAAGATCAGTAGCAAACTAAACGGTGATAAACCGAGAGAGACGACACTCTGAGTGAGTTGGTCGACGATGCCGGTTAAACTAATGGTTAAGTTAAGAATGAAGGCAGCGGTAATAATCAGCAGAATCATGCCCGAGATCTGCGCGGTTTGGCGAAAACAATCGAGGAAGAACTGTTTGCTTATGGCTTTGTGAGCGTAAGCAAAAGCCAAAGCGGCCATCACGCCTAGCGCCGCCGACTCGGTGGCGGTGGCTAAGCCGCTGTAGATACCGCCCATCACAATGCCAAATACCACCAAGGGCGGAACTAGGTGTTTAGATAGGCGAATTTTCTCGGCTAAACTCACCGAGGCTTCTTGGTTGTTCACTTCGTTACGATTAGACAGCGCGATATAAATAATAAAACACAGGGTGAGCAATAGGCCAGGCACTAGCCCTGCTAGAAATAGCTTACCAATGGAGTTATTGGTGAGTGAGCCGTACACCAGTAAGTTGACACTGGGCGGGATTAATATTCCCAAGGTACCGCCTGCGGCTAGGGTGCCTAAGGATTTACGCATACAGTAGTTGCGTGCTTGCAGTGAGGGCAGCGCCACGGTGCCCACGGTGGCAGCGGTGGCCACCGATGAGCCGGAAGTGGCAGCAAATAGCGCCGAAGTACCAATGTTAGAATGTAGCAAGCCTCCGGGAAGGCGTCCCATCCAAGCCGACATGGCTAAATACATGCGGTCGGCAATGCCACTGCGTAGCAGTAATTCACCGAGTAATACAAATAAGGGAATGGCGGTGAGTACTGGGTTGTTTAATACGCTCCAGACTACGGCGCCCCCGGTAGAAACAAAATAAGGGCCAAAGGCGACTAGGCCTCCAATCAAACCCGCGCCGGCCATCACCACTGCAATTGGCAGGCCGATGACCATGAGCAACAACATCACGGCAAAACCGATGCTGGCAGCGAGAATACTCATGCTTTTTCTCCTAATAGTGAGCTTGCTTTGATGTCGTTTTGGCTTCTTGAGTTAAAGTCGTCCATTTCCTGAGCCACTTCTTCCAAGACTCCTTTAGGACCGAACTGCTGATTAAATTGCTGAAGATCTTTGGTAAACAGTAACAATATGGCTTTGCCAACCAGCAATAGCGAAATTAAGCTAAACAGCGCTAGAGCGGCAAACCAGGCACCTTGCGGCCAAATTAAAGGGGTGCTCCAAGCGGTGGGCGCGGTGCTGCCGTACTCTTGGGTTTCCTGAATAATCTGCCAACTCACGTAAAATAAAAAGCAGGCAAATAGACTTAAACTGATAATCGATAGCAGGTTAAATAGGCTGCGTAGCCACGTGGGGTATTTGCTGTAGAGTAAATCAATCCGCATATGGCTGCGGCCAATCAATGCCGAGCTAAACGCCAAGCAAGCGCCGAGCGCCAAGGCGTAGCCACTGAGTTCATCAATACCCTGCAGTGATAGGTTGAAGAACTTACGTAATAGGGTTTCAAGTACAATTAATAACGATAGCAGCAAGAAAATGCCGCCAAAAATGATATTGGTGATGTTATCTAGACGTTTCAACACTAACGATACTCCTGTCTTCGTGAAGAGGGGCTTCGCCCCTCTTAATTCAGTGTTAGTCTTTCATTGCTGCCGTCCATTCGGCGGAACAGCTGGGGTTGGACTGGTCACAGATTTCCGCCCAAGTGGGGTAAGATACCTTCATCACCGTCTCCGATACGGTTTTTAGATCTTGTTCTCGAACTGGAACCTTGACTAGGTCATAGCTAGTGAGGTTGTCACAGGGTTTTTCACCCACATTACAGCGCAGTGATTCTTTATAAAGATCTTCAGAGTAGCCCCAAATATCCTTCACTAGCTGGTCGAAAGACGCTTGTAAGGTGGCTTGTTGTTGGTCAGATAGTTTGTTCCAGGTATTGAGGTTAATACCGTAGCCATTCATACCGAGCTGAAAACCAATCGGTAGCATGTGGGTGGATACTTCAGGCCAACCTGCAGTATTGGCAGAGCTGGTACCAGTAATGGCACAGTCAATCACCCCTAAAGCTAAGCTTTGGTGTACGTCACCAAAGCTGATCGGGATCGGCACGCCACCAATCGACTCAACGAACTTAGCAAGGTTTTGGTCATAAACGCGCACCTTTAAACCGGCTACATCTTCAAGGTTGCTAATCGGGTGGTTACAAAATAGTACCTGAGGACCAAACGGCCATAGGCCTAACAGTTTGGTATTGAAACGCTCCTGTAGGCGCTTATCTACCACCGCTTGGTATTGGCTAATGGTATGTGCCCCCGCTGCATATGTAGGGTTAAGACCAACTAAATCTAGGCCTAAAATGGTCGGTTCATCACGCGATACTTGGGAAAGACGTAAGGAGATCAAGTCAAACATGCCTGACTTTAATACCCGCAGTTGCTCAGTATCTTTAATGCCGGTGGTATCGGCAGCCTTGTAATTCACCTTTAGCGGTAGGCCACTTGTTTCTGCAAGGTTTTCAAAGAAGGGTTGTTCAAGGTTTTTTTGAATCAAACCAGTGGCCATGGGTTGGCCCATCACGCGTAGGTCAATTGCATCATCGGCCTTGGCAAGGGTGGCGACCAAGCCAGTGGCGAGGGCGGCGGAAACCAGTAACTTTTTCATTATTAACTCCATTTAATAGCTTATTTTTCAGATTATTATGTATATATAATTATATTTTGAACCTAATAAGCTAAAGCAGGGTTTGTGCCACTGGTTAAATTTGTATTATTTTCAATGCCTTATGTATTTTGTGTGAATTTTAAGATAAATGTCAGTATAAAATTGCACTGGTTTGGTGCTTCCGTGGGGCGAGTTTTAAACGAGTTGGTGCAGTAGCGAACAGCGGGCTATTCGCTAGCGCGCAGGGAGTGTTTAGGCTTGCTCAAACATTTTAGCTAGCACATGTCCGGTATGCATCACATGGGTGGAGAGGATCTCACCGGCCTTTTTACCATCGCGTTGCAATAGCGCCTTAATCAGATCTTGATGCTCTTGCATCGATTCTTTCCAGCGGTAGTCTGAATTGATGGCCTGAAAGCGGCCATAGGTGACTAGGTTAAGCAATTGCTGGTGTAGTTGGCAGAGTTTTTGATTGCCCGAGGCGCGAATAATGCTGGAGTGGATCTGTTGGTTTTTCTCGAAGTAGTTCTTTTTGTCTTTTTGTTGGAAGTAGTTTTCCATCTGCTGATGAATGATAAACAGCTCTTTGAGTTGCTGATCGCTGGCGCGCTCGGTCATCAGCTCAGCCGCTTTGCGCTCAAGGCTACTCATTACTTCAAAGGCATCTAAGTATTCTTGAGCACTAATCTTGGATACCCAAGAGCCGCGGTTGGTTTCAATATGCACCAAACCTTCAACGTGCAGGGCTTTTAGGGCCTCGCGTAAGGGGGTGCGGCTTACCGCTAGTTGCTCGCAGAGTTCAATTTCTTTAATGTGCTCACCTTGCTTAAGTGAACCATCTTTAATCATTTCTCGCACCAGTGCCGCAACTTCAATATGAAGGGGTTGCCGGTTTAATGCGGTTTTTTTACTGCTTGCTACTGCCATGTACTGCTTGCCTGAAACCATATCATCATAAGTATTGGGGCTAAGATTCGCATAGTCTGGCCAGTTTTGTAAATATACTCTTACTCCTTAGGCGGGGCTGACAGGGCTTTGGCTAAAACGTGGGCATAAAAAAACCAGCCTTGCGACTGGTCTTTTATAAGCGCTTATTACTTATTACTTATTACTTATTGCTTAGTGCAATACGCGAGCACGAATGGTGCCTTCAATTTCTTTCAGTTTGGCAATGGCTTGCTCAGACTGAGAGCTGTTCACATCTATCACCACGTAACCAATGCTTTCGTTGGTTTGTAGGTACTGAGCGGCAATGTTAATTGACTCTTCAGCAAAGGCGGCGTTGATCTTGGTTAACACCCCTGGTTGGTTATGGTGGATGTGTAACAAGCGGCTAGTGCCAACATGCTCAGGTAAGGCTACTTCAGGGAAGTTGACTGCCGACAAGGTAGAGCCATTGTCTGAGTATTTAGCCAATTTAGAGGCCACTTCAATACCGATGTTTTCTTGAGCTTCTTGAGTTGAGCCGCCCACGTGTGGGCTAAGAATCACATTGTCGTAGCCACGTAATGGCGACTCGAATTCTTCTTTGTTTGATTTAGGCTCGGTGGGGAATACATCAATGGCCGCACCGGCAATTTTCTTGCTATCTAAGGCTGACACTAAGGCGTCGATGTCTACCACGGTGCCGCGAGACGCGTTGATTAAAATCGAACCGGGCTTCATGGCCGCTAATTGCGCCTCACCAAACATGTACTTGGTTTGTGGGGTTTCTGGCACGTGTAAGCTAACCACATCGCTCATTGCCAATAACTGGTTTAAGTCAGCTACTTGGGTGGCGTTACCTAGCGACAATTTGTTTTCGATGTCGTAGTAATATACGCGCATGCCTAAGGTTTCCGCCAAGATGCTTAGCTGAGTACCAATGTGGCCATAACCGATGATGCCCAGTGTTTTACCACGTGCTTCATAAGAATTGTCTGCAGATTTGATCCATTCACCACGGTGAGCCTTGGCATTTTTTTCTGGAATGCCACGAAGTAGTAAAATAATTTCACCTAATACTAATTCGGCCACACTGCGCGTATTAGAGAAGGGAGCATTGAATACCGGAATACCCTTTTGTTGGGCGGCTTTTAGGTCAACTTGGTTAGTACCAATACAGAAACAACCAATGGCTACCAGTTTATTGGCCGCAGCAAGAACGCGCTCGGTTAGGTTGGTGCGGGAACGAATACCAATGAAATGAACATCTTTAATTTTTTCAATTAGCTCGTCTTCCGCTAGCGAAGTTTTGACCATTTCAACGTTGTCATAACCTGCCGCTTGAAAAGATTCTAATGAACTCGGGTGTAGACCCTCTAACAACAAAACCTTAATTTTTTCCTTGCCTAACGAATACTTTGCCATGTTTGATTTCCTAATACCCATGTTACCGCTCGAGCGGCTAAATTTAGCAAAAAAGCAGCACTTAGGGAATGTAATTTTATTACATCAAATTTTATTCATCTTGTAGATAATATGCTGTGTTGGTTTTTGTTTTTGTTTTTTACTGTTGTATATTCGTGGATTAGCCAAGGGAAATTAGCTTTTTCTTTGGGGTAGCAAAATATTAGATATAAAAAAAGAGCGTCACTGACGCTCTTTTTTTTTCGTGTCGATTAAATTAGCGTTTTTTAGCCCCTTCAGGGGTGCCAATAATCACATGGTTTGCCCCACGCGCGGCAAATAAACCATTGGTGACAACACCTACAATGGCGTTAATCTCACGCTCGGTTTTGACCGGGTCAACAATCGAAAGATTGTGCACATCTAAAATTACATTGCCGTTATCGGTAACCACACCTTCACGATAAACAGGGTCGCCACCGAGTTTCACTAACTCTCGAGCAACATAGCTGCGCGCCATTGGGATCACTTCAACCGGCAGCGGGAATGTTCCAAGCACGTCAACTTCTTTAGTATTGTCGATAATACAAACGAACTGCTCGGCCACTGCGGCGATGATTTTTTCACGAGTTAGAGCTGCACCGCCCCCTTAATCATGTGGTTGCGTGGGTCAATTTCGTCGGCGCCGTCAACGTATACAGACAATTCATCTACGCTGTTTAAATCAAAAACTTCAATGCCGTAGGCTTGGAGTTTTTTAGTGGAATCTTCAGAGCTAGAAACCGCCCCTTTGATGACATTTTTTTTGGTGGCTAGGGCGTCAATGAAATGTTGTACGGTAGAGCCTGTGCCTACGCCGACGATGGCATCATCTTCAACAAATTCTAAGGCGGCCCAACCCGCGGCTTTTTTCATTTCATCTTGTGTCATTGTGGTGCTCCAAGCAAGGTCATGGGGAAATGCTGGGCGGGCCAGCGAATTGGCGCGGATTATAACCAAGCACTGGCCGGAACGCCAACTTAGAATGGTGATATTTTAGGCTTGCTAGGTTTTATTTAAGCCATTACCAAGACCAGCATTTACTGGGGGTGATAATCTGTTTCAGTGGTTTGTCCCAAGCTTGAATGGGTACCTCGTTAATTTGTTGGCAGTCGTGGGCCAAACCAATAACTAGTGGGCGTTCGCCGTCTATTTTGGCTAGCAGACGGTCATAATAGCCACCGCCCATGCCTAAGCGGTTGCCCTGAGAGTCGAAGGCGACCAAGGGGGCTAGCACTAAATCTAGCTGCTGGCAGTCGATAACTTCATTGCGCTTAAACACCGGCTCACTAATGCCAAAACGATTACTTTGCATCGGACTATTGGGGCGATAACGGTGAAAGTGCATCTCGCCCATTTCCATGAGGTCTACTAAGGGCACGTACACCTGTTTATTTTGCAGCCATAGCCATTCAATTAAGGGCTGTAGATCGAGCTCTCCATCAAAGGCTAAATACAGGGCGATGGCCTGCATATTGTCTAGCTGTGGATGGCTTTGCAGGTAAGCAAGCACCGCCTGACTGGCTTCGCTTTGCTGGGTGGGGCTTAACGCGCAGCGCTGTTGGCGAACTTGTTTACGTAGCTGTTGGCGTAGATCCGGCGAATTCATGGCGCGCTGCTAGTGATGGTTAAAGTCTTTAGTGTGCCTTGAAGCAGGCTTAGGAGCAAGGCCACCAAGCCTGAAGGGCAGGCTTGGTTGAAGCTGTTCCTTAGGAACTAATCTACCTCGGCGTTGTGATAAACGTTTTGCACGTCGTCACTGTCGTCTAGCATGGCTTGAAATTTTTCGAACAGTGCTACGTCGTCACCGGTGATTTTGGTGTAGCTTTGCGGAATGAAGCTGATTTCTTCGATTTCGAAATCAATCTCAGGCATGGCGTTGGTCAGTGACGTTTTCACATTGTTGTATTCGGTGTGAGGGGCAAACACGGTAATCATGCCGTCTTCACACTCAACATCGGTCACTTCAACATCGTCCATTAATAGAATTTCTAAAATAGCGTCTTCGTCATCTCCTTTGAAAGAGAAGATCGCTTGGTGGTCGAACATATGAGCCACGCTGCCTTGAGTACCAATTTTAGATTTGGTTTTAACAAAGGCTTGGCGTACGTCGGTAAAGGTACGGCTGTTATTATCGGTTAAACAGTCAACAATCACCATGCAGCCACCCGGGCCATAACCTTCGTAGCGCGCAGGAACGTAATCTTCACCGGCACCGCCTTTGGCTTTGTCGATGGCTTTTTCGATTACGTGGCTAGGTACCTGATCTTTTTTAGCTCGGTCAATTACGCTACGCAATTGTAGGTTGGCCTCAACATCGGCACCGCCGTTTTTGGCGATAACATAAATTTCTTTACTGTATTTAGAATAAACCTTGGTTTTGGCACCAGCGGTTTTGGCCATAGAGGCCTTACGAACTTCAAAACTTCTACCCATTGGGATGCTCTTTTCTTATTGATACTAAAAATTCTGGGGAAGGATTTTACCAGCTAGAACGCAAGGAACAAGAGTTGGCGCGGTTTCAGCTCAAAGAATGCGCTTAAAGCGAGTAAATTATCAGCCAAACAGGGCTAAATTGGCAGCTCTGCTGCGAGGGATGGTCTAGAGGCTTTGTCATTCGTGCTCGACTTGCATCACCGCACTAGCCACGACTTAAACTTGCTAAATGCTTAGTTGCCTTAGATTAAAATTATGCTGGCATAATTATGATTTTGAACATGTTTTCCTCTGTTTGAGTGGTTTGTGCTCGTCTTTTCCAGTTGCTTGGCTATTTTTATAGCATTTTATTTTGTAGAATCGCCGGCTTATGGCTGTAGACACTAAAAATTCCAAGGTACAGCTATTACACAACATAGATTTACAAGGACAGTACAAACGGCGGACGCCGCTTTACTCTCCTTTCAGTTTCAAGGAGATTATATGAAACGAGAACAATGGGGTTCGCGAGTGGGCTTTATTATGGCCGCAGTGGGCTCAGCCATCGGATTAGGTAATATTTGGCGTTTCCCTTATATGGCCTACGAAAATGGTGGTGGTGCATTTTTCATCCCTTATTTATTTGCCATGTTATCCGCCGGCATTCCATTTATGATTATGGAGTTCAGCCTTGGCCATAAAATGCGTGGCGCAGCGCCGCGAGTCTTCGCCAAGCTAGGGCGTCGTTTAGAATGGTTGGGCTGGTTTCAGGTTTTAGTGGCCTTTGTTATTGCTGTTTACTACGTGGCGGTAATTGGCTGGTCGATTTCCTACTTAGGTTTTTCTTTCTCGCAAAGCTGGGGCTCTGACCCTAATGCCTTCTTCTTCACCGAATATCTACAACTTGGCGATAACAGCCCAAGCAACTTAGGTAATATTCAGTCACATATTCTGGTGCCTGTGATTATTGCTTGGTTGATTACCTTCTCGGCAGTATTTTCTGGTGTGAAAGGCGGTATTGAGCGCGCCAGTAAAATTATGATGCCTTTACTATTCATTATGGTAATTGGCTTGATTTTACGCATGGCCTTCCTTCCTGGAGCGATAGAAGGGCTGAACTACCTGTTTAAGCCTGATTTTTCTAAAATTATGGACGCCAGTGTATGGTCGGCGGCCTATGGCCAAATCTTCTTCACTCTGAGTGTCGGCTTCGCCATTATGTTGGCTTATTCTAGCTACCTGCCTAAAGACTCTGACATCAGCAATAATGCCTTTATGACGGTGATGATTAACTGTGGCTTCTCGATCCTCGCCGGTATTATGATTTTTTCTATTTTGGGTTACATGGCAGACCAGCAAGGCGTGGCCATTACTGAAGTAGTAAAAGCTGGGGTTGGCTTGGCCTTTGTGACTATTCCTACTGCCATTAACTTATTACCCGCGCCGTATATTCTAGGTCCGCTGTTCTTCTTAGCCTTAACCGTTGCGGGTTTGAGCTCAATGATTTCGATTATTGAAGCGGTAACTTCTGCGGTTATCGACAAAACTGGCTACAGCCGCAAAAAGGCCGCTACCATTGTTTGTGGTGTTGCCTTGGCGGTCTCAACCGCGTTTACCACTAATGGTGGTTTATTGCTGCTAGACGTGGTCGACTACTTCATGAATAACGTGGGTATTTTAGGCAGCTGTCTATTAGAGCTACTAGTGGTTGGTTGGATGCTTAAAGGCTTACCTGAGCTGAAAGAATACGCCAATCGCCGCTCAGAATTAATGATTGGTGACTGGTTTGTTTGGTGCTTGCGTTTTATTAGCCCGGCCATTTTGTTGGTGATTTTAGGCACTAACTTTGTGGGTCTACTACAAAACGGTTACGGCGGTTACAGTCAATTTGACTTAATGACCTTTGGTTGGGGTCTAGTGACTATTCTAGTTGTGCTATCGGTGATTATTCGTAAGTTACCAACTGCACCAATGCAAGCAGAGGAGAAATAATATGGAACCGATTGCCATTGTTATGATGTTGCTAGGTTTTGCCTGTACTTGGGGCGGAGCCATCTTTTGTATTCGCCGGGCCATCAAAGCCCGCTAAGCAATACTCTTACTCAGAAAAACCAAGCTTCGGCTTGGTTTTTTGCTATTTGTGGCTGGCCTATTCTGTTCTTTCACAATCATGGGCATGCGCTAGAATGAACAAGACAAGCCAATTTCACCTAGGAGCGAAAACAATGTTGCACATGGACTTTAGCCAAGCTTTAGCGATCAATACCCAGCAAATGGATTGGCAAGCCAGCCCCGCGCCCGGTGTATTACGCAAGCCACTAGAGCGTGAAGCTAAGGAGTCGGGCCATGTTACCAGCATTGTCGAGTACGCTAGTGAGTCATTTTTTCCCGAACATAGTCATCCCTTGGGTGAAGAAATATTTGTACTGGAAGGCGTATTTTCCGATGAACATGGTGATTACCCAGCAGGCAGCTACCTACGCAATCCTCCGGGCAGTAAACATAGCCCTTTCAGCAAACAAGGCTGTGTGATTTTCGTCAAGCTGAACCAGTTTGATCCACGCGATTTAACCCCCGTGCGCATTAATACTCAGCAGCAAAGCTGGATGGCCGGACAAGGCGGTTTACAAGTGATGCCTTTGCATGACTTTGAACACGAACATGTGGCCTTGGTGAAGTGGCCAGCAGGAGAGGTTTTTCAAGCTCATCGCCACTTCGGCGGCGAAGAAATTTTAGTGTTATCGGGTGAGTTTAACGACGAACGTGGTTGTTATCCGAAATACTCTTGGCTACGTAATCCTCATCTAAGTCAGCACCATCCCTTTGTTAAGCAAGAAACCATTATTCTGGTTAAAACCGGTCATTTGCCCATCGATTGAGCCGGGCTTTTTCATCGTTGGGCATATCGGCTTAGCCTTATTGGCGCTATTGGCATTTAGTTAAGTTATTGCTCACTAGCCTTAAACTCACTATATCTTAGCTAATGTAGGGCCGTAGCATGGGTGCCAATGGGTTTAACTCAGTTAGTTAATCTAGTCATTATTAGTGCGCTAATAAACTTAGCTGTGTTTGCCCGCGGATTGGCGGCGCTTCCCTCACAAATTACTTTAGCCAGCACTCACTGGGCGCCTTATACCTCAGGCGATAGCCCACAGCAGCTTGGTATTGTTACCGAATACCTCACCGAGATATTGGCCAAGCATCAAATTCGTTTAGTGGTAGAGCGCTACCCTTGGATGCGGGCGGTAAAGTTGGCCAATAGCGAAGGTCATATCGACGGTCTGCTCACTGCCGTGCATGAAGAGGCCCCGGCACTGCTGTTTGGTCAAGTACCGATCATGGACTATAAAGTGAGCTTTTTTACCCACAAGGATAGTGACTGGAGCTTTGTTGATGAGAGTTCTTTGCTTAGCATGCCCAGTCCCTTAGGGCTAATAGCCGGTTATGGCTATGGAGAACCCATCGATAGCTTCATTGATGACCCCGAACATCGCCAGTTGGTACATGCTATCAAAGGGGACCAGCTTCAATTGCGCTTACTCAAACTGCTGGAATACCGGCGTGTGGCGGTGGTGATTGAAGACGAACTGGTGATGCAGAGTCTCCATTATGATAAGAGCTTGATTCGACAGGCTGGCACCTTAAACCATTCACCATTTTATCTAGCCTTAAAACCTAGCTTGGGTTGGAGTAAACCATTGCTGCGTTTGCTCGACCAAGAATTTGCCTCGCTAGAAAATCAGCAACGTTTAGATAGCATTATTAGCCGTTACCTGATTAACGCCGAGCCGACTCTGCGTGAATCGACGCAGCCCTAGACATAACCTAGACTTACAGGGATCCCCCATAGATATAGATAAGGATGGCGTGTTATGAAAAAACTTACAGGCTTGTTCTGCTTACTGCTGCTCCCGGTATGGCTGGCTCAGGCTGATGTTTCGGTATCAACAGATAAACTGGAGATTAATAAAGATTGTATTCGCTTAGATGGCGATAATGTGCAGATGCAATCTAAAGATTGCCAGTCCGACAACAAGGGTAAAGGAGATAAAGAAAACCGCAGTGTTCATGGCGACAACAACCCCGGTAAAGGCCATGATAAAAACAACAAAAAAGACAAAAAGTAAAAACTAAGCCGTGCTCGGTTAAACTAGCTCAAACACCTTCGTTAAAGGCTTTTTTACTTCGCTGTTAAGAGGCCTTTGGTGAATTTCTTAGTAAGAACTTTTATAAGGTGGTGTGTGCATGGCAACTCAAGCAATGGCAAGAGAGCTATCGCCTTTTAGCATTCGTGTATTGTCTGTTGCACCGGGCTGGGTTAAACCGCAATGATTGATAAACCAAGCGAAGAGAGCGGCGGTAAACTCCATATGAAAGGACGAATTATTGAGCCGACAGAAATTGCTGATGCTATTTATCTTTTCCAGAAGCGAGTGCTATTAATGGTTCGACTGTGATGGTGGATGATGGCTACTCTTCTTTTAAAGGGCTAGATGGCTATATCGCCTGATACTTACTTGAAGCATTCAATCATTCATTCGTGAGGTGATTGAATGTAGCACTTTTCACAGTAATCCAAATTACTTGCATTTTATGTGGTTTATGGGAGTTGTTTTGAGCTTATCAAGCTTGAAAAAGTACCCAGAGTGCCGCTGTTGGTTTTAGCCCTTGAACCATGTGGTTCAAGGCGGGAAACAAGTCTCATACCGTAGGCTTCTCAGTCGAGCTGAGCATGCTCAGTAGCAGAAAAAAGTTACCCTTAAGATACAATTATCGGCTCAGGGACATCACCAACTGGCGAACACCCCAGGAATTTTAAACTCTCTAATTTACACTGTAGTAAAGCTTCAAATAGCTAGTCAATGTTGGGTTGGCTTTGTTCTAACAAAGCGCGTTCAATGGTGCGTTGTAGCTCTACTATGCGCTGATTCATGTTATCAGCATAATTCTGATTCTGGGCTTGTTCTTTATGCAGCTCGTAAGCGAGATGCAAACCCACCATTATGGCTAAGTGCTCGGTGCTATTAACTCTGGTTTTTTCTTTCAGAGTGGCTAAGCGCTGGGATAATTCGTCTGCGGCTCGGCGAAGCTTATCTTCTTCACCTTCCGGGCAAGCAACTCGGTAGTTCTTGCCTAACAATATTATGTCTACGCCCTGCGCCATGATTCGCCTTAGCTAAACTCTATTCTCGAGTGAATATATAGCGCGAGGCATTAACTTGCAACCATTGAAGAGACGCTAGGCTACCTGCTGCGCTAATAACGAACAGTTTGCTGTAAAGCTGTACAAATCTTATGTTGAGTGCCATAAAAGCCAACACAATTGCTTGAATAAATAAGCTTATTTGTCCACCATGTTGAGCAATTTCGCTTCAGTTCGCACTGAAGTTGCTACTCCGCCCGCTTATTTGTTGTTAGGAAAGTAAAAAACATGGCGCAAGCAGAGCGTTTCGCCGACGAACGCCGTAGATTTTATCGCATTGTTTATCCGGTGCGCTTAATTCAGTTATTAATCAAGATGCTGAATGCCAAAGTCGCTAAGGTGGCTGCTCAAGGTCGTAAACCTTCGGAAATCAAAGATGCTCATTTAGGGCAGTTTTTACCGATGATGCATATTGGTGACTATGTGTTTCCAGTACTCGATATTTCTGAAGGTGGTTGTCGTATTCAATGGCGCTCGTCTGCTGAACCGCTGCCGATTTCCAGTAAGATTTTAATTGGCCGTATTTTCTTTAACCAAGACTTAGCCAAGGTGATTGAGTACCTCCCCAAGGATGCACAAGAAGAGTTTGCAGCCTTAAGTAATAACTGCAGTGAGCAGGGTTATGAACATCAGTTTGAAGCAAGGATTTGCCGGAAAATTGACAACAAGCGTGACCCTTATCCGCAACTGTGTTTGCAGTTTACCAAGGCCACTCACTTATCGGCTCGCTTTATTCGTCAGCAGGAAAGCAGTCTAATTAAGCTGTTTCGCGAGCAGTATATCGAACGGGTTAGGGCGCGCCGCCAGCAGTTAAAACAAGCCCTGCAAAATTAGCTTGTTGCAGCGGTTAAATCTATCTTTAACATGGCTGCTAAACTTAAGCAGTGTTAGGATTAGCTGATTAACAGTCCTTAGGTGTTTATTGTGAGTAAAATCGTATATCCAGATTATGAAGCGCTGGGAGAACTGCTACTCAGTTCTAAAGTCATGGTTAGCCCAGCAGAAGTACATGGTTTACTGAGCGGCCTGTTAGCCGCCGGTTTGCCGAGTAATGGCGACTGGATGAGCCAAATGAATCAACTGATTAACGATGGTCAGGGGCTGCCAGTCGAAATTAAAAACAAACTTAAAATAGTCATGGAAGCCACCCACAGTGGAATGAGCGACAGCTTGTTAGGCTTTCAGTTAATGCTACCGGAAGATGAAGCGCTGGTAGAAGAACGTACCGAAGCGCTGGCCCAATGGGTGCAGAGCTTTTTGGTGGGCTTTGGGGTAGTGCAAAACGACCTTAACAAGCTGGCCGAAGACGTTCAGGAATTAATTAAAGATTTTACCGAAATTAGCCAATTGTCTTCGGATCTTGATGAAGACGAAGAAAACGAACAGGCCTTATTCCAAGTTGTTGAATATGTTCGCATAGGAGCGATTACTATCTTCGCTCACCTCGCCGGAAACGACGCCGATCAACAACAACCCACGCTACATTAAAAAGCTACAAGCCAAGGAGTTGCTGTGTTTATAAAACGCCGTCAGCAGTTATTTGCCGCTATGTCAGACAACAGCGCTGCGATTTTTGTTGCAGCCGAAGAGCAAACCCGCAGTCGTGATACTGAATATCCATTTCGACAGGATAGCGACTTTTTCTATTTCAGCGGTTTTAACGAGCCCAATGCTGTATTGCTGTTGATTAAGCAAGGCGATACTCAGCGTAGTGTCTTGTTTAATCGTCGCAAAGATAAGCTCGCAGAAATATGGCAGGGGCGGCGACTGGGACAAGAGCAAGCCTTGGCCAGCTTAGAAGTGGATAAAGCCTTAGCCATTGAAGACATGGCTGAACACCTGCACCTTGAGCTAAATGGCCTAAGTAAGCTGTATATGGCGCAAGGGCGTTATCCTGCTTATGATCAGCAAATTTTGGCCGCTGTAGAGCTATTGCGTAATGGCCTGCGTCACGGTTGGCAAGCGCCGAGTGTAATTGAAGATTGGCGGCCAATAGTTGATGAAATGCGCTTGATTAAATCGGCTGAAGAAGTGGCCTTAATGCGCCGCGCCGGAGAAATCTCTGCGGCGGGACACTGCCGCGCCATGCGCAGCTGCCAAGTGGGTATGTGGGAATACCAATTGGAAGCCGAAATCCACCACGAATTCTTGATGGCTGGCGCGCGTTCACCGGCCTATGGCACCATTATTGGCGCGGGCGAGAATGCCTGTATTCTGCATTACACCGAAAACCATAGCCTAATGGAAGACGGTGACTTGGTGCTGATTGATGCTGGCGCCGAGTATCAAATGTACGCCGGTGATATCACTCGCACTTTTCCGGTAAACGGTAAGTTTAGTGAGCCTCAGGCCAAGCTCTATAATGTAGTATTGTCTGCCCAGTTAGCCGCCTTAGAGATGATTAAACCAGAGGTGTCTATCTACCAGATAAACCAAGTGGTATTAAATATCATGGTTCAAGGTTTGGTAGATCTGGGCATTATGCAGGGTGAGGTGAGTCAACTGATCGAGTCTGAAGCCTATAAAGCCTACTACATGCATGGCTTAGGGCACTGGTTGGGGATTGATGTTCACGACGTGGGTGACTATCACGATGTTAAGCGTAGTCGTCCCTTGCAGCCAGGCATGGCCTTAACCATTGAGCCGGGGCTGTATATTCCGCATGACGCCGACGTACCCGCCGAATACAAAGGCATGGGGATTCGTATTGAAGACGATGTGGTGGTGACCGAGCAGGGCTGTGAAATTCTCACCGCCGACGTGCCTAAAACCATTGAAGAAATTGAAGCCTTAATGGCGAGTTAACTATGAGCCAGCCGCAACACTTCGACATTATCATTGTTGGTGCCGGTATGACCGGTGCCAGCCTAGCCTTGGCCTTAAGCCAAACGCCCAGCGCTAAGCCCTTAAAGATTGCTTTAATTGAAGCGGCTGAATTGAACTTTGGCCAGCATCCGGGCTTTGATGGGCGAGCAATAGCCTTGTCTGCGGGCTCGCTGCGTTGGTTTCAGCAGCAAGGTTTGTGGTCGAATATGGCGCCCTATGGCTGTGCCATCGAGCATATTCATGTGTCTGACCGAGGTCATTGCGGCTGGACCAGCATGCAAGCCGACGAGTATCACTTGGACGCTCTCGGTCAGGTGATTGAGCTGGAACATGCCGGACGAGAGCTGCATCAACAGCTCGCTCAGCGCCAAGGCATTAGTCTGTTTTGCCCAGCCCGAGTGAAGCACATTGAGCAGCAGCAACAGCAGGTGCTGCTAGAGCTAGATGACCAGCAATGCCTGAGTGGCAGTTTATTAATTGGTGCCGATGGTGCCGACTCTTTAGTTGGCCAAAAAATTGGAAATCAGCAGCAACATGATTTTGCCAAGTATGCGCTGATAGCCAACGTTCAGGCCGATCAGGATCCCGCCGGACGGGCCTTTGAGCGTTTTACCGAACAAGGCCCTTAGCATTGTTGCCCATGAGCGAGCAGCGTTGGTCGGTGGTATGGTCCTTAGAAGCCGAGCAAGCCAAGCGCTTGCAAAGCGCCGATGAGCAGGTCTTTCTAAGCGAGTTACAACAAGCCTTTGGTTATCGCGCCGGGCGCTTTATTGCGGTGGGTAAGCGAGCCGCTTATCCCTTGGTATTGCGTTATTACCCTCGTTTATTTGCGCATCGTATGTTGCTAATAGGCAATGCTGCCCACAGTTTGCATCCTATTGCCGGCCAAGGTTTTAATTTGGCGCTGCGTGATGTGGCAGCTCTGGCGCCACTACTATTACAACAGTGGCAGCAAGGGCTAGATTTGGGCGCGCATAGCCTGTTGGACGCTTATCAACAACTACGCCAAGACGATATTCAGCGCACCATCGCCATGACCGCCGGTCTTGCCAGTGTGTTTGCTAGTAGCGATAAAAGCTCGGTGATACCGCGTAATTTAGGGCTAATGGCGATGCAGCTTTGCCCCAGTTTTAAGTTGTTATTGGCTAAACAAAGCCTTGGTTTATTTTCTCGATAATTGGATTAGGACAACGTGATGCAAACAGTAGATATTGCCATTATTGGCGGTGGCATGGTGGGCTTGGCGTTAGCGGCCGCGCTGGCTGATAGCCCGCTTAAGATTGCCATCGTTGAGCCTAAACCTGCCCAAGCTCCACTCTTGCAAGACTACAGCCTGCGAGTGAGCGCGATTAGTTTATCTTCGCAAGGTTTCTTAAGCTCGTTGGGAGTATGGCAAAGTATTTGTGAGCAACGTGTGGCGCCCTACCATGATATGCAAGTATGGGAGCAAGACAGTTTTGCTAAAATTCGTTTTCAGGCCGAGCAACTGCTGGTAGATGAACTAGGCCACATCGTTGAAAACGACATCGTGCGGTATGCCTTATGGCAGCGAGTAAGCCAGCAAAGCAATGTGGTCTTTATTGAGCAAGCGGTGGACAAGCTACACCGTGGTGACAGCGAATCTTGGTTGAGTTTTGCCAATGGTCAAGCCATAAGTTGTAAGCTGTTGGTGGCCGCCGATGGCGCAAATTCCTGGCTGCGTGAGCAACTGGCGGTACCGCTAAGCTATTGGGACTACCAACACACTGCCATTGTGGCCACCATCAAAACCAGCGAAGCACATCAAAGCTGTGCTCGACAAATATTTAGCCCCGAAGGCCCCTTAGCCTTTTTACCCCTTAGTGACCCGCATCATTGCTCAATCGTTTGGTCGGTCTCACCTGAGCGAGCTAGCGCACTACAAAGCCTTAGCGAACAAGACTTCAATAAGCAACTCACCATGGCCTTTGATCATCGCTTAGGTTTGTGTCAGCGAGTGGGTGAGTTGGGTGCGTTTCCCTTACGCATGCGTTATGCGCGAGACTTTGCCGGTAAAGGTTTTGTCTTGATTGGTGACGCCGCCCATACTATTCACCCCTTAGCTGGGCAGGGGGTGAACTTAGGCTTGATGGATGCCGCCGCCTTGGCCGAGCAGTTAATTGACTTACAGCAAGCCGGTAAAAACCTAGGCGATTACGCCAACCTGCGTCATTTCGAGCGTTGGCGCAAGAGCGAGGCCAGCCAGATGATTGCCGCGATGGAGTTTTTCAAGCGCATTTTTGGCAATGCCAATCCCGCATTAAAACTGTTACGCGGCGTGGGCATGAGTGTGGTGGATAAGGCCGAGCCTTTGAAACGTCAGGCGATGCTGCGCGCCTTGGGTTTAGCCGGAGATCTACCCAAACGCGCTGCGGTTAAATCGGCATAAACGACCTCGCTTAAATAAAAAAATCCAGTAGCAGAGGCGACTGGATAGCGAAGCAAAATTCAAGGCTTCAAAGGAGTTGTTCTGCAGAGGGGGCGTTTCCCCTATGCCATCATTGGCTAGGGAATAGCGCTTTAGTCACTGGGCTGCATTAAGCCGGCATTGATCTGTTTTAAATCTTCTGGGTTGAGGCTTCCGGCGGTTTGCTTCAAATAAAGTACATTCAGAATGTAGTTGTAACGGGCATTGGCCAGTTGGCTCTTGGCCGAATACAGGTTACGCGTCGCATCTTGCACATCAACTATGGTGCGGGTGCCCACTTCAAATCCCGCTTCGGTAGCAGCTAGCGCACTTTGAGAAGAAACGACTGTCTGTTGGTAGGCTTTGATCGAGCTAACGCTGGCATTAACGTTGTTTAATAAAGAGTTGGTTTGGCTTTGTACGCTGCGAAAGCGTTGTTCTAAGGCTTCGCTAGCCGAGATGTAGGCTAATTGCGCTTGTTTAACTTGCGAAGAAATAGCCCCACCACTATAAAGCGGTAATGAAAAGTCTAGGCCAATGGTGCCACTATTGGCTGAGCCACCATTGCTTCGGTCGTAGTTGTCGTTACCGTAGCTATTGTTGTCATAGCCCAGCGAGGCCGCCAGGTTAAGCGTGGGCTGGTGGCCGGTTTGGGCCAGCTTAATTTGCTGTTCGGCAATCTGCTTGGCAATCCGATTCGCTTGTAATTGCAGATTGTGTTGATTGGCCTGCTCTAACCAAGCTTGGCTGTCGCCCTTGGGTGGTTGCGCCGAGAAATAATCGGCGTTTAACAAGCTGAGTTGGCGATGTTCCAAGCCGGTTATTTCGCGTAAGCCTTCGTAGCTATTACTCAGACTGTTCATCGCTTGAATTTCTTCGGCTAGAGTACGGTCGTATTCCGCTTGTGCTTCATGCACATCGGTAATTGCAGTTAGCCCTACTTGAAAGCGTTGTTTGGTTTGCTCTAACTGGCGCGCCACGGCCAGTTTGTTGGCGGCGGTAAAATTAAGCTGGTCAAGCGCACTCAGCACGGCAAAGTAAGCCTCGCTGACTCGCATCATCAGCTGTTGCTGAGCAGCTTGGTAGCGGGCATCGGCTTGCGCGGCACTCATTTCACTAATGCTCAGGTTCTTCCATGAGCTGGGCGAATACAGCGCTTGCTGCAAACCTAAGGAGGCTTGAGTATTGCTGATGCTGTCGATGGCCTGATTATCGGTAGCGGTGTAGCTGGCACCGGCACTAAAACCAATTTGTGGCAATAAGGCGGCGCGTTGCTCGGTGATATTTTCAAAGGCTTGGTCGCGATCGGCCTTACTTTGTAAAATCTGTGGATCGCGAGTTTCTGCCAATTGGTAAATCTGTAGCAGGTCGTCTGCTGATACAGCAAAGCTGGCTGCTAAGGCAGTACTTAGCAATAGCGATTTTAGCTTCAATGTCATTGTCTGTTCCTTGAGACGCCAGCCTTGGCTGGCGCAAGATGTTCAAATTAAAGGGGCTTGCCGGAGAGCAAGCCACCCTTTAGTGGCGGTTAAAACTTTGCAGGGATCTTGATCCTAAATACCAAGGTGTAAATCACCGGTAGAACCACCAAGGTAAGCAGGGTGGCAAAGCCTAAGCCAAATACAATGGTCACGGCCATGGATTTGAAGAAGGGGTCGGCCAGCAGCGGAATCATCCCTAACATGGTAGTTAAGGCTGCCATGCCGACTGGGCGTACCCGGCTTACCGCCGAGTGGTAAACCGCGGCAAAGGCGGCTTTGCCTTCGCTGAGCTCAAGGTTGATCTGGTCGACTAATACGATGCTGTTTTTAATGATCATGCCACTAAGACTCAACATACCGAGAATCGCCATGAAGCTCATGGGGGCGTCCAGTGCTAACAAGCCAAAACTTACGCCAATAATGGCTAAGGGTACGGTTGCCCAAATCACCAAAGGCTGGCGAATCGAGTTAAACAGCAATACCGTTAGCAAGAACATGGCGAGGTAGCCCATAGGAATAGAGCCCGCAATACCTTGTTGTGCTTCGCTAGAGGTTTCAAACTCGCCACCCCATTCTAGGAAATAACCGTCGGGTAGCGCGATGGCTTCAATCGCTGGGCGAACCTTGCGCAGTAGCGAGTCAGCGGTTTCGTTACCGGTTAAGGCGGGATCGGCCAATACCGTAATCAAGCGTTTACGGTCACGGCGTAGGAGCAGCGGATCTTCCCATTGGCTAGTCACCGAGCTTACCAATTGCTCAATTGGTACAAAGCTTTGGTACTTGGAGCTCCATACTTGCAACTCGTTGACGCTATCGGCATTTTTACGCTCGGCCTCGGGAGCGCGGGCCACAATCGGCAATAAGTGAGAACCGTCGCGGTAGACCCCAATTTGTTGGCCATTGAAGTTGCGTAGCAAGGTGGCATCGAGATCCTGTTTACTAATGCCGATTTCTCTAGCGCGCACTAAGTCCATTTGTGGACGAACTAGCAGCTGCTGATTACGCCAAGTATGACGAATGTTATCGGCCGCTGGCTGGGCATGGAATATGGCTTCTGCTTGTTCGGCTAAGCTGCGTAATACTGCTGGGTCATCACCATAGAAACGTGCTTCAATTTTAGCCGCTGGAGAAGGGCCATTTTCAATTAGCTTGACGCGATATTCGGCGTCGCTGTAACGCTCTCTTAGGGTTTGCTCTAGCCACGGCGCGTATACCGCCAAGCTGTCTAAGTCTTTCATTTCAATGATCAGCTGAGCATAGGCCGCGTAGGATTTTTCTGGTTGATAAGTTAAAGCGAAACGCTGTGCCCCTTGGCCCACCACGCTGGTGACGTTGCGTATGCCATGTTGCAGCCTTGAGTCGGAGTCAAACAAGTCCTGTTCGATTTGGCTAACAAAGGCTTCGGTGGCAAGAATATCGGTGCCCTCAGGCAACCAAATATCGGCCATAAAAATGGGCGTGGTTGATGCAGGGAAGAACACGTTTTTCACCTTACTCATACCAAATACCGCCGATACTAACATCAGCAATACCACCATCAAGCTGACGACGCGATGGCGCATGGCAGTATGCAATATGGCGCGGTAAATGTTGAAGATCGTACCGCTGTAAGGATCTTGCTCGGCCTCGCTGGTATCGCCGTCTTTGAACAGCAAATGACAGAAAAATGGGGTCAGGGTAATCGCGGTTATCCAGCTAATCGACAGTGAAATCAGCAGCACTTTGAACAGTGAGGCACAAAATTCACCGGTGGCATCAGAAGATAAACCAATCGGGGCAAAGGCCATAATGGCAATCACCGTGGCGCCCAATAACGGCCATTGGGTTTGTTTCACTACGCCAGCAGCAGCTTGAGTACGGCTTTGACCGCGCTTAATGCCAATGATGATCCCCTCGGTGACCACAATGGCATTATCTACCAACATCCCTAGTGCAATGATTAAGGCGCCCAAAGAAATGTTTTGTAGCTGAATGTTAAGTACGTTCATCACGATGAAGGTACCTAAAATGGTAATCACCAAGACGCCGCCAATCAGTAAGCCTGATTTTAGTCCCATGAACAGCAACAATACGATGATCACAATGGCCACCGACTCGGCAAAGTTGATTAAGAAATTGCTCACCGCACTTTCTACAATATTACCTTGGTCGTAAATCACAGCGATGTTCATGCCAATCGGCATTTCTGATTGTAGCTCGGCGATTTTCGCGCTGACTATTTTGGATACGTCAACCACGTTTACCCCAGAGCTATAAGAGATCCCCATTGACAAGGCTTTAGCGCCGTTAAAGTGATAAAGCGCATCGGGCGTTTCGCTGTTAGCGCGGTAAATATTGGCAATATCACCCAAGTAAATTAATTTGCTACTACTGGGTGGGCTTACTAACAGATTTTTTAGCTCTGAAATATCGCTGAGCTCACCGGTGGGGTGGATCCGCACTCGCAGGTCTCCTACCAACATCTTACCGGCATTGGATACCACGTTTTGGGTTTGTAACAAGCTATAAATGTAGTCGGGCTCTAAGCCCAGCGCAGTGAGTTTTTGCTGGCTAATTTCAACGACTACTTGCTCTTCAGGCATGCCTACCACCGAGATCTTTTTCACCCCAGGAGTGGTTACCAATTCGCGGCGAACTAAATTGCTGTAGTTATCTAACTCACGGTAGCTGTAACCTTCACCGGTAATGCTCACAAAGTAGCCATATACATCGGAGAAATCGTCGATAACAATTGGCTGAGCCGCACCCGGAGGCAGTTCGCCAAGGCTATCGTTAACTTTACGTCTTAGCTCGTCCCATACTTGCGGTAAGCTTTGTTTGTCGTATTGATCTTTCATTTCTACTTCAATTTGTGACAGTCCGGCACTGTTGATTGAAGTGACATGTTTCAGTTGCGACATTTGCTGCAAAGCATCCTCTAGAGGAAGCGTGACTTCCTCTTCGACTTGCTCGGTGCTGGCTCCCGGATAAGGGGTGATGATTAAGGCGCTCTTAATGGTAAATTCTGGCTGTTCTAACTGACCTAAGCCGTTAAAGGCGATGATGCCGCCAGCCACCATTAATATCACCACCATCCAACTGATAACCTTGTGGTTGATACTGTAAAGTGCTGCATTCATGGCTTATACACCTCTAACCCAATGCAGCGGTTTAATGGCTTCGTTGCCGGTTAAGCTATTAACGCCGCTCGCCACCACTCGGTCACCGTGGTGTAAGCCCGACAACACTTCCACGCCATCGGCAAGCACATTACCCAGGGTAATGGTTTGGCGTTTCAAGGTTTGTTTATCTTGTTGGTAAACCCATACCGAAGCCTCGGTACTGCTTTGAAGTGCGCTACTATGGCCTTCTCTTACCAAGGCACTGAGCGGCAGAATCGCTATCGCTGTTTTGCTGTCGTCGGTTTCTGGCAAGTCTATTAGCACCGAAGTACTCATGCCCGGTAACAAATGCAAACCCTTTGGCGGAATAAAGCTAAAGGTCACTTGATAGGTTTGGGTGCCTTGTGAGGCTAGACTGCTGTGCTCTTGATATTGGATGGGCAGAGGCTGCTCAAAGCCAAACTTCGCTACATCGACAAAGGCTTGGGTGTGTGCCAAAGAGGATAAGCTTTGTAAGCGGTGCAACATGGCTTCGGGCAACTCAATTTTAAGTTCGAAGCTATCGGTATTTTGCACGGTGACAATCGCTTGATGTGGCTGCACCATTTGGTAGTTATCGGTATGCACCTTGGCTACCACCCCAGAGAAGGGGGCGTAAATACTGGTATATTGCAGTTGGTCACGCTGTGCTCGTAGGTTGGCTTCGGCCGATTTTAAGGTGGCGCGCGCACTATCCACTTCAGCTGGCGAAATCAGTTTACGATCCAGCAGGCTTTGCTTACGTTTGAAGTCGGCTGCAGCCAATTGGTGATTTGCTTCCGCTGTGAGTAGGGCGTTTTGCGCATCACGCTTGTCTAGTTCAGATAGAACCTCACCCTTAGTTACGCGTTGCCCTTCAATTAGATCCAGCTGATTGAGCTCACCGCTAATGCGAAAGGCCAGTTCGGCTTGTTGGCTGGCATATACTTTAGCTGGAAAACTGCGTTGCTGAGCAGGTAGCGTTTGGTCGATGTCGATCAACTTTACCGGGCGCGGTTTGGCTGGGTTAACATCTTTAGCTTCGGCTTTGGTGGCTAGGTCACAACCGCTTAACAATAAGCTGACAATGGCTACGGTAAGTATTGAATATGGCTTGACGTTCAAGATCTCTTCCCTTAGTCGTTTAAATAAAAGACATTATAGGGAGGCCATATAGACGAAAGAACCTGAGCAAACGAAACTCAATGTTCTATATAATGGAACAATGCTGTTATGCTGTGTAAACCCTAATTTAAGCGGCTTAGGCCTTATTTTTACAGTAATATTAAGCTTGTGGTGAAGTCAAATTTGTGAACAACTTATCAAGGACGGTTGATGAAAACAGAAGATATAAAGTTATTTCACTTTATTGTTGATGCGGGCAACCTGACTAAGGCTTCAGAGCTATTAGACCTGCCTAAGTCCAACCTAAGCCGCAGGCTAAAGAACTTAGAAAACGAATTGCAGGTGAAATTGTTTCATCGGGATCACCGTGAAATTACACTATCGAAAAATGGCCGACTGTTTTATCAGCGCAGTAAATCAATTATCAACGAGCTAGAATTTACTGTGGAATCTTTGGTGAAAGAGTCGGTTGAGTTGAGTGCTCAGTTACGGGTGCATTTACTGCCGCTGCCGGGTATTGATTTGTTTGAAAACATTATTTTTCGCTTCATGGAAATGCACCCCAAGGTAGCCATTGAGATTATCACCAGCAGTGACGAGCGCGATCTTATTGAACACAACATTGACGTAGCGTTGCGGGTTGGTGCGAGCTTGGAAGACTCTAACCTGATCGCCCGCCAGCTAAAAACCGTTAAGTTTGGTTATTATGCCAGCCCCGAATATTTGGCTATACATGGTATTCCACGCACCGAAGAAGAGTTAATGCAGCATCAGTTTATCATTCATCGCCAACCCAATGGTAAGTTAGCTAAACGCTTTCCCCTGTGTCAGGGTCGCAGTTTTGAGGCGAAGGGAAGGTTGATAGTGAATGACTTTTCGATGTTGGTGCGCGCCTGCTTGGGAAATCAAGGTTTAGTGTATCAACCGCACCGCTTGGTAGAAGCCGAAGTGGATAAGGGTCATTTGGTGCATTTGTTACCCGAGACCGACTCGCGGGCAGGAAGCGGTTGGTTGGTTTATCCCACCCGTACCAGCTTATCACCAGCCGCCAGAGCCTTAATCGACTACCTAGTGAAAGAAGTCGACCATATTTTTATTGAATGCTAATAAACTGGCGTTTTGCAGCGCCTTTTTGATCCAACCGGGCTAGCTGAATTAGCTGGCTCAAGCTTGATTTATTTTTATTAATTTTTTTCTACCGCATTAGATTAACTAATGTTTTTATGATTTGTTTAGCCCCTTTCTAATAAAGCTAAATCCGTCACTCACGCTAAAAGCTAGTTTGATCGACTTGTTTTTCTTGGTTTTAACAGTGTGTTTTACGCTTTTATGCTGTTTATTTCCCTACTATGTCACCCCGCTGTTGAGTCTATGTAATTAAAATGTGTAAGTTATAGATTAGCTCAGTTTGTGTTTGAGGCTTTCTTGTTGGCGGCATCTAGCTATAATTGTTCAGCATTAGCAGGGGCTAATCGGCTTCGGCTCTTCAGCATAAAGGGAACGGCAAATGACACAGCAAACGGTACTTCATCAGGCGCACCTCGATTCGGGCGCCAAAATGGTTGATTTTCACGGTTGGGAAATGCCCATTCATTACGGCTCGCAAATAGAAGAACATCATGCGGTGCGTAACATGGCTGGTATGTTCGATGTTTCCCACATGACCATTGTTGATGTGCAGGGCGAGCAAGCCCAAGCCTTCCTACGTAAATTGCTGGCCAACGACGTGGCCAAACTCACCACCAAAGGCAAGGCCTTGTATGGCGGCATGCTTAATCCAGAAGGTGGCGTGATTGACGACCTGATTACCTATTACTTTAGCGAAACAGACTACCGTTTAGTGGTGAACTCAGCCACCCGTGAAAAAGACTTAGCTTGGATAAACCAACAAGCCAGCGAGTATGCTGTGAGTATTATCGAGCGTCCCGAATTGGCGATGATTGCCGTACAAGGGCCACAAGCTAAAGCGCTTACGGCTAAAGTGCTTAGCGCCGAGCAAAACGCTGCAATTGAAGGCATGAAGCCCTTCTTTGGTGTACAAGCCGGCGATTTGTTTATTGCCACCACCGGTTATACCGGCGAACAAGGTTACGAAATTGTACTGCCACAAGAGCAGGCCGTTGCCTTATGGAAAGCCTTAGAAGCGCAGGGCGTGCAGCCTTGTGGTTTAGGTGCTCGCGATACCCTACGCTTAGAAGCAGGCATGAATTTATACGGCCAAGACATGGACGAAACTGTATCGCCTTTGGCGGCTAACATGGGCTGGACCATTGCCTGGGAGCCGCAAGATCGTGACTTCATCGGGCGTAAGGCGCTAGAGGAGCAAAAAGCCCAAGGCACCGACAAACTAGTTGGGCTGTTAATGGAAAGCAAAGGCGTGATGCGTGCTGGCCAAGCGGTGACCGTGGTGAACGAGTTTGGCGAAGCGCTACCCGGAGTGATTACCAGCGGCACCTTTTCTCCCACTTTGGGCCAGAGTATTGCCTTAGCCCGCATCGCCAATTGCGATGTTGACGAAGCCTTAGTGGAAATGCGCAAAAAACAGGTTAAAGTGAAAGTAGTGAAACCCGTATTTGTGCGAAATGGCGCCAAAGTGTAAGCCGAACAACAATATTTTATTTGTAGCTTTATTTTAAATTAACACTTTAAGTTAGAACTTATAGAGGAAAGGAATTATGGCTGATATCCCTGCCGATCTGCTTTATGCAAACACTCACGAATGGGTGCGCTCTGAAGGTGACGGCGTTTACACCGTTGGCATTAGTGAGCACGCTCAAGAATTGTTGGGTGACATGGTATTTGTTGACCTACCGGATGTGGGCGACGAAATTGACGCCGGCGACGATTGCGCAGTGGCGGAGTCGGTGAAAGCCGCGTCTGATATTTACGCCCCGCTTAGTGGTGAAATTTTAGAAATTAATGAAGAACTGGAAGACTCTCCAGAGTTGGTAAACAGCGATGCCTACGGCGACGGCTGGATGTTTAAGCTACGCGCCAGCGATGAAAGCGAGTTAGACAACTTGTTATCGGCGGAAGATTACGCCGCCAGCATCGAAGATGAAGACTAAGCTTCAATAAAAAAGCGCTCCGCTGGTCGGAGCGCTTTTTTTGTATTTACTCCAAGCCCTTCGCCAACAATACGATGTAGTTAGTTTATTTTTACAGGAATGGTTTCATGCACCCGTCTTTGCCGTTAACCGAATTAGAGCAAAATCAAGATTTTATTCGCCGCCACATTGGCCCCGATCAAACCGAAGTTAATACCATGCTTGAGCAGCTGAGCGTGGCTTCTGTAGAACAGTTGATTGAGCAAACCGTGCCGGAAGCGATTCGCCTCGCTCAGCCATTAAGCATTGGTGACAGTCTTAGCGAGCAACAAGCGCTGGCGGCCTTGGCCAAGTTAGCGAAACAAAACAGCGTGCAGCGTAACTACATTGGAATGGGTTACTACCCGACTCACGTGCCGCATGTAATTTTGCGAAACGTACTCGAAAACCCCGGCTGGTATACCGCTTATACGCCTTACCAACCCGAAATTGCTCAAGGGCGTTTAGAAGCCTTGCTTAATTTTCAGCAAATCAGCCTCGATTTAAGTGGCCTCGACTTAGCCAGTGCCTCCTTATTAGACGAAGCCACCGCCGCTGCCGAAGCCATGGCTTTAGCCAAACGGGTAGCTAAAAACAAAAAATCTAACTTATTTTTCATCGCCGACGACGTGCACCCACAAACCATTGACGTGGTGAGCGAGCGAGCCGAGTTTTTTGGCTTTGATATCGTGGTAGGTGCCGCTGAAAGCGTGGCCGAGCACGATGTATTTGGCGCTTTGCTACAATACCCCGGCACCACTGGCCGGGTGCGCGATTTAGAGCCACTGATTGAACAAGTGCATAACAACAAGGGCATTGTGGCGGTAGCCGCCGATATTATGGCCTTGGTATTGCTAAAATCACCGGGCGCGATGGGTGCCGATGTGGTACTAGGTAGTGCTCAGCGCTTTGGTGTGCCAATGGGTTACGGTGGCCCGCATGCCGCCTTCTTTGCCACCCGTGATGCTTACAAGCGCTCACTACCGGGGCGGATCATCGGTGTCTCTAAAGATCGCCGTGGTAAGCCTGCTTTGCGTATGGCGCTGCAAACTCGCGAGCAACATATTCGCCGCGAGAAGGCCAATTCGAATATTTGTACCGCGCAGGTGTTGCTGGCTAATATGGCCTCGTTCTACGCGGTATTTCATGGCCCAGATGGCTTGCGTACCATTGCCCAGCGTATTCACCGCCTCACCGCGATTTTGGCCCATGGCTTAGAAGCTAAAGGCTTAGTTCCCGAGCATGGCCAATACTTCGATACGCTAAGCTTAAAAGTAGCGGATAAAGACGCTGTAATTGGTCGCGCTAAAGCACTCAAGATTAACCTACGCTTAGATTTAACGGATAGAGTCGCTTTAAGCTTGGATGAAACCACCACCGCCAGTGACGTGAATGACCTATTCACCGTATTACTGGGCGAAGGCCACTGCTTAGACGCGGCGCGCCTAGACGCCATAGTGAAGGGCGAAACCTGCTTGCCGGAAACGCTATTGCGCGATACGCCGATTTTAAGCCACGAAGTATTTAACCGTTACCGCAGCGAAACCGACGTATTGCGTTATATTCGCAAATTAGAAGGTAAAGACTTAGCGCTCAATCATTCGATGATTTCGCTAGGCTCCTGCACCATGAAGTTAAACGCCACCGCCGAGATGATCCCAGTATCCTGGCCCGAATTTTCCAACATGCATCCGTTCTGTCCTAGCGAGCAAGCGCAGGGGTACCACGCGATGATTCAACAGCTAGAAGATTGGCTAGTGAATATAACCGGTTACGATGCGGTATGTATGCAGCCTAACTCTGGCGCACAAGGCGAATACGCGGGTTTGTTAGCGATTCAAAAATACCATGCTAGCCGCGGTGACCATCACCGTAATATTTGTTTAATTCCTAGCTCTGCCCACGGCACTAACCCGGCCTCGGCTCAAATGGCCAACCTCAAAGTAGTGGTAGTGGCGTGTGACAAATACGGCAACGTAGACATGAACGACTTACGCAGCAAGGCCGAAGAGCTGGCCGAACAGTTGTCGTGCATCATGATTACTTACCCCAGTACTCACGGGGTATACGAAGAAAGCATTCGCGAAATTTGCCAAATTATTCATGATAATGGCGGCCAAGTGTACATGGACGGCGCCAACATGAACGCTCAGGTAGGCATTACTTCACCGGGCTTTATCGGCTCCGATGTAAGCCACCTTAACCTGCACAAAACCTTTGCTATTCCGCATGGCGGCGGTGGCCCTGGCATGGGCCCAATTGGAGTAAAAGCGCATTTGGCGCCGTTTGTTGCGGGCCATAGCGTGGTAGATAATGGCAAAGCCAGCCACGCCAACCCAGCGGTATCGGCAGCGCCTTATGGTAGCGCCTCCATCTTGCCCATTAGTTGGATGTACATTGCCATGTTAGGCAACCAAGGCTTGCGCCAAGCCTCAGAAATCGCCATTCTAAATGCTAACTACTTAGCTAGCCGTTTAGGCCAAGCCTATCCGATTTTGTACAGCGGTAAAAATGGCCGAGTGGCGCACGAATGTATTATTGATATGCGCCCACTCAAAGAAGCCACCGGCATTAGCGAAATGGACGTAGCCAAGCGCTTGAATGACTACGGCTTTCACGCGCCTACTATGAGTTTCCCAGTAGCGGGTACCCTAATGGTAGAGCCTACCGAGTCGGAATCTTTAGCCGAGATAGACCGCTTTATTGACGCGATGCTGGCGATACGCGCCGAAATTGCCAAGGTAGAAAGCGGCGAGTGGAGCCTGCAAGACAACCCCTTGGTATTTGCGCCGCACACCTTGGACGACCTCACCGACGCCGAGTGGCCGCATAGCTACAGCCGTGAGCTGGCAGTATTCCCCAGCCAAGCGGTAAAACAAAACAAATTCTGGCCCACGGTAAACCGCATCGACGATGTATTTGGGGATAGGAATTTATTTTGTAGTTGCCTGCCGATGGAAGCGTATCAAGAGTAGAAAATAACTGTTTTTCAGTGTGTTATTAGTATAGGCGAAGCGGCAATGTTTCGCCTTTTTTGTTTCGTTTGATGTGTTTATAGTACAATTTCATTGTTGTTGACTTTGTCATTAATGGTGGGGTAGTTTGTCTGGATAATGACTATTAACAAGATACTTAGGATTGACTCTTGATTTCGTTACTAATGAATGGCTCTGTGGGCGAAAGAGGTAAAAATTCTCCCTCTGATGTTTATCTGATCAAAGCGTTGTTAAATCCATACGCGCGAAAAACTAAACAAGTGGCGTTACCAATGAATGGTAGTATTGATGCTACAACTTTGAAATTAATAGAAGAATTCCAGAAAAATGTTGGACGAATGGCTAAGCCCGATAGATTGGTTTCTGTAGGTGGCGCTACTTTTAAGAAGTTGCTAGAGCACCTTAAAGCTGGTTTTACCGTTCAATCGCTTACTGCGCCTAAAAAAGGCTTATTAACTTGGGTGGCTGAAGGGCACGAAGGTGGAATGTTCCATAGCCGGTTACTCCATGTCCCTAGTTCCAACTCTGGCTTAACAATAGGCCGAGGGTACGACATGAAAGATAAGTCGGCTAGTTTGGTTGCCTCCCAGCTGATGAAAGCTGGCATCGGCTCTATAGAAGCTATGAAAGTAGCTGCTGGTGCTAGATTAAAAGGAAAGGCTGCGAAAGACTTCATCATCACCAACGACCTTTTAGATTTTGAAGTCAGCCCCAAGGTTCAATTGGCGCTGTTTAATATTGCATATGGAGAAAAGGAAAAAACAGTACTTCGTATATGCAAAAAAGCAGATACCGTTGCAGCTTATGGCTCTGTTAATTGGGGGGCTTTACCTAGTTCTCTATTAGAACTATTTATTGATTTAACGTATCGGGGAGATTATTCGAGTGTAACCCGAAAGTTTTTACAAAAACCTCTAGCTCAAGGGGATATAGCAGCCTTGAAGTTGTTGTTTAATGACCGTTCTAAATGGGCTTTAGTACCCTACGAGCGATTTAAAGCTCGGAGTAAATTCGCCAATTCAATTTCTAGCGCTTCATCAGCTCAGGTTACGCCATGAAACATCTATTAAAAACTATTACGTTTAGCTCAGTATTGTTTTCTGGTGCAGCATGTACTCAAGACAATGAAGTTTTGAAAGCAAGAGATGAGCTGGTTGGAATTGTGGGAAATGAAACCGTAAGCTACTTAAGATACAACACAGAAGAACAACCATGTATTACCCTGAGCTTAGAAAGTACTGGTGCTTCAAAAACTCTGTGTAATTACACAGATCAGCAAGGAAACTCCGTAGACGTAAGAACAGACGCTGCGGCGGTAGACTATCTTTCTCCCAAATTTACAGCTCAGGGTTTAGAAGTGACCTTAGACTTGATGTCCTATTACTTGGATTGTCAAATACCTATTACCAAGGCAACGATTGGTGAGCCGGCTTGTATGTTCAAGGATATGGATTAAGAAGATAGAAGAAGCCGCGAACTGGTGGTATTCCCCAGCCAAGCGGTAAAACAAAACAAATTCTGGCCCACGGTTAATCGCATCGACGATGTTTTTGGGGATAGGAATTTATTTTGCTCATGCTTGCCGATGGAAGGGTGGTAAGAGTATAAAATAACTTGATAACGACAATTGAAGTTGGAAACCGCGTAATCAAAGTTGGAAACTGCAATTGAAGTTGGAAACTAACTAAATAAGAAGGCGAACCGAATGGCTCGCCTTTTTTTATCACATTTTTGCCCTAAACGGTTTCAGGTAAAAATTTTGAGAGTTCCTTTGAATAGTGGCTGTTGAAATAATAGTTTCCAGAAGTTAAGCCCAAAAGCGACTTTGAGAGTTGTCTGTACAAATCACATGCTAAAGTATTTTAGCAATGTATCTCAAATGAATTTTCTAATAGCCAGTGCCGTTCGTGTTATTTGATACGTTTAATTTTACTCGTAAATCATGTGCTTGTTTATTTTTCGTTAAACCCTGGGGCCAGTATTAGGGAATTTAAGTTTTCTAATTCATACCTGTTCAATAAGCAGTATTGAAAGTGAAATGGGTTTAAAATTGAATTGGCTGATGAGTCCACCCCAAGCTCAGCTAAAACAAATCCTGCTAAGGCTTCAGACACAATGAGATTGACAACTGGTTTGTCGAGCAAACCGAGATCGAGTTTTAACGCTTCTGGATTTGGATGTTTGATGTGGGGTCCAATGGTTAAAGTGACCTTACTTCGCCATTCAATGTCATCAGGTACTTCTTTATTGAATTCAGCTGTTTTTGCATCATTAAATCGTATTAACTTAAAGTTTTTATAAGTAGTGTTATCGCTTAAGTCACATGCTCTTACATACCAATTATTTCTGCTTTCAAAGATGGCAGTTGGGAGAATAAGTCGCTCTCGGTTTTTGTAATTTTCTGTTGACGATACGTAGGCAGCTTTCAAGGCGTGCCCAGCGTATATAGCCCTACATATTTTGGATACCAAATCTGTATTTAGACTCACATCAATAGAAGCGATTGAGTCTGGTCCTATTGTTGTTAGCAGTTTTGTGGGCTCTAAGCGTTGGCCATAGGCCATTGCTTTAAGTGCGCTTATGCAATTATGAGTAAAAGCTGGGCTGAATTGCCTAGTGGCATCGTATCGCTTCTTTCCAATGTTATATTCGATGTTATCTGCATACGTTTCTCTGTATTGCGTCAGTGTTCTGGTTGCTGTAGCAATAGAAATGTCTGCAATTTCCATCAACTCATTTCGATTTACTTTCCCTGTAAACATTAACAAAAAGTCCACGAGTTCAAGTTTATTCACAATGAGATCCTCAATTTGATTCCTAGCATCATTATAAACTGTATAAATACACTCTTGCAAATCAAATGATTCTGGTTAGTATGTATACAGAGTGCTTTAAGGCATGATAGCGCAGCAAAATAATGCTTTGTGATAACAGACAGCTAAAGAGTTTTCAGTGGGAGGACTTATGAAGTGGACAAATGATAGTAAAGAGCGATTGTATGAAATCGCAAGGTCTTACGACCCTCAGTTGCTCTCTTTAGAGGAAATCACCGAAGAAAACCCGGTTATAGTTGAACTTGCTCAGAGGTTTGGTGATGAGCCAAATGTAGTGGCATAGTGAATTTGGCCACCTGATTAGAGGTGATAGACTCACCTCAGAGACAAAACAGGTGAACTAATGACAAAACCAAGAAGACCTAACTTTAGCCCCGAATTTCGCCTAGAAGCTGCCCAGCTTGTTGTAGACCAAAATTACAGCGTTCGTGAGGCCGCTGAAGCCATGGGCGTGGGTAACTCAACGATGGATAAATGGGTGCGACAACTTCGCTCAGAGCGCCGTGGTGAATCACCTAAGGCGACACCCATGACGGATGAGCAACGCCGTATTCGTGAGCTAGAAAAGCAGGTCAAACGCCTTGAAATGGAAAAAGACATTTTAAAAAAGGCTTCCGCTCTCTTGATGTCGGACGAGCTGAAAGGTTTGCGTTAATTCATCGGCTTCAAGAGAGCTTTCCCGCTAATCATTTATGTCAGCTATTCAGTGTTCATCGAAGTAGTTACAAATATTGGCGTGATGAAGCGGTCGGCGAAACACCGAATCGCATTGTGCTTAAAGAGAAAGTTCGAGAAGCATTTGAAGTGAGTGAAGGTTCTGCGGGAGCTCGCACTATTGCAGCAATGGTTACGCAAACAGGTACACCCTTAAGCCGTTATGTCGCTAGCAACTTGATGCGTGAACTTGCGTTGTTTAGCTGCCAACAACCAAAGCATCGCTATAAACGAGCGACACACGAGCATCCTGTTGCACCCAATGTTCTTGCTCGCCAGTTTACGGTGGATGCGCCTAACCAAGTTTGGTGTGGTGATATCACGTATGTCTGGACTGGGAATCGTTGGGCTTATTTAGCGGTTGTACTGGATTTATATGCAAGGAAACCTGTTGGTTGGGCAATGTCTTTGAGCCCTGACAGTAAACTTATTAGCAAGGCGCTGATGATGGCTTATGAACTGAGAGGTAAGCCTCAAGGACTAATGTTTCACTCAGACCAAGGCAGCCAATATACGAGTGTTAAATATCGACAGTTGCTATGGCGATATCAAATCAAACAGAGCATGAGTCGCCGTGGTAATTGTTGGGATAATGCGCCGATGGAGCGTTTCTTTAGAAGTTTGAAGACAGAATGGATGCCAGAGCTAGGCTACCGAACTTTTTTAGAAGCCAAGCACGCCATAACGGATTATATCGTAGGGTATTTCAGCCAAGTCAGGCCACATCAGCACAACAAGATGTTGCCACCGAATCAGGCTGAAGAGTTGTACTGGAAAAACTATAAAACCGTGGCCAGTTTTACTTGACCACTACACTATAAGAGTCTCTCACTATTTGATAGGTGGCAAGCTGTTTAGAAATGGTGAGGAGTTCTATCCTCAGAGGGAGGATGAATCATTTGAAGAGTGGTATAAATATTTAGAAAATAGTTATTTTATTAAGGCTAAGGAAAATGCTTAATAATGCGCTGCTGCGGAAGGTTTACTCGCTGGTGCTCCAGCTGATTATGCATAAATTTCAAAGTGTTGAGTTTTGTTTCTAACTTGATTTCCTTCATGTACGAAGTGCCGTTAGTTTCCAACTAGGATAGCTGTAACTGATTTTTGAAATTGATGTAAACCAATGAGTTGGAGGTGTGGACGGTTTCCAACTCGAATATATATGATCATAACTGTTTTTCAGTGTGTTATAGATAAGTCCAAGCTTTCACCTCATTAACAAGGGCGTTGAAGTAAACACTACGCTCAAACAGACTTCAACTTTTCTCCCTTGTTCATTTGCGCTACTCGGCGAAGATGAGGGAATTGAAAAGCGTAATCTTGACTGTCGAGAGTGTGAAACGTTTTTGCCTATTTTTACAACTTTATGAGTTTACAAGTTTTGTTGTGATGCCATTAAATTTACCGCGCCAAAATCTGGCGCGGTAAATCTATTCTCGCTTTGTTTTTTATCAATAATTGCTGTGAAACTTCAGTTTTTGCTGGTAAGTTATTGTCATTATTAATTAATTTTACTTGGAATGAGTTTTACCTAGGTAAAAATGGCTGGGGTTTAATGAGAAGTCCGGGTAATACATTGTTAGGTGTACGCATGGCTCAAGCGCAAGATAAATACAGAGCACTTCTTATTGAAATAAAGCGAAGAACAAAAGTTATTGACGCGTTTCTTTCTCAGCAGGCCCACGCGTTTTATGTGCCTACTACGATCGAAAGTTCATGCTTACAGCTTAGGAAAATTCTTGAATTAATAGCTTTTGGCTCTTTGGTCGCTAATCTCGATGAATTTTCTAAACAGCATCAGAATTCTCTAAGTATTGGAATGCATCATTAATGCTTAAAGATATGGGCCGAGTTAATCCAGATTTTTATCCAAAACCAATAATTCAAAGGCCAAGCCAAACGGCAGGCGTACAAATGGATTGGGATGATCGCCCTGATGATTATCTGACCAAGGAAAACTTCGTAAAAGTTTATGAAAAATGCGGAGCAATTTTGCACTCCGACAACCCATTTGGCTCAAAAGTAGATTATGACTACTATCAATCGTCTCTGCCAAAATGGCGTATGGAAGTGGTCAATCTTCTCAATGCTCATACCATCAAGCTAGTTGGAGATCGGAATCTATACTGTCCACTTCCCCATTAATGAGACAGTTCTAAAGTAGAGTTTTCCAGTTTTGCTCGGTAAGCAGCCGGTGGCAAATTACCGAGACTTTCATGGGTTCGTTCTTCGTTGTAATCCAAACGCCAGAACCAAGCCATTTCTCGGACTTGTTCTAGCGATTCAAATAAATACGCATCCAAAAATTCTCGACGGAACGAGCCATTGAAACGTTCCACAAATCCGTTTTGCTGAGGCTTACCTGGCTGGATATAAACCAGTTGAATATGGTGCTGTTCACACCAATCTGTCAGCCTTGCCGAGATAAGCTCAGGCCCGTTATCGACTCGTAATTGAACCGGTAGACTACGCTCAGCTTTAATTTGCTCAAGTACGCGTACAACGCGCTCTGCTGGCAATGAACTATCTACCTCAATGGCAAGGCATTCCCGCGTACCTTCATCTACTACATTAAGTGTGCGGAAGCGTTTCCCGCAATAAAGTCCGTCATGCATAAAATCTAAGGCCCATTGATAGTTGGCTTTCGCTTCAACCTGTAATGGTTGCGCAATTCGCTTCGGTAATACTCGTTTAACCCGCCGTTTAAGGTTGAGTCCCATTTGGCAATACACGCGATAAACGCGCTTATGATTGAATGGATACCCTTTGTAACGCAGTCGGCCAAAGCACTTCCAAAAGCCCGCTCTGGGGGACTTCTTAAGCTCAGAATTCAACGCATCAATGACAGCAGCATCCCTTTGACGCCAATCGACTAATGGCCGGTAATAACTTGAACGGCTGATGTCAGCCAAGGTACAGGCTTTCAGAATGCTCAAGCCGGCACCGACCAATAATTGGGCACAGCTCCGTTTTTCTGCTGTCACCAGCCCTTTTTTGCGAAGAGTTCCTTCATCGCATGGTTTTCCAAACTGACTTCGGCAAATAACTTTTTCAGCTTCGAATTTTCCTCTTCCAACTCTTTGACTCGCTTGAGTTCAGAAGCATCCATGCCACCGTACTTAGATTTCCACTTATAGTACGTGGCGTTACTCATTCCGTGTTTACGACAGATATCTTCGACCTTCATCCCCGCGTCAGCTTCTTTGAGAATGTTGACGATCTGCGTTTCGGTAAAGCGTGATTTTTTCATGGCGTTCTCCTACGTTAATGAGTGTAGAAAACTCCATTTAAATTTGTGTCATTTTAGGGGAAGTGGACAATACCTTTTCCAGATGGGCTCAGGCGAAAATAATCCAAGCTATAATGCTTTCGCGCCAATAAACAATGAAAACACCTAACAAACACATCAAAAAATGCTCCACTTCGTTGCGCTGGCCCCCCTGTCGGTCGGCCTTTTATGTGGACGTTGGGCATACGAGGCGATCAATGCACATTCAGATACAGCCCTTGTTTCCACTCATGTTGACTGCTGTGCACTTATTGTGGGCCGCGGATGATCAGGCCCTAGTTGTCAGAAACGCGATTGCCAGGTCTTCTATCATTCACGCCCCGTTTATGGTGGAATCTCTAGCAAATAGCCTCTTGGTTGAATTGGGGATGAGTTCGTCACTTCAGAATGATCTTGAGAAGCTGACGACGATGGCCAAGCTCGAACTATGCGCTGATCTTTCAAACAAAGGGTCGTTTTCGCGCGGTGGCAGATGTGCCCAGGTATTTGCTGATCTAACAAAATTACGTAACGATTATGTGCACCCGAAGAGATCAAAGAATACTAATGTTGAGAAGGAGGGGGAGGCCTACTTTATAGGTGTTTCTCAGAGATGGTCTGGATTGGGAATTGCCAAGAATCCAGAGGTTTGGGATGTTAAGGATGCTCACGCCGTCCTGGCAAAGGTCATGGATGCGATGGATGAGTATCTCATGGATGTTATTGGGATATGTAATCGGCGAATAGAACGGATTCTTTTGCATCACGTTGTTGGCGACGGTGACAGCAAAACACTGGTTACTGTTCCTGAGAAACCGTGGTCTTTGACGCTGCCTGAGGGAGTGTCTTTGCCTAGATTCTTGGCCAGAATGGAGTCGCATGATGCTCATTGTATGAAGGAGGGTATGAAGCCTTGTGCAAATCACGCCCAACAAGATGATTCAGACGGACTGCTTAGCCGCCGCTGATCTCTGACGTTACCTCTACAAACTCTAATTCGAAGGTTACCAAATAGTACTTTTACACTAAGTAACTTATGTCCACAAATGAGTTCCAGGCTCAGTGTCATAACAACAGGCAGATGACATGTGATCACTGAGTAATTTCAATCTGTGGGAGTTATCAAAGCCTCTCACAATTATGACTTTACCGATTTAGCAAACTTAGCCTTGGTGGCGTTTAAGCAGCTCGCGTTTTTCTATTAAAAAATCCATAAATACGCGGATCTTGCGTGGCATATTTTCACGAGAAGGATTGTAGAGATAAAACCCTGGGGAGGGGCTGTACCACTTCGTGAGAACTCGTTCTAACTTGCCTTCTCTAAGCTGTTTTACTACCCATAAGTCTAAGTGTTTGATTAGCCCCACACCTTGCATGGCCGCTTGCAACATGCTGGCGTCGTCGTTAAATACGGCATTACCTTTAGGTTCAAAAATCACCGTATGTTTGTCGCCATCTGGCGATGAGAGCGACCAATGGGCAAGGGTATTGCTGGAGGTAAAAGGGTACGCCAGGCAGTTGTGCTGGGCTAGTTCGATAAAATGGGGAAGGCCATGGTGGGCTGCACTTTATGCGCTGAATTGTTTAACAAGGCTGCTTAATGATGAAGAGGTTGTTGTATTTAGATTATTGGTTTATTTCAAACTATTTTCGGTTTCATGTACATGCTTATCTTTTTATGATAAAAAGCTCAATAAATAAATTAGTGAAGGAACACTTTTTATGGGAACGACTCAAAAGCTTGATATACCAGATGGATATGTTTTTCATATTGTTGAAGAATTGACATCTTTGGATTCGTTAATTCTAAAGTTGTATAAAGCTCCCTCTGAAGCCACTATTCAACACTTCTTAAGTGTAAATCGTCACATTACTGGTGGTATTGCGCAAGTAGGACAAGTCGTCTTAATTAGTCCCCCAAATTCGACTCAATGCACACTAGAGGAAGAGTTCTTTTATAAAGAAGCGATGAAAATAGAAAAAATTCGCAAGAACATGAGCCAAGAAGAAAGAAAAACGGTGGCGCGGTACTACCAAACTCTTGAAGATATCGCTAGATACAATGGCCTGCTATTAGGTAACAGTAATAACGTTTGGAATGCTCATGTTAGTCAAGTCAAACTTATACTTAAAGAAATTGATTATCTTTATGCTAATGACTTAAACAGTAATGGGAAATTAAAATCACCTGCATTTCTAGCAAAAAGAAGACAGCTTTTTGTTCGTTTGGATAAAGCGCTCAGTAGGGTGATGCAACCGAAACTTGGTGCAGGTCTGGTAGCTGGAAACTTAAAATCTAGCCTTGGGCTTAGTACAAAAAGTATCGTATACCAATGGCAGAAAGTTGGAGCTGTTACAGACACCATGCCCCAGCTAAGTAAGCAATATCAACAGATTGCTAAAGTGGCTGGTAATTTAAAGCGGGTTGGTTACATAGGAATAGCTCTTGCTGGAGTCGAGGCTAGTGCTAATATCGCCCAAGCTTGTCAGCAAGATGATAAGGAAGCTTGTACTAAATCTAAGTATGTTGAGACTGGTGGTGCAGTTGGTGGTGTTCTTGGAGGCGTTGGTGGAGGTTCATTAGCAACTTGGGGAGTATGCACTGTCATTTTTGGCTTACCCAGCTGGTACAAGCTTTTTTTGGTGCGCGATTGCAGCGGGAGGGGTTGGAGGCGTTATTGGGGCAAAGGCTCTAAGCTCTCCAGGCAAGGCATTAGGTGAATCAATTTATAAGATGGAAGGGAATAGTAAGATTCTGTATTACAAAGATTTTAATAGTTCAAGTTTCCTTTAGGTTCATATATGTCATCAATACAAACATTTTTCCTGTCTTTATTTGCTTTTAGCTGCCTAGGCTTTGTTATTTGGCTAATGATCGTTGCAAGACTTATGAACACAAGTTTAATTGAGATAGAAGAACGATTAGACGGTCAGAGAATATTTTCACTAAACATTTTTTTAGCTGTTCAAGGAGTATTGCAATATGGAACAGTATTCATGAGCATTAGGCACGCTAAAAGGTTCGGATTGATTGAAAAAAGAAAGCTTATTGACGCAAAAACCCAGAAAATCTACAAGTTGATGCTAGTTAGTTTCTTATTGTTGATGTGCGGGTTGTTTTCTTCTGCGTTAGTTGAGTATTAAGGTTTGGTAATACGTTTATAAGGCCTATAACTTTTCCTTAAGTATAATTTGTTGTGCTATCTCATCCATGCTGTTAGCCAGTATATCGGGTAGAAGGTAGTGTGAGTTGTATGGCGCTCCAGATCTATTTATGTGGGCTGCCTTTAAGCCAGCGCTAAGCGCGCCATGTGTATCCCAGTCATGAGTAGCTACCAGCCGTGCTTGAGTCGGCCTAATTTGTAGTTGTTGTAGGGCAAATTGATAAGCAGATTTAGACGGTTTGAAGGTATTGGCTTGCTCTACAGAAATGATGTTGTCAAAAAAGTCCTGTAAACCAGCGAAAGATAGCTGAGTGTTGAGCAGTTCAGATGAAGAATTGGAGAATGCCACTAATCTAAAATCGGCCCGTTTAAGTGCCTTCATCGCGGGTTTAATATCGTCATGGGCGGGTAAGCAAGAAAATGTGCTCAAGATATCCTGATAGCCTTCATCGGTGATGGTTTTATGGAGGTGGCCTGCTAGCGTCTTCAAGGCCGCCAAGGCTAGGCTTTTGAAATCACTGTTAGTCTCGGTAATCAAACACACGGTGGATGAGTGCAATAAAATAGAGAACCAAGTGCTCATATAACTCTCGTTGCCAAGGTATTTGAGAAACTTGGGTTTAAGTATGCTTAAGTCGAGCACCGTTTCATTAATGTCAAACAAAATGGTTTGTGCCGGCATGTCTGTTCCCTATCGCTTATTCAATACGCTATTGTTATTTACTCTCACATTACAAATTTAGGCAAACGGGTGATGACGAAAAATGTCGTCAACTTTAGCGTTAAGCAGAGCTTTGTCGCTATTCAATTTGGCGAAGGTGCGCAAACCAGTAATTTGGATTTGTACGTGGGTCGCTAATTCTTCAGGATCCCGGCTAGCATCAATAATATTCTGTGCTTGGGCTTCTTTAATCAACTTAACAAACTCATCAGAGATCTCAGCAAGGCAGGCTTTAGTCACATCTAACAATTCTTGGTTTTCCTGGGTTAATTCCCCCATCGTTTTTGTAAGCATACATACACCGTTTGGTGCATCGGTTTGCGTTTCAATAACCTGTAATTTAACAAACGCCTTCAAAGCGTCGACAGGATTGTCGTACTCATCCCTTAAACGTTTAATTTGCGCTAATCCTATATCCGTATAGTTGCGAAGTGTCTCTTTAAACAATCCTTCTTTGCTTCCGAATGCCGAATATATGCTCCCCGGTCGCATGTCAATTTCGTCTTGTAGATTACGCATTGATGTTGCGTGAAAACCTTTTTTCCAATACAGGTTGGTCGCTTTGTCTACCACCTCTTGGCGGTCAAATTTTGCGCTCTTTGCCATGATAAGGCCTAGTAACTTCAATTGTGAACAATCGTTCAATTATAGTGCTGGCATTGATTGAGGTAAAGTTGTATTTCACAGGGCTTATCTATTAAAACAAAAATGATAGAAAAATATATATTATAAAATCAATAGGATATATCTAATAACGCAAATAATTGAACGATCGCTCAAATATTTGCTTGAACGATCGTTCAGGTGTGGGGTATAGTTCACTTCATCGACGAGGGCACTGCGCTTTTCTATGGGGGAACACCAACTAGTGTCTCCTTAATTCTGTAAACACTGAGTAATAATTGGAGTAACAAAAATGAGCGAATTTACATTTCACACATTAGAAACTGCACCTGCTAAAAGTAAACCCATGCTGGAAAGTGCAGTGAAACAAATGGGGGCAGTGCCGGGCTTGTACGCAGTAATGGCGGAGTCTCCAGAAACATTTAAGGCATACCAACAACTTCACCAACTTTTTATGAACAGCTCGTTCGATGAAGAAGAGTTAACGGTGGTTTGGCAAACTATTAACGTTGAACACGAATGTACTTTTTGTGTTCCTGCTCATACTGCTATTGCACACTCAATGAAAGTAGACCCTGTCTTAACGCAAGCGCTGCGTAACGAAGAAGCAATGCCAAGCGCCAAGCTACAAGCACTGCATGACTTTACCTTAGCGATGGTGCGTGAGCGCGGTAATGTGTCGGAAGAACAAATGGACGCGTTTTTTGCAGCAGGCTATGGTCAACAACAAGTACTTGAAGTGATCCTAGGACTATCGCAAAAAGTGATTAGCAATTACACCAACCATGTTGCAAAAACACCCGTGGGACCACTGTTTGAACAGTTCTCTTGGAAGAAAAAAGTCTAACTAAGCTGAGGTATTAAGCTGATTGAAATGCTGGGTTAGCCAGTGAGACTAAGCAGTGTCTTTTAACTTTACACAATAATATCGCGGCTAAGTGCTAGGCAAAGGTACAAGGTTTAGTATCTATGGCAAATGGTAAAACAGCTAGCCGAAGACAGTATGCCACTTGTTTGGTACTCGTCGTGAATAAGAGTTAAAAGACTAGACTTAAACGCTGGTTATCCAGTATTTATCTTAATTTTCAACCGGTTGTGATTATAGGCGAAGCGCTAATGCTTCGCCTTTTTTGTTTATTTTTGCCGTTGGAGGCTATTAGTCTGGTTTATATCATTTACTTTTGCATGGCGCTGTTAGTGAGAATTTCGCCCTAACGGCGATATACTAAGCTTTGCTGGCCAAAGCTTAGTTATATAAAAGAAAGGCCACGCTGTATCTTCTTAGACCCTGTGTTCAAGCTTACAAAGCAATGCTTTGTTTAGAGCCAAGCTTTCACCTCATTCCCAAGGGCGTTGAAGTAAACACTACGCTCAAATAGACTTCAACTTAATTTCTTGTCAAAGGCGTTACTCGGCTAAGATGTGGGTTTAAAAGCGTAACCTTGACTAGTGAGAGTGTGAAGGTTTTGCCCCATTCTGTGTTAGTTACGGGATAAAAGCTTTTGCCTACGGCGACGTCATTTTCTTTGAACCAGCCAAAGAAAACGAAGCAAAAGAAAGGCTGCCCCGCATCTTCTTAGATCCTGCGTTGCGCATTCACAAGGGCGTTGAAGTAACTCGCTTTGCTCAAACAGACTTCAACTTCTCCCCTTGTTCATTTGCGCTACTCGGCGAAGATGATGGGATTTAAAAGCACAATCTTGGCTAGCGAGGGTGAAACGTTTTTTCCCTTTATGTGTTACAGCTCCCTCAAAGCTACTCTTATTAAGCCTATGTACCCTTAATATTTCTACTTTTGCGGATATGTACTGTGCTTATACACAGTTTTCTTGCCCTTCCAACTTTCCACAAAGGCTTGCATACTTTTATGCTGATGTTTTTGTTACTTTTAGAGCTAGGTGGCTGGTTGGCGTTTGCACATGAAGCAGCAGCTTTCCTCGGGGGGGAGCTAAAGCTTATGATAACTTTACCGGACGAGCGGCCCGTCTGGGATCGCCTAAATCAGCATAGCCAAATTGTTCCTCAGCCGATTCTAAGTGACAGTTACCCATGACGCCTATTTGCTATTAAATACGTATGAAGATCGGCTTAAAACCAGCTGAAAAAGTTCAAAAAAATCCCTGCTAATTGCTTAACAGGGATTTGTGTATAAGAGACAACCTATAATTTAGGTGGCTTTAACATAATTAATTGGTACGGATAATTCGGGAGTCTGTGACTGATTCATCCTCTATATCATCAGTCATGTTGTAAGATGATTCCGAATCTGGGTAATTAGCTTGAAGATATTCAGCAAATGCATCTTGCTCAGTTCCTGATGAGGCAAAGTCTGATTTCGCCGGGTCGTTGGTCATATTATCTTCTAGGTAAACCATATTGCTACATGGGTCACTTTCAGTCGCTTGAGTACAAGTGAATGGGTAGCCATCGCCACCTTCGCCAAGATAGCTAAGAGTGACCATCTTAAAGGTGCGGCTGGTATCACCCACCAATATGCCATCGCTGACAATGGTGTCGTCATAAGTGCCGTCACCATCAGTGTCGACAGACAACATCGTCACGCGAGAATCTGCATCCAGATTGGCATCAAAAGTAAAGGACATACCGGAAATCTGCGGGAATTTACCACCGCCATAGCCACTAGCATCCGTTGGGTCAATATCACTTACACCGTGTTCTATTAGTGCTTTCAGCTCTGTAGCGGTGAGCTCGGTAATGGCTAATGCATTGTTAAACGCCAAGGCGGATTGGAGATCATATTGTGAAATGTCGCCAGCGCCTTTACCCGCATCAGGATAAGCGGCAGGTGGGTAATAAACGAGATCTTCTGCGCTAGTAGAGCCAGCGGGATAAGCAGCATAACCTATTGAAGCTCGGATACCACCACCATTTTTCAGAGAAATGACCACCTCCGAATCTTCCTGCTGCGCATACCATAGGTTAGCGTCAGCAGTGAGATTACCTAGGTTGGTTTCTTCAGAACGTACTTGTGATTTAATACCATTCAAGTAGACAGCAGTGTGCCCGATGATATTGCTTTCAGCAGCAACAATAACATTGTTCATTGCAGTAACAATGTCATCTACGCCTTGGTTAGGTGTTCCGCCCAGTGTAGTCACCATCTCATCGTCACTGATATAGGCACCACTGATGTCACTATTGATGGTATCGACCAGAAGATCGCCATCTTCATTAAAGTCTACTACCAAACGACCTAAGTACTTGTAGTCACCGTCAACGTTTACGATAGCCACATCTTTACCGTCTGCATCCTGACGGATAAGAGGATAGTCGTCGGCAGCGCTGTCTCCGGCCCACAAGCGGTCTGTGTTATCTGCTAGCAGGGTATTAGAACCACCAGCAACGATGATGTCGACATCTTTAAGTAACGTTGCAAGCTCTTTTTCGATCGCGATAGTTTGCATGTGAGACAGAAGGATAACTTTGTTAATGCCAGTTGCGGTGAGAGCATCAACTTTTTCCTGGATGATTGCAGCTAGTTCATTGGTCGCATCGCTTGCAGGCAAAACGGTAATATCTCCAGTAGAGGTAATGACTTCATTGGTTGGCGTCGTGGCACCGACAATACCAATTTTTTCACCATTGACTTCGATAATAGTGGTAGCTGCTAGGCTGTTAGGAATATCACTGGCGGTCTGACCATCAGCGGTAACCAGAGGTGCTGTGTTGGCATCATCAGCAAAAATCATGTTTGAGCTCAGGTATGGAAACTGAGCGCCCGGATAATCATAACTGTCTGTTGTTGATTCCGAATCCTCAGCGGTTTCTGCTGCGACGATACTGGCAAATTCTGCGGTGCCACCATCTAGGTCGTGGTTACCAACGGCTGAAGCTTGTAGCCCCATCGCGTTAAGCATAGCGATATCGGCACGACCCACACCTGAGACGCCAACACCATCGACACTTTCCATTGAAATATCTGCCCCTGCTTCATAACGAGAGCCTGGAATGTAGTTGTCGCCAGAACTTAGAAATAACGTATTGTCCGGATACTCTCCGGTAAGAGCAGCAACATTACTGGCAAAGTTGCCCGCATTGGATAGTGCCGTTGCATTGGAGCCATCCATATCGGCAACATGTAGAAGTTGTAGAGTATAGGAGGCGCTTTGTATATTAGATGAATCGTCGTCATCTGAATCGCAACCAGTTAAAGGCGCAACGCTTAATGCTGTTGCAACGAATATGGCTAAATTATGTTTTTTAAATAATAAAGAGGCTTTCATCATTGTCACCGAAACTATTTCCCTATAACAGAAAGTGATTTCTCCGTTTAAGGAGAAACGAGTAAATTAAGTTTCCGGAGAGAATGGCAGTGCTAAATTAAATTAATATTAAGGTTTAATTAACGCTATATGGCAGCAAAATAAATGTAATCTAACACATGTACTAGATAATCTGGTTTCGAGAAAAGAATATTATTTATTTTTGAATATTTTGTTTAGCATTGATATCAGCGTCTGTATCTGAAAATTCTGTCCGAGCAAACTACTGATATCTCAGCTAAAATTGGAACGCCTTTCGGCTATTGTTTTGATGTTCACGCTAGCGGTAAACATCTACAGCTTACAGAAACGATTACTCTGTAGTGGCATAGTGAATTTGGCCACCTGATTAGAGGTGATAGACTCACCTCAGAGACAAAACAGGTGAACTAATGACAAAACCAAGAAGACCTAACTTTAGCCCCGAATTTCGCCTAGAAGCTGCCCAGCTTGTTGTAGACCAAAATTACAGCGTTCGTGAGGCCGCTGAAGCCATGGGCGTGGGTAACTCAACGATGGATAAATGGGTGCGACAACTTCGCTCAGAGCGCCGTGGTGAATCACCTAAGGCGACACCCATGACGGATGAGCAACGCCGTATTCGTGAGCTAGAAAAGCAGGTCAAACGCCTTGAAATGGAAAAAGACATTTTAAAAAAGGCTTCCGCTCTCTTGATGTCGGACGAGCTGAAAGGTTTGCGTTAATTCATCGGCTTCAAGAGAGCTTTCCCGCTAATCATTTATGTCAGCTATTCAGTGTTCATCGAAGTAGTTACAAATATTGGCGTGATGAAGCGGTCGGCGAAACACCGAATCGCATTGTGCTTAAAGAGAAAGTTCGAGAAGCATTTGAAGTGAGTGAAGGTTCTGCGGGAGCTCGCACTATTGCAGCAATGGTTACGCAAACAGGTACACCCTTAAGCCGTTATGTCGCTAGCAACTTGATGCGTGAACTTGCGTTGTTTAGCTGCCAACAACCAAAGCATCGCTATAAACGAGCGACACACGAGCATCCTGTTGCACCCAATGTTCTTGCTCGCCAGTTTACGGTGGATGCGCCTAACCAAGTTTGGTGTGGTGATATCACGTATGTCTGGACTGGGAATCGTTGGGCTTATTTAGCGGTTGTACTGGATTTATATGCAAGGAAACCTGTTGGTTGGGCAATGTCTTTGAGCCCTGACAGTAAACTTATTAGCAAGGCGCTGATGATGGCTTATGAACTGAGAGGTAAGCCTCAAGGACTAATGTTTCACTCAGACCAAGGCAGCCAATATACGAGTGTTAAATATCGACAGTTGCTATGGCGATATCAAATCAAACAGAGCATGAGTCGCCGTGGTAATTGTTGGGATAATGCGCCGATGGAGCGTTTCTTTAGAAGTTTGAAGACAGAATGGATGCCAGAGCTAGGCTACCGAACTTTTTTAGAAGCCAAGCACGCCATAACGGATTATATCGTAGGGTATTTCAGCCAAGTCAGGCCACATCAGCACAACAAGATGTTGCCACCGAATCAGGCTGAAGAGTTGTACTGGAAAAACTATAAAACCGTGGCCAGTTTTACTTGACCACTACACTCACCCTAAATTGACCGACCAACAAGGTCATTCGTTTATCAACAGCACCCTACAAAAAACTCTAAGTCTTAAGAATGGTAAAGCTGAACATTGCCATATGTACTTACTAGAAGAGCCATGGGAAGGCCTTGTTGATCAATTCAGAGCCAAGAATGCAGTAACCCCAAGGCGTTTTCCTCTTTATTCAGCTAGCTGACGAGCAGGCATACCTAGCCTGCTCATTTTGTTCAACGCGCACACTCCGGCCATGATTTCACCGACTTGGGCGTTGTAACAACGTAGACTCAACTTGTCGCTAAGCAGTTGTTTGAAACGATACATCGCCGTCTCCGATAGTGAACGAAGATGGTAAGCATTGTCCCGTTTCCAGTTTTCCAACTCACCTTGCTTCAAGGCTTTTACTGCAACGTTCCGTGGGTGACCCGCTTCCCACATACCTGCATTCTTGCGTGGAGGGATTAGTGCAACAGTCTTCTTACGTTGTACTTCTTGATAGCTCTGCCGTGTGTCATAGGCACCATCAGCGCTTACTGCTTTCACTTTGCGCCGCAGCGGTCTCAACAAGGTGGGTAACACTTCACTATCGTGAACCCAGTCCATCGAGACCTCAGCACTCACTATCTGATGGCTCTGGGCATCTACTGCCATATGCAGTTTTCGCCAGACTCGACGCTTTTCAGCGCCGTGTTTACGCACCTTCCACTCTCCTTCGCCAAACACCTTAAGACCTGTAGCATCGATAACGAGGTGAGCCGCTTGACCTTGGCTAGGTAGGCGATAGTTGACTTCAACAGTCTTTGCTCGCTTGCTTATACAACTGTAATCGGGAGATTTTAAGTCGACCTTGAGCAGGCGAAACAATGAGTTGATGAAGCCTTCAAGAGCACGCAGTGGTAACTTGAATACGCCTTTAATCATCAGCGTAGTTGCGATAGCGGTGTCACTGTAAGTTTGGCTGCGCCCTCGACGACCACTGCGCTCAGTGTTATTCCATAGTTCTATGGCTTTCTCATCCATCCAGAAGGTCAATGAGCCGCGTTGCTTCAGTGCACTGTTGTACAGCTTCCAGTTGGTGATGTTGCCTTTCGCTTTACCCATGTTTGGTGACCCGACAGATATAGATACTGATCAGATCCGCGACTGCTGAGTTAGTTCAATCTGATTTAGGAAACAACGCCCCATGGGAAGCTCAAGCAGGGGAGTGGCATTTTGCCGTTTATCAAGGCGATACGCTGTTAACCGAAAAAACTTTTCGGCTCTATTGAACTTATAGCTTTGGATATTTGAAAGAATAAGAGGGGAGATTAAGTGCTCCCTCAAAAAAATAAACGAGACTCCCACAATCGCGGCGAAATATTTGCCACCCTACACCGACAGATGTCTTCGCCATCGATGTTTGCGCTTATGCGGTGGTGAGCAATCATACTCATGTGCCACTGCCGGTGAATAAACAGCAAGCAGAGTCTTGGTCAGTACAAGAGCTGCTCGAGCGCTGGCATCACCGACATAAAGGCACCCTTTTAGGCTTTGCTTGATGAAAATTAGCTCTTGTTAAGTATGTTTTCCAACCATTCTATGAACATAAAGTTATGCCGAGAAAGGTGGTTTTCTTTATTGGCTATGTAGTAACAAAGCTGTGAGTTAATGGCTAGGGTGTTTAATTCAGTTAGTACTCCTGCTTTTAAATAACCTTGCGTGAGCGTTCTTGAACAGAACACATAAGCGTTTTCTAGTAAAGCTTGCTGAATACCAAATAGTTCTTGGTCGAAATGTCTCACTTGAATTTGTTCGTTTTGTAAGCCGTTGAGTTCTAGCCATGCTTGTAATGGCACATTGGGTAAGCTGCTATTTTTCCAATTGGTGGTGTAGATTGTTAGCCGCTCTGCTTGGTTAAACCTTGCCGCGGTGTCTGCCGTGCAAAACAGATTAAATTGTTCAAACTTGATGACATCTGCGCTCGATTGTTTGTCTGTTTCTCCTAGCCGAATAGGTAAAGTGAAGTTGTTGGCATCAATGTTTTCTCCGCTTGTTATATTCACTTTAATCTCAGGATATTGCTTATAAAACGCTTGAAGAGTGGGGATTAATACTAAAGCGGCAAACGACGAGGTGGTTGTAACATGGATTTGTTTATCCTTTGCCGTGATTTTATCGATCGCTATTTCAATAGACTGAAAGCCTTGGCTAGTGGCTGTGGAGAGTTCTTTGCCGAGTGCTGTTAGAGTCACTTTCCTTGCTGAGCGAGTGAATAAGGTCACGCTTAGTCGCTGCTCTAGTTTATTGATGTGATGAGAAACAGCGGTTGGAGAGATAGATAACTCAGCCGCGGCGGCCTTAAAGCTGCCCAGCCTTGCCGCCGACTCAAATGCTTTAAGTGCTGGCAAAGAAACTTGCATGATTGTTACTCTTTAAACAATTGATTAAAAAAATAGATGATTTTTTCTCATCTGTAAATATTTTTACTCGTTTGTGATTTGTTCCATCACGCTCAAAAATGGAGGCCGGATTAAACAACTAAAGGTACCCAAAATGAGCGTTATCTTACACATAGACTCTAGTGTTAGAGCAGTTTCCAATGCCAATCCACAACACGATTCAATTTCCAAGAAACTAGCCAAAAAATTGATCGTTCAGCTTCATGAGCAAGCTAGAATAGATGACTATATCTATCGTGATGTAGGCGCAAATCCACCTCAGTTTATTACTCAAGATTGGATAGGAGCGGTATTTACCGCTGAGCACCAAAGAACTGTGCAGCAGCAACAGATTTTGGCGCAGTCTGACGAGTTTATTTCCGAGCTTGAAAAAGCGGATATCCTCGTTATTTCGTCGCCAATGTATAACTACGGAATGCCGGCGCAGTTAAAGGCTTGGTTTGATCAAATCATACGTATTAACAAAACCTTTGATTTTGATTTAAGCCGAGGAGATCGGCCTCTAGCTCCGCTATTGTCTGGCAAGGTGTTGGTTATAGTTACCTCTAGTGGTGAGTTTGGCTTTGAAAAAGGTGGGGTAAACGAAACCTCTAGTCATTTGGTTCCACATTTACGTACTTTAAGTAAATATTTAGGCGTTACAGAGATCCACGAAATAGCCTCTGAGTATCAGGAGTTTGCCGATCATAGACATCAGAAGTCATTGCACATAGCAGAATTTAAAGCCGATGAAGTTGCTACTCAGTTAGCCAATAAACTGAGGTTTAAAACATGTTAGATACAATGCAAATTAACTATTTTGCTAAACAAACAATTGCTTTAGCAGAACAACAAGTGGCAAAAGGCGGCTTACCTTTTTCGTCAATGATTGTTAATCAACAGGGTGACTGTATAGCAGAAGGGCTTAATCAAGTTAATCAATTGAATGACTGTACGGCTCATGCCGAAATACAAGCAATTAGAGTAGCTTGTGAAAAGTTAGGATGTACCTCTCTGCCCGGAACTACCTTGTTCGCCTCAGGGGAGCCATGTGGTTTATGCTACCTGGCGATACGGCTAGCTAAAATCACTCAGGTTGTCATTTTGCTAGATAGAGATGAAGTCAAGCAGCTTGGCTTTGACTACCTTTGGACCTATCAGTCGCAACATGAAATAACACCTAGCGTTAAACGAGTGGATCTGTCCAATGAGTTTAAATTGGCTCCATTTATTCGCTACCAAAAAGGCTTAGCTTGAGTTGTGAGCTTGAACTGCGCTTTTTGCCGTCGTGAGTAAAGCGCGCATATTGCGGCTATCCCACCCATACCTTGGCGACCAACCTCCATCGGCTTAAGCCGCTTGCTGATGGGGGTGTATAAGCTTTGTTTGTCTTTCCAACTGTGCTTACCACTTACCTCAAGTTTTAGCTTATTAAGGCCTTGGTGTTGCATGGCGATAGAGACTCAATACACCACCACACCTTAGTGCTATTTAGTGAACCTTTGCTGATACCCGCCTACATGCTTGTTTGCAGCTGGCGCGCTTAATGGCGCGCCAGAAAGCCTCTTCGTCCTTGGCGTCGCGACAACGTGGCCACGTTATGCCTAAGTACTTTCAGCATGGTTGTGGGCCTCAATATAGTAATCATGTTTACTCGTTCAAAAGGGTTTAATTATGCAGATGCAACAGTGATTGCTCCGTTTGGACGAATGGCGTTAATTTGTGGTGAAACGGTTTCCTTTGAATGTTCAGGATCTCTTAACTTAGTTAGCACCTAGAGTTGATAACCCAACTGACTCTTTGGAATAACGATTAACCTGTCAATTAAAAGGATACACCGTATGAAAATTTCACGTTTAGTAGCAATGGCTGGCCTGGCTGGCTCACTGTTCTTTAGTAGCTTAAGCTTCGCTTCTGCTGTCAACCTTGGCGAAAACGACGTCGCTATTCATGGCTATGACCCAGTAGCGTACTTTGTTAACAACAAACCCGTAGAAGGATCGGCCAAGTATACCGCGACACACGAGGGAGCGATTTACCGTTTCTCTAGCGCCGAAAACCGCGACATGTTTAAAGCCAATGCCGACAAATATGCTCCACAATTCGGCGGCTATTGTGCAATGGGCGTTGCTTTGAACAAAAAGCTAGATGTTGATCCTGCGGCTTTCTATATCAAAGGTGACAAGCTTTATCTCAACTTAAATAAAACTGTTCAAAAGAAATGGCTTGAAGACGTTCCAGGAAATCTGAAAATCGCCAACCGCGTTTGGGATGGTATTGAGGACCTTACTGTTGCTGAAGCCAACGCTGAGGAGTAACAGTGCATGGAACCTAATAACAAGGGGACCTCAATTGCACTTAATCAGACTGCGGAACCTTTCGTTATGCTGTGGTTTAGTGCGACATGGTGTGGCCCCTGCAAGCAGATTGAGCCAGTCATTGGCATGATTGAGCAGGGTTATGCCGGTACCGTTAAGATCGTTAAGGTTGATACCGACCAACAGTCAGAAATAGCACAACGATTTGGTATTCGCTCTGTACCTACTTTGGTTCTGTTGGATAGAGAGACGCGTCTCGATACGAAAGTGGGAGCAGGCAGTTATGTCGAACTTACTCAATGGCTTGATTCACATATCAATTTAGTTACTTAAGAGGAAATACTTATGAATCAGAAACGTACTTTAACTGCAGCAGCATTAGTTATGGCTTTTTCTACCATCGCTACAGTACCTGCACACGCAGCTGGTAAAGAGAAGTGTTACGGGGTAGCTGCTGCTGGTCAAAACGACTGTGGAAATCTGGCTGGTACACATAGTTGTGCAGGTCAATCAACAGTCGACAACGACCCCGGCGAGTGGAAGTTAGTCGCCAAGGGGAGTTGTGAGTCTATGGGTGGCATGTTGAAAGCCGAAGCTAAAAAGCGTTACCAAGAGACAAAGCGCAACAGTTAAGTTGGCTGCGATGGAGGAATAAAGATGACGGTTTTAACCCAAAGTAGCTTAGAAGCTTTAGGCAATTCACCTGTTGGCGTTGGGCTTAGGCACGAGCACTATAACTTTGCATTAGAACCCTCATCCCCCTCCATCGATTTTGTCGAGGTGCATGCCGAGAATTTCTTCGCAAAAGGTGGTGCTACAAGCTATTTACTTGACCAAGTGGCTGAAAGGTATCCGGTAAGCATTCATGGAACGAGTATGGGGCTGGGTTCTGGAGTCAGTATTAATGACCAATACTTGAAAAACTTCGCTAGATTGGTGAATCGAATAAAGCCATTTTTAATCTCCGATCATGCTTGTTTTACTTGGGGGAATTTAACCAATGAACCGGTGCATGCAGGGGATTTACTGCCTTTACAATTTGATAGAGCCACACTGCAAGCGCTAAGTGATAATGTTGACCGAGTTCAGCAGCTTCTGGGTCGCCAGATCCTTGTGGAAAACATCGTTTCATATAAGTCTTTTGCGCATAACGACTTTAGTGAAACGGAGTTTTTTAGCCGACTGGTGGAAAATACCCAGTGTGGGTTATTGGTTGATCTGAACAACCTATTAGTTAACTTCAAGAACTTTCCTGTAGGTAAGCCAATAGAAGTGGCAAAACAATGGCTTACAGAAGTGCCTTCAGATGCGGTTAAGGAGTTGCATCTTGCTGGAAGCTCCGAGCCAGCACCGGGAGCAATGATTGTTGATGATCATGCCCAAGCTGTTTCTGATGAATGTTGGTTACTTTTCTATGAGGCCATTAAGCGTTTTCCTGAAGCTGCGGTTTTACTCGAGTGGGACAATAACTTACCCGCCTGGGATGAACTGATTAGCGAAGCGAGGAAAGCGAATGGGTGGATGAACCGACTTAAGACGGAATTGATCTAATGAATCCAAACCGTAACAGTGCGCTGCTATATCAAACTCATCTACTGACTGACATTTTTAGTGAGCAGGCCGAAACTCAAGACGCTGGCCTGAGAGTTTACCAGAACAATCTACGCATGACGGCTGCACGCAGCTTATCAATAAGCTATCCAGTAATTTATAAAATGATTGGAGAGCAGGCGCAATACGTTCTTGCTAAGCGGCTAATCGATAGAGAAAGGCCGGTAACAGGCGACTGGGCTGATTGGGGGCGGGAGTTCTCAAACATTCTTCAACAAAGTGAGTTACATGAAGACCATCCTTATTTAAGCCAAATGGCAGAGTTAGAGTGGGCTTTTCAAGTTGCCTCGCGAAGTGTAGCCGAGCCATTAGATAAAGCGTCGTTAACCTTGCTAGAAGATGAACATGTTGAAGAGGTAGCGATTAAGCTTCAGCGTTCATTAACGCTGATCTCGAGCGACTTTCCTCTATATGGTTTGTGGCGATTACACCGCAATGGTGACAAAGAGCAATTACCCAAAGAAGAACAGCTATATAAGGTTTTTAATTCCGATGAAACTGGCTATTACCTCGTATGGCAAAGTGGCAGTGGACCAAGAGTTGTTGAAATAACTAAAGAATATTTTGATTGGCTTAATTCCATTCAACGCGGTAAGCCAATTGGAGAGCTATTAGACAGCTTTCCTGATTTTGATTTTTCAACATGGCTTTCCGATTCAATTGTAAATGAGTGGCTTGTTGGCTTGGCAAAGTAACTATGTCTCAGCTTTGCCTTTATTGCTCCATATACATAAAGGTAACGGTGAGAAACTAATAGCTTATGAGCTTTAACTTAGCTTTTAACAAACGTATTAACTAAAAAAGTGGGGAAGTGATGAATCGTTTTATATTTTTCTTGTTCATTGTATGGAGTGTTATGGGGTTTGATGTAGTAGGCCAAGAGTCAACATCCGCTCCTTTGCGGGCAAGCAACTTTACATCGCATGCATTGTCTGGTGAGCAACTTACACTGTCTCAGGTATTAGAACAAAAGCCAGTAATGCTATATTTCTGGGCAACATGGTGTCCGTATTGTAAAAAAGAGACACCCAACTTGGTTGATTTTTCTAGCAAATATGCTGAAAAAATAAGTGTTATTGGTATTAATGTTGGGGTTAATGACTCAATCGCTAAAATTAATGACTACGTTCAAGAATATCAGGTTAATTATCCAATCATTTTTGATGAAGAAAGTGCTATTTCTGCTGCTTATGGAGTATCCGGCACGCCTGTTTTTGTGGTCATTTCTCAAGCGCAAGAAATTCTCTACCGCGGTCACCAATTTCCGCTTGGTATTGAGCAGGCGCTGGAGGATTAGGGTGAGTAAAAGTTTCAACTATGTGTACGAAAATTGGCGTAAAAATATATCTAAAACCATTCTTTTTAATGCTTTAAAAACTGCTTTGCTGGTTGGCAGTTTTATCACTTTAATCAACCAATATGATGCTTTTACATCTCAAAAGCCATTTTATCCAGTTCGCGCGCTAATCAGCTACTGTGTACCATTTTTTGTTTTTATATATAGTCGTCTTAGCTCTAATAACTGTCAGTAATTTCTTTCTTTGCACTCGATCTTAGGTATACTAATCAGTGTACTTAAAGGAGGTTTATGTGACTAAAGGCCGTAAGAGCAAAAGAGAGCATTTAGTAGAGGCTGCTCAACAGCTATTTTACCGAGAGGGTATCAAGGGCACTGGTATCGATGCCGTGCTTGAGCACGCAGGCATCTCTAAACGTACTCTGTATAACCACTTTAAGTCTAAAGATGAACTGGTTATCGCTACGCTGCAACGGCGTGATGATGAGTTTTTAAACATGATCAAAACCGGTGTTAATAAATTTGCCAGCCAGCAACAGGGAAATGCCTTGTTTGCTAAGCCCTTGGCATTTTTTGATGCTATTGAAGAGTGGACCAAGTCACCTCAGTTTTCAGGATGTATGTTCATCAATGCTTCTGCCGAATATCCTCGCCAAGATCATCCTGTGCATGTTATTTGTACGATGCATAAGCGTCTGGTTATTCAGTATCTTGAAGAGTTACTAGAGCCGCTTCAACTGGCAAATAAACACGACTTAGCCTTGCAGTTTGCAGTGTTAGCCGATGGTGCAATTGTTAATGCGCATACTACAAGTAATAAAAATGCAGCCCAGGTAGCAAAACAAATTGCATTATCCTTGCTTGAGCTGCATTGCCCATAGAAGGTATCTTGCCTTAGTCATTATTCAGAGAGTGGGCTAAGCAACCAGGCCTTCCCTAGCGCTTGTTGGCCGAACCCTTCGGGCAGTGTTTGTGGGGGCTTTCAATGTGTTATCAGCTTATCAGGTAGAATAACGGCATATCAAAGCCTCTGCTTAGTATAAACATCTCGTAAACAGCTGCAAAAAGCATCTTGAAGGGCCAACAGGCCCTAACCATGAATTGCTCTGTCTTTTGCGATACCTTCACTGAACTCACTACTTATCGGGGTTGGAGCTCTCAGTTTATCTACGCATTCATTATGTTGGGCAAGGCGCTGGTAAAATTCGCAGTGTTCTTGCTGTGGTTGTTTTCGCCTCACTTGTTGAGAAAGATCGGCAAGCTTCAAAGGACTGGCACTTTTACTGAATCGAGGAGAGTGGTTGTAGTGAAAATTTTCTGCAACATAATCATCACTATGTTTAATTATGGCATCCATCAGCTCGTGTAAGAAAAGGTTAATACTCGGCTTATTAATGATGATAGTTAAAAAAGCATGGTGGATTTCTGGTAACTCAGACCACTCTGATGTCGCAAATTTAACATCAATTAGAATTTGATCTTTGTATCTCTTTTCTATGTTGATTAGGCGTAAAGAGCAATGATCAAAGCGAATTGATTTAGTGATTTTTGCTACTGCTCGTCTGAATTCCGCAAAAGAATACTCCTGCTCAGCTGATGCCAAGTGCTCAAATTGATCGCAGATTAGGGGAAGATCCTGATGAGAGCTAAAAGGCGCGCTATATTTACCATTAATATTCAACTTTAAGCTCTCACGAACTTCATGCTCGCGCGCTTTTTTAATCGCTAAATAAATAGTTTGTATTAGCTCCGATGTAGGAAAATAAGGCTCAATGCGCCAGCGTCTTCCATAAAGTATCTTCCTTGATTTCTGACTTTGTGGCGATTGATAAGTATCAAAACCGACAACGCCAATTTGTATGTATAGCCCAAGTAAATCTTGCCCAGCGAAAATCTTGTAATCGTCGTCAAAGTCACAGTTGCTAATGATTTGTTGAATGGTTGATACTGAATGAGAATAACTTAAGTAATGTTGTGGGATACAGCATGCTCCGTTATCAAGCTGAATAATCGGAGCATTTTCAATGGGCTGCTCACCATTAATGGTTGGCTTTTTCATAAAGACGTTCAATTATACAGCTGAAAGTTGAGCCTGTTTTTTTCGCAGGATTCTGCGAATGATTAAATAGTCCCCAGTTATTTTTCCTGCTCCCCAAACTGAAATATGAAGCAGTATTAGGCCCCAGATAACGTGAGCAGCTAAGGCCGCCGGAGCTAAGTCTTCTAAACTAATTACAGCTACAATATTGACTATAAATAAACCCACTGCACTCACCCGCGCGGCAACGCCTAGGGTCAACAGTACTGGCAATACTAACTCTCCGACAGTAGCAAGAAGGGCCGCGAGAGTTATGGGTAATAAGGGAACACTGTATTCGTATTCAAATAAAAACAGTGTGGATTCCCAGTCGGCTATTTTAGTTAACCCAGAGGAAAAAAATACCCAGGAAACATAGAAGCGCCCACTAATGCTGAGTAGAGATTGAAGGTATGGAAGTAATGTATCCAGTACATTGTCATATTGTTTAAGGAGTTTTAGTAACAAGCTCACGATATTGTCCTTTTCATTTAAACCTGATTATTAGTGCTGTTGTCAGCTGATTTAAATTTACCGTGGGCTTGAGCATAAAAAGAAACCATTCGTCTCGGGTTTATACCTTTTTAGTTTTATTTTTATCGTGGACACTGATAGGAAGCTGAGTTTGACTGTCTGTTAGCTTGAGCCATTGCTTTGGTGACATGCCCAGTTTTTTTCTAAATAGTCTCGCAAGGGCTGAGCCGTGTTCATAACCAACCAAATTAGCTACCAAATTGACCGGTTTTTTCTTAATTAACATGTCTTGCGCTATTGCGATTCTTACGTCACTTAAATAATCGTTTGGTGTGGTTCCCAGTACTGATTTGAAGGTGGCTGCAAATTTTGAACGTGACATGGCTGCAAGCTCAGCCAAAGAGTCAACTGTCCAATCAACCTGTGGCTGGCTATGTATTGAAGAGATCACTTTGGCCATCATCGGATTAGTTAACGCCGCTAATACGCCGCCCTTAACTAAATCATTTTCAATCACATAGCGAATAACTTGAAGCAAAAACAACTCGCTGAGTTTGTCTATTACAACACTTCGCGTTACCGAGCGGCCAAAGGCCTCTTCAAATAGCCATTCAGCTGTTCTTGCTATGTAAGCTGCACTATCGGTATCAAGCGCTAAAAATGCAGGAAAGGCATCTAAAAATAGTTTTCGATTGGTCGACTCTATATTTAGTGTTGCGCACACCATCTCTGCACCTTCAGATTGCTCAGACAGGATTCGGTGCTCAATATCACCAGGTATAAAGATGACAGATGGTTTATCAATGACCAGCTTGGTGCCGTCTTTCATGATGACCGTTAGATTACCTTTTTTGAGTAAATGCAAGTGGCCCTTACCCTCTGAAGAGAACGACTGAATTCCACATAATCGCCCACTAAAGAAGACTTCTGCTGTTAGTGACATACTTCTTATGATGTCTGCTATGTTTTCCATTAAATTACTCTGTGCTGGTTAGTTTGGACTACGTACCGCCAAGTCGTAAGGCTTAGATTGACTTGTTTGATGTAACCATTGACGAGGAGAAACGCCAAGTTTTTTCTTAAAAACCCTAACTAAGGCTGAGCCATGTTCATAACCCACTTCATTGGCAATATAGTTAACTGGCTTGTTTAATTGTAATAACTTTTGTGCTTTAGCTAGTCTTAAATCCGTCAAATAGTCATTTGGCGTCTGACCCACTAGGTTTTTAAATACTTCAGCAAATTTAGAGCGAGACATGGCGGCAATCGATGCCAGCTCATTTAATGTCCAGTGCTCACCTGGTGAGTGGTGTATTGCTTCAATTACCTTACACATTTGCGGGTGATTCATTGCAGCTAATGCACCTTCATACAGGCTACCTTGCTCGGTTGCATATCTAAGCACTTGCAGCATAAAAAGCTCCCCTAGCTTGTTAACAATAACGTCTTTGCCAAACCTTTGACTAAATACCTCGCGGAATAAAATTTGTACTGTGTTTGAAAGAGAACATGATTTATCAATCTGGTGATAAACAAGCTCTGGCAATGAATCAACAATGAGAGAAGTACGCGATATTTTAAAAGAGATACTGGCACTGATGAGCTTAACTGCTTGATTGCCACAGGCTACCAGCTGATGAGTATCGCCCTTTGGTAATAAAACAAATGATGGTTTATCCATTAAAACTTCAGGCCTTCCTGATCTGATTAGACGCATTTGTCCCGACACCAAAAAATGCAGTTGCCCGTTTTGTCCAAAGTGTTTAGTGCCGTTTAGCGGGCCATTGTGATTAATTTCAGCGCAAAAAGTATGTTGATCTAAAATTTCATTCAAACTGTTCATGCTCTCTCTCCCTAACTGTTAAGGGATGTAGTAAAGAAGCCCAAACATCGTCCACTAGCGTGGCTGACTATAGTGGCTTTAATACTATACTTAACAGTGTATTAAATGCAGGTAAAGGCAGTTTTATCTGATTCTTCATCCGCAAAATACGTGCAATTAACATCCATAAAATGTGTGCGGTAGATTGGTTCTTTCTCTATTGCTCACGGCTCGTCTTGTTAGAGGCTTATCACCTACTATCTAGATAAACCGCGAGATAAGAGACCGAATCTACCGACTTCGGTGTTCTTAAAGCCAATCAAAGTTAAATTCAGTATTTAGACAATCGAGGCTAAATCTCAGCTAAAAACTAAATCTCTCTTAGAATTCCAATTAAAAGTACACTGATCGGTTTACTTTGGGCAAGTGTTTTTGGCGAAAAAATAGCCTGAATTTAACAAGTGATTGTTTGCTATATAAAAATATACCGATCTGTTTACTTGTTGATCTGGCCTAGGCGCCGGCAAGTTCTAATTTGTGCCTCGCTGAACAGTTTTGCAGGGGGGATTGGTTTTTTAGAAATGAGATTAAATCGTAACGGTATCGTGATTGTTTTGTGATAACTGGTCGTGAGACTACAAGAGATTTTTTTAATATCACAAGAGGAATGAGATGAAAAATCTATCAAAGCTATTTGCTCTGGGCGCACTTGCCCTTCCCATCACGTCGTATGCTGCCGACTTAACTGTCTCGGTACAGAATTTAACTCAGGGCGTTTATTTTACACCGGTGCTGGCTGTAGCGCATGACTCTGAAACTCAGTTGTTTACACCTGGGCAGGCAGCATCTCTTGCACTACAGGAAATGGCCGAAGGCGGCTCTTTGGCCGGACTAATAGCCCAAAGTGAGGCCGTTGGAGCGAATTACGCCCACACCGAAGGATTAACCGCTCCTGGTGCGATGGGGGAAATTTCGTTAACCAATACTGCTGGTAATTCTTCTTTATCATTAGTAGCCATGATCCTGCCTTCAAACGATGGGTTCATAGGTTTGGACGATTGGGTAATTCCGGAGCAGCCAGGTACTTATACTGTATACCTGAATGCATATGATGCAGGTACCGAAGCGAACGACGAAATCCGTGGTGGTGGCGCAATTGGTGTTCCTGGTATGCCGGTTCCACCGCCATTAGAAGCGTTAATCGGTAACGGTGGTACGGGGGTTTCAAGTGTTGAAAACAACAACACTGTTCACATCCACCGTGGCAGCATTGGTGATGAAGACATGGAGGCAGGGATAAGCGATATCACCAGTTCCAAACATCGCTGGTTGAATCCCATTGCCAAGGTCACCATCAACGTTAACTAGGAGGTTATGATGATTATTGGTGTTAAATCCCGCTTTAAAGGGGTATTGCTTACGTCGTCGGCCTTACTAGCGCTTGCCGGTTGTCATGATGGAAGTAACGCAGAGCATCCAAATACCGAGGAGCCTGTAAGCGTGTCTTATGAGGTAACCGTAACAAATTTAACTCACGCACAACCAATGTCACCAGTGGCTGTCGTTATACACAGTGCAGGTAATTTGTGGCAAGTCGGTCAGCCGGCCACGGTGTCTTTGGAAAAAATGGCTGAGGGTGGTGATGCTGCTGAGTTGTTTGTAGACCCAATGGTATTGGCTCATAGCAGTGGTGTAGGGCTATTGCAGCCAGGCATGAGTGAAACTCTTAGTGTTGAAGTTGAGAGTGGAACAGGTGCCAAGCTGTCTCTTGTAAGCATGTTAGTGAATACAAATGATGCTTTCACCGGTCTGGATGCTTATGACATTAGCTCGTTGAGCGAAGGTCAGAGTGTCACGTTTTATAGTTCGACATTCGATGCAGGCACAGAAAAGAACTCGGAAATGGCAGGCACTATACCTGGACCCGCCGATGGTGGCGTAGGATTTGATTCTGTCAGAGACGATGTCAATTTTGTTGCTGTGCATCAAGGGGTTTTATCTGCGGATGATGGTTTGCTTGAATCTGTGTTATCGGGTCAACACAAGTTTGACAATCCTACCGCTAAAATTCAGATAGCTCGAATACAACAGTAAGTATTGCCCGGTTTTAGTTACCTTAAAACCCCTGTGCCAAATTGAAACCGGGCTATGTTGTGTATCGATGTGTAGTTGATTTCATTTAACCATATGGATGCAGGTATGAGAGAGTCGGTTTTGATTGTTGAGGATGATGCCGATATAGCAGAATTACTCCGGGTAAATTTAGCAGAGTTAGGCATTGATACAGTGGCAGCTGTTGACGGTGCAGAGGGATACAGGTTGGCCCTAGAGTGTGATTTTAACCTGCTAATTCTTGATGTCACTTTGCCTGGAATGAATGGCTTGGACATTTGTAGAGAAGTGAGAGAGCGTAAGCCTCATCTGGCCATTATGATTATTACCTCTAAGAACTCTGAATTAGACAGGGTGCTGGGTTTGGAGCTCGGCGCAGATGACTATATCACTAAACCATTTAGTGTTAGGGAGTTGCGAGCTCGTGTGCGAGCCCAATTACGAAAAGCTCAGATCGTAAGAAAACTGCATTCAGATGCGGATAGCCCAGAAGAGCCCAAATTAGTTATTGGCAGCTTGCGGATAAACCAAAAATATCACCAAGTCCTGTTGAACGAGCAAGCGGTTGATTTAACTGCCACCGAGTTTGATCTGCTATTTTATTTGGCCAGCCATCCTAACCAAGTCTTTAGCCGCAATCAGTTACTCGATTCTGTGTGGGGTTACCACCATAGTGGATACGAACATACCGTAAATTCTCATATCAATCGTCTTCGGGCCAAGATTGAACGCGATGCAACCAGCCCGCAAATTGTTCAAACGGTGTGGGGGTAGGTTACAAGTTTAGTCCTAAAGGGGTTGATTTACTTGTTTAGCCTATGCTTTTACCAGCGAATTGCCTTGTGGTTATTTGCAGTATTTATGCTGTTGTTAGCCATTTTTTTTCATTTGAATAACCAGCTGCAGCAATTGGTTCGTAGTGAGACGCAACAAACCTTGCATCTTCGTCTTGCTGAACAATTAGCGACTGATAATCCTCATTTAAGCAGGGGCGAGTACAACTACGATAGTTTAAAGAAGCTCTTCCATACATTGATGGTATTGGGGCCTAACTTTGAGTTTTACTTTTTAGATCCTACAGGCAAAATCCTCACTTATTCCGCCGAAGCCGGTAAAGTTAAGCGTTCCCATGTCGACCTTACACCGCTAAAACGTGTGATTGAAAACAGCGCTCCCTTACCGGTTTTTGGCGATGATCCTCGCGATAATGATGCGAAGAAAGTTTTTTCAGTTGCGCCCGTTTATCAAGCTAATCAGCTCCAAGGGTTTCTTTATATTATTCTGGGTGGCGAAATATATGATTCAACCATTAACTCTTTAAGTAGCAGTCAGAGTACGCGCATTTTTTTTGTTTTTGTCGTCTCAAGCTTGGTTTTTTTACTCATTGCTCTTCTCGTGCTGTTTCGATTTCTTACCAAACCATTAAACGGATTGGTTGCTGATATTGAAAAATTTAGACGTGAAGATTTTAAGCGCTCTATTGCATTAATCGAGCAGGGGAAATGGCGTCGGGATAGCAATGATGAAATCCATCGCCTAGGGTGTGCATTTACCGACATGTTGCAGCACATCAACCTGCAGTTTTCTCAACTGCAGCAAATTGATAGCGATCGTAGGACATTGCTTGCCGATTTATCTCATGACTTACGAACTCCACTTGCTAGCTTGCAGGGATATATAGAAACACTGGTTATAAATGGCGTTGTTTCCTAAATCAGATTGAACTAACTCAGCAGTCGCGGATCTGATCTGTATCTATATCTGTCGGGTCACCAAACATGGGTAAAGCGAAAGGCAACATCACCAACTGGAAGCTGTACAACAGTGCACTGAAGCAACGCGGCTCATTGACCTTCTGGATGGATGAGAAAGCCATAGAACTATGGAATAACACTGAGCGTAGTGGTCGTCGAGGGCGCAGCCAAACTTACAGTGACACCGCTATCGCAACTGCGCTGATGATTAAAGGCGTATTCAAGTTACCACTGCGCGCTCTTGAAGGCTTCATCAACTCATTGTTTCGCCTGCTCAAGGTCGACTTAAAATCTCCCGATTACAGTTGTATAAGCAAGCGAGCAAAGACTGTTGAAGTCAACTATCGCCTACCTAGCCAAGGTCAAGTGGCTCACCTCGTTATCGATGCTACAGGTCTTAAGGTGTTTGGCGAAGGAGAGTGGAAGGTGCGTAAACACGGCGCTGAAAAGCGTCGAGTCTGGCGAAAACTGCATATGGCAGTAGATGCCCAGAGCCATCAGATAGTGAGTGCTGAGGTCTCGATGGACTGGGTTCACGATAGTGAAGTGTTACCCACCTTGTTGAGACCGCTGCGGCGCAAAGTGAAAGCAGTAAGCGCTGATGGTGCCTATGACACACGGCAGAGCTATCAAGAAGTACAACGTAAGAAGGCTGTTGCACTAATCCCTCCACGCAAGAATGCAGGTATGTGGGAAGCGGATCACCCACGGAACGTTGTAGTAAAAGCCTTGAAGCAAGGTGAGTTGGAAAACTGGAAACGGGACAATGCTTACCATCTTCGTTCACTATCGGAGACGGCGATGTATCGTTTCAAACAACTGCTTAGCGACAAGTTGAGTCTACGTTGTTACAACGCCCAAGTCGGCGAAATCATGGCCGGAGTGTGCGCGTTGAACAAAATGAGCAGGCTAGGTATGCCTGCTCGTCAGCTAGCTGAATAAAGAGGAAAGCGCCTTGGGGTTACTGCATTCTTGGCTCTGAATTGATCAACAAGGCCGTTATAAATGAAGAACAATACTCGCCTAGTGACCGTAAGGAGTATTTAAATGTTTGTTTGAAAAATGCCAATAACCTCAAACATCTCATCGATCAGATCTTTGAATTGGCTTATTTAGAAGGCGGGCAGGTTAGCGTAAATTCTGAGTCTTTTCCTTTAGGGGAGCTGCTGCACGATGTCGTTGCCAAGTTCTCGCTTAAAGTTAGGGAGAAGGCGCTTTCTCTATCAATTACACCACACCATTTTAATTACCACGTGTTTGCCGATATTGGAAAGTTAGAAAGAGTATTAACGAATTTGATTGATAATGCGATTCGACACACTCCAGAAGGTGGGGTTATTGATATCGGCATTGTTTATAGCGATGCTAAAGTTCGCCTTGAAATACGCGATTCAGGTATTGGAATTAGTGAACATGAAGTCGCTTTGATTTTTGATGCAAGATATCAGGCGTCAAACTCAGTGAAAGACAAACGTTTCAATGCGGGTCTTGGTTTGGCTATTAGTCGAAAACTGGTTGCTTTGTTTGAATCTGAATTAAAGGTTGAAACCAAGCTCGGTGAAGGCACTTGCTTTAGTTTTGAGCTTTCATTAGCAGAGAATGTTGAGTCATTCTAAAGAGCTTTATTGCTCAATTCTGTGGTATGAGCGCAGTAATCCCAATACGCCCCTTGTGTTGTTCAGCTAGCTTACGAGCGGGTTTATCTAGCCTGCTCAACGCACTGGCCGGCCATAATTCCTCCAGTTAGGTGTGGTAACCACGTAGGCTTAGTTTGCTGCTAAGCCGTTGCCTGAAACGATATATCACAGTCTCTAATAATCAGTGAAGATGGTAGCTATTGTCCCGTGTTCCATTCTCTAGCGCGTCTTTCCTTAAGATCCTAATTGCTGTATTTCGAGGGTGCTCTGCCCCTAGAAACCTTTCCAACTTCCACCTTTATAATGGCGATAATTACCAGGCTAATTGCGGATACTTATGAACATTCAAGGCATTACTACGGCGCATTGGCGGGCGATTTTAGTCATTCAAGCCGAGGCTTAAGCAAAGTTTGGCCCCGAAGAGCTAACGCTGTTTTCTGGCGTTGCGCTAGCCACTTTATTAATGGCTTTACAATGGGGTAACTAAACTAAAGCCCTTAAATCACTTGTTTTACTATGCTTCATCGTCTTGCGCGAATCCTACTCCCCTTTGGGGGCGGTGAAGCTAAGCCAAATTTTCCGCCCTAGATTGCCTTACTCATAGGCTTCCTGAATAGAAGAGCTACTCAAGCCCCATTTGAACTTACTCCACCAACATTACTGCTGGTGCGGTATTGGCAATATATAAGTTGGATTGAGCGCTTAACTTTGCTTGTTTTTTGGCAAAGCTGGCTTGCTCGCTAAGCGCTTCAATACTTAAGCCGCAGTTGGCCGTCCAAGGGGTTACTCCCACCGCTAAGCCACATAGGGGAAAGCGCCGTTGCTGGCCATCTCTATCTTTGGCAATGATGCCTCCAGCGTCGAGATCCTTTTGTCGGTACAGCGCTTCTCGTTTCACATCAAACTGTTTTAATAGGTTTAAAATGGCTTGCTGCCAACCTGTTTGGGTAAAAATCACAATGAAATCGTCGCCGCCAAGATGGCCGATAAAGTGGGCGTATTTAGTGAGCTGTAATTTTATCAGTTCGGCAACTAGCTTGATCATTTGGTCGCCTCGCTCGTAGCCACAAATGTCATTAAAGGGCTTAAAGTTGTTCAGGTCAAAGTAGGCGAGGCTGAAGTCTTGCTGATTGCTTATTAGCTGATTTAAGCAGCGTTGCAGCGGCACGTTACCGGGTAAGGCGGTGAGGGGATTGGCGTAACGGGCCAGCTGTAGTTTGTAGTTCGCCAATTTGCGCATCACTTCTACGGCTAAACCTATGCCGTAATATTGATTGTTTTGGGTAACGATGAAGGCGGCATCTAAACCACTGGCGGTGTGTTGGCTTAAGCGCCGTCCTATTTCTGTTAGGCTGGTATGAATATCCACAATCAGCGGATTGCGATCCATTAAATCGGCCACGGTTTTACGCTGATTTAAGGAGTGGCCATAGGGCCCAGAAAACCTCGCTAGTAGTTCTTCGCGCTTTAACAGGCCTAATACCCGTTGATTGTGATCTACCACCGGCAATGAGCTAAGGCTTTTGTCTTCGAGCATTTTATCTAACAGCGCCTTGGAAGATAAATCAGGTGCTACGCTGGCTTGCGGCGTGGCTAAAGACAGCGCCGAATAGGGTTCGGGATTAAGCGATACACTGGGTGTGGCTTGTTGCTGTTGCGGCTGCACGGCAGGGCGGGCTATGTGGTAGCCCTGCAAATAGGGGACGCCTAAATTTAGCAGTAGTTGGTATTGTTCGGCGGTTTCTATGTTTTCGGCTATTACTCGGCTGCCAATGTTTTCAGCTAGTTCTAGTATGGCGGTTAGCGCCGAGCTGATTTTATGCTCCACTAACAATTGCTCACAGAAGTAGCGGTCGAGTTTGAGGTATTCTGGGGCAATTTGTAGCCAGTTTTTTATGCCGGCATAACCCGCTCCAAAGTCATCTAAGGCAAAGCGAATATTGAGTTTACGGCAGGCGCTTAGGCAGTTGGCAAGTATCGAGTCATACTCAATGGGTTGGTGTTCGGTTAGTTCTATCACAAGCTTGGCGTTTTTAGGGATAAGCCGTTTAAACAGAATTTCACCGTATTTTTGAAAGGCGTAGACTAGGGTGTCGGGAGAAAAGTTAATAAATAGCTGGCCGCTTAGTCCTTGTTCGCTGAAGCGAGCCGAGGCGAGTTGGGCGCAAATTAGTTCTAACTCGAGTTGTTGATTTTGTTGGCGAGCGTATTCAAATAGCGTTAGCGGTGAATGAAAGTAGCTGCCAGAAGGCCCGCGAGACAACGCCTCATAGCCAAGCACGCAGTAATTATTATGATCCCAAATGGTTTGGAAAGCGGTACAGATATTTTGTTGTTTGAGAATATCATCGTACTCTCGTTGCAACTGTTCTTGCATAATTCCTATGCCGTAAGTCCGTTCAGGTCGTTAGGTGTAGCAGGCAAGTTTGAACAAAAGGTGACAGTTTGATGACGCTATTATTACGCTTGGCGCGATTTTGTTCTAAGTTAAGTTATTTTTAGTTTTTTATACTCATATGTGATTTTTGATAATGAAAAACAGTTTATCTATTCGCTCATACAGTCTGATGAAGCAAGGGCATAGCCATGCTTTTCATCAGCTGGTGTTACCACTTAAAGGCGGCTTGAATATTGAGGTGGGGTCGTTTCAGGGAAGTATTCGGCCGGGTCAGTGTGTGGTGGTAAAAGCTGGCGAGTTTCATTATTTTACTGCGCAAACTGAAGCTAGGTTTGTGGTTGCCGATTTACAGCAGCTCCCGAGTAACTTAAGCGAAGCAGAGTCGCTGGTGTTTTCGGTGAATCCTCCGTTGTTGCAGTATTTGGCTTTTATCGAGCTGCAGTTAAACAGCCAAGTTAATCAACAAATTGAGCAGTTAATGATGCAGACCTTCTGCTGTTTGTTGGCCGAACAACAAGTCTTGCGGTTTTTTGATCAGCGCATCCAAAAGGTATTGGACTACATAGAAAGCCATTTAGCGACTTCGCTCTCAAATCAGCAGTTAGCTGCTGTGGCCTACTTAAGCTTAACCCAGCTAAAGAAGCTGTTTAAACAACAAACCGGCTTAAGCGTAAGCCAGTATGTGAGGCAAGCTAGAATGGAAAAAGCCCAAGCCTTGCTACGCCATACCGATTATCCGATTCAAATAGTTGCTCAAACCGTGGGTTATAGCGACCACGCCGCTTTTAGCCGAAGCTTTGCTAAGTATTGTGGTATGTCGCCCTCTCAATATTCTCGTTAACTGCGTCTGTTAAAACAACAATAGTGTCTCATCGGCACACTACTTGGCTGGTGGTTACTATAAGCTGTTACTCCTGTAAGCAAGCATTATGGAACTTGAGCTAAGGAGTAAAATGAAGACAATTGAATGGAGTGATTTCCAGAATGTGGATATTCGAGTTGGCACGATTGTGGCGGTGGAGGAGTTTCCTCAAGCGCGCAGGCCTGCCTATAAGTTACAGCTAGACTTTGGCGAAGAACTTGGGCTTAAAAAGTCCAGTGCGCAAATTACTACGCTATATAGTAAAGCCGAGCTTATTGGAAAACAGGTTCTGGCAGTGGTGAATTTTCCTCCCAAACAAATTGGCCCATTTATGTCGGAATGCTTAGTGACGGGGCTATATCGACCCGACGGCTCGGTGGTGCTCTCTACGGTAGATAAGCCCATGCCAAACGGCGCGCGCTTGGCTTAGCTGGGAATTACAGGCACTGGTAATCGCCCTTGGCATCGCTGGTAAAGCACTGTATTAAAACCTTATTGTACTTAGCCTTGCCGAGTTTACGCTTGCCAGAGGCGGTAGGTTTAGCAAGATAGACTATGGTGTAGTTGTTGCTAGGCTTATTGATGTTAGGCTGGTTCACGGATTAGCTAGCCAATAATAAAAACAGGAGAACAATATGTCCTTACAACCTTTCCACCTTGCCATACCGGTTTATGATGTTGCCTTAGCGCGGGGGTTTTATCGCGATATTTTTGGGCTTGAAGAAGGTCGCAGTGATGAAAAGTGGGTCGATTTTAATTTTTTTGGCCATCAGTTAGTGATTCACTACCATCCTAAAACACCCTCACAGCAACAAGCCGAAACCAATCCGGTAGACGGCCATGATGTGCCGGTGCCGCATTTTGGTGTGGTACTGACTTGGGAGCAATGGCATCAGCTAGCCGAGCGCTTAAAGCAGCAAGGCACGCAATTTGTTATAGAACCTTATATTCGCTTTAAGGGGCAGGTAGGCGAGCAAGCCACCATGTTTTTTCTAGACCCATGTGGCAACGCCTTAGAATTTAAAGCCTTTAAAGATCTCTCCCAATTGTTTGCCAAGTAAACCAGATTATAACGCTGCTCACGGAGTGTGAATGTCATACTCTATGGCCAGCTTAGGGCATCAGCGGAACACCAATTAAACTGCCATGCAAAAAGCGAATAAATGCAAAGCTGAGCGCTAGGCCAATAATGACCACGAGAATGTCGTTGAACTTAGATTCTTTTAGCCCTGGAAGAGCGCGTTGTGGGCGCTTTTTCATTGAAATTCTATCTAATACTGCCCACCCTAAAAATGCGCCAAACAAAATAACATCGGCTAGGCTACCGTTTACTAATAAATGGCTGGCCGCCCATAGCTTTACCGCGACTAACTGAGGGTGTTTGGCTGTTCGCTTAATTGCTCCGGGTAAGTAAGGCGCAAAAAATAGCACCATTGCTATTGTCATTAATAGGTAAGTTAGGTGTCGTAGCCAATAAGGCGGCGTGTAAAGTACCATGGGCTCCATTCTAGCTGCGGCATAACCTACAGCGATAAAATAGAGGCCAAGTAACGAAACCGCGGCATAAAAGCCTTTCCATAACCATTCATTTTTTGCAGCTTGTTGATTTCGCCAATCAAGTGACACAATAGCAACAGAGTGGATACCCAAAAATAGCACTAAGCCAATGATTAAGCTGAGCATGATTATTTCCTTTTTTATCATATAAGCTGCGTATCTAGCTTAGCCTATATTGGCCATTTAATAGCTGCTATTTAAGTCATAGATAGCGCATCTCGTCACATTCAAGATTATTAGAACGAGTTAAGCCTTGTTTGATGGGATTCGCTGCTTGCTGGTGGCAGAGCATCAAGTAGTTGTTGATATTGCTCTAGTGATACTGGTCGACTAAAAAAGTAACCTTGCAAATAGTGACAACCCATCACTTGCAATAATCCGATACTGGTATTGTCTTCCACGCCTTCTGCTACTACTGTGCAATTGAGTGACTTAGCTAAAAAGATGATAGAACGCACGATTGATTGGTTGGCTTCATGTGATGCCATGTTGATTACAAACGAGCGGTCAATTTTGATTTGCTCTATAGGTAAATCTCGTAATAAGGGAAACGAAGAAAACCCCGTACCAAAGTCGTCTAGGCTGAATGCAAAGCCGCTGTTTACTAGTTCAACCATGACTTTAGTAGCTTGTTTTATGTCGGTCATCATGGCGCTTTCAGTGACTTCAAATATGATACGTTGCGGTGTTACCTTGGCTGCTATTTTATCAAGGCAGGTAAGCAGCATATTATTGTGTAGATCTTTCGCCGAAAGGTTAATGTGCAAACACCCGGTAAAACCTTGTTTATCGAGTATCGCTAAATCCTCAATCGCTTGTTTTATTACCCAGCAAGTAATGTCGTGAATCAACGTACTTTGCTCGGCAATGGGGATGAACGTGTCCGGTGGAATATAGCTACCATCTGCTTGTTTCCAGCGAAGCAATACCTCGGCACCATGAATGGAGTTATTACTGGCCTTGATAATTGGCTGATAGAAGAGCTGAAACTGTTGTTTGTCGATGGCATTTTGTAGTTTATTGGCAATAGCCAAGTGTTCTAGGGCATTTTTGTTTAAATCTTCTGAGTATATTTTCCAGTGGCGTTTGCGGGATTTTGCCGCATATAAAGCCTGCTCAGCCTGCTGAACTAACTCATGTGCATTATTACTGTGAGTTGGGTAGGAACTGACGCCGATGCTAATGCCAATGTGCAGGTTTTGCTTACGCACCGAGATCGGTTGCTCAAACTGTTGCTGTATTATTTTGATGTCTTTTTCTAGGTGATGCTGTTGTCGGTTGTGACCTAAAATGGCGAATTCATCTCCACCAACTCGGTAAAGGCGGCAATGTTCAGGCAGTTGTTTAGACAGCTTTTCGGCTACTTGGCGCAGTAACTCGTCGCCAAACGGATGTCCAAAGGCATCATTGAACTTTTTAAAGCCATTTAGATCTATCAGCATGATATAAAAAGGGCTTAAGGATTTGGCTAGCATGCTGATGGATTTATTGAAGGAATGTCGATTTTTTAATTGGGTCACGCGGTCATGAGACGCTTGGTATTCTTGTTCAAGAAGACTGTTGTAACAGTAGCGCGTAACCAAAAATACGAATAAGCCTCCTCCAGCAAGTAGCACACCGTGAGCCAAGTAAGCATGAACGTATTCTTGGTCGAAGAGAATGTAAATAAATGAGGCAGCATAAGCGGCTAAAAAGCACATGATGAGAGCCGACAACAATGTCCAGCCGGTATTTTGGGTTCGACGTAAAATTTTTTTGGTCGGTCGTAAGCTAAGCGACAGTAAAATGAATCCCGATAAAATCAAACATAGTGCGATTATCTTCATTTAGTGGTCCATTCCATCGAGCTTAGGTCGTATCGGGTCTTAGCATAGGATAGGCCAAAACTAGCTTACTGTAACGACGGCAGTCTTATGAAAACTCTCTTATTCAGCTTAATTCAGTGGTCATTCACAATTAAGTGGCGTTTTCTTAATTGTAGCTTGGCAATGCGTTTACTTAAGGTGTAAATACGCTTGAGCTGCTCCACCCATTCCATCTCATAACGAAATATGCGCAGCCGAGTGGGATTTTGCTCGGCTAGGCGCTCGGCTTGGTGGGCCAATACGCTATTTAATTGAGAATTTATCTCGCGTTTGGCACTCAGCACTTTGTGGGCCAGTGCATCGTCATTACGGCGAATCCCGTTTACGCAATCGAGCATGGCTTGTTGTACGCGGTTTTGAATGGCATCTAAGGTACGGCGCATCATTGGGCTGGCGGTGGTACCTTCGTTAAGCGCTTTATAGGCCAGCGGTAATATGCCACTCACAATTAAATCGGCGGCGCTTTCCATTTGGTCGGTGATGCTAATCAGTTTAATTTGCTGATTGCTTTGTTTATCCGATAAAGGGGCAGTGCGCAGCCGACCTAGGTAAGCCAAAATGGCGGCGTGCAACTCATCCACTTCTTTCTCTATGCTTTCAATTTGATTGAGCTTGGTCAGTGCCGTGCTTTTATCCGCGCTACTGGCGTAATTCATCGCTAAGGGGGCAGTAAGTCCAACATATTACAGACTCGGCGGCCCACGCGGCCCAATTCTAGCTGAGCATGATCTAAGGCGATGTCGGGAGTTTCGATGAAAGACTCATTGATGTATTTGGGGCTAATGGCCTTGGCTTTTTTCTCGCTGGGGCTGGCTGAGCGATGGGGAATAAGCTTGCGTGCTAACCACACAAAAGCTCCGGCAAAGGGCACCATGAGTATCGTATTGAGTAGGTTAAATAAAGTATTAGCATTGGCGATTTGTCTGGGCAGCTCGGCGGCCAGCTTGTCGATGCCAACAAGCTGCGGATAGTTTGGTGAAATGCTAATGCTAATGGCACTTAATAGGGCAAGTAGCGGTAACCATAGGGCTACTCCCAACACATTAAAACTAATGTGTACCGCTGCGGCTTGCAGTGCTTCTCTTGATTTGCCGATAGCGGCCAATAAGGCGGTAATACAGGTGCCAATGTTAGCGCCCATGGCTAAGGCTATGCCACTTTCTAGCGAGATAAAGCCTTGTCCGGCAAGCACAATAATAATGCCGGTGGTAGCCGAAGAGGATTGCACCAAGGCGGTAAATAAGGCGGCCACCAAGATGGACAACAAGACGTTGTCCATATGAGTCATTAGCTCGATAAAGGGCTGATAAGTTCTTAAAGGCGACATGGCCTCACTCATCATATTCATGCCAAGAAAGATAAGTCCCAAGCCAAACAGCATGCTGCCGTAATGCTTATTGATGTCGCGTTTGGCTAGAAATTCTAAAAAGAAGCCAATGGCTACCATGGCTAGGGCCGCTTTGGTGACTTTAAAGGCGATGATTTGAGCGGTAACGGTGGTGCCGATATTGGCTCCCATGATGACTCCAACCGCTTGGCTTAAATTCATCAGCCCGGCTGAGATAAAACCCACCACCAGTACAGTGGTGACCGAGGAAGATTGAATCACCGCGGTAACGCCTGCACCGGTGACAACGCCAGCAAGGCGATTGCTGGTGAGTCTGGCTAAAATGGTGCGCATTTTATCGCCCGCCGCGCGTTTTAGCGCCAGCGACATTTTTTCCATGCCGTAGAGAAAAAGGGCCAAGCCACCAAAGAGGCCAACACTCATAGGAAGGTAGTGGATCTCAGACATGTAACTTACCTGTTATTTTTATTGTTCTTGTTTAAGATTAGCGCTTACTGCGCCCAGGCATTGATTAACTTAATAAAAATGTGAGCCTAACTGAGCGTTTATCACGCTTTGGCCAAGGCTGAGCAGGAACAAGACACGGCGGCAAAATGGACCGTATTGTTAATCGACAATACACGGGTGAATGAACAGCCTTTGCGACTAAAAATCGCTAATAATATGAAAGGCGCGGTATTCATCGTAGGCATATTGGTCGGTCATGCCACTAATGTAGTCGATGAGCAGCCGCGTTCGATAGTAAAACTCTCGGCAGCCCTCGTCGCCAAAGTACTCGCTCACTGGCGCGGCGTGCATGGCCCGCTTATAAGCCGCTAAGTGTTTATTGGGTAGCTTTTTAAACAAGCGGGTGAGGTAGGCAGGAATGTCTTGTTTAGCTTTGCTGTTATCCACTAAATATTCAAATTGCGCTTGGCTTAGGGCGAGCAAATCTTGGTAGCAGTCCATTAAGCCGGTAATAATTTTATAACCCTGCAGCTCGCGGGCTTCTACCTCTGGATGACAAAAGGCATGTTTTAGCGCCACGCTTTTAAAGGTTTGAACTAGCAGGTGGCAGACACTGCCATCCTCAATTAAGGCGCGATTGAAACTGCCTTGGAAGATTTGTTCTAAATGTTCAATAAATTGCTCTTTGGCATGTTTAGGGAGGCGCTGATTCACCGCCACGCGCAGATACACAAAAAACATGCTGTTACGCTCTTCTTCGCTTAAATCGGCTTTTTGAGTTTGATGGGCAAAGTCGAGGATCTTGGCCATGTCTTCAGTGGCTGCTAGGCCGCTTGTTTCTTGTAGTTGCTTAAAGCTGGTGAGCAGCGCTTGTTTGAGCTGGGGAATGCTCAGTACGCCTTTTTCTACCGCGTCTTCTAAATCGGCAATGCCGTAAGAGACATCATCGGCGGCTTCCATAATGTAAGAAAACGGTGAGCGGCAATAGGGGGCTAAGTCGAGCGCCTTTTGCAGGTCGCTGATATAGCTAGTTTCGCTTAAGTAATAACCGACTTTTTTCTTGAGATAGTTAAAGGGGTCGTCGTTAGTGGGCTTGGCCTCGCTGCCGCAGCGGGTATATTTTAAGATCCCCGAGGCCTGCGAATAACTCAAGTTGAGCTGCAATAAGCTATGGATTAAGCGAATTCCCTGAGCGTTGCCTTCAAAGTTAACTAAGTCTTGCTGGATCTCGCGGGGGAGGTCTTTGGCGTGGGCGGCGCCGCTCGCGCTTTGGCTGGTTTGGTATAAATCATTGAGCTTTTGGCCCAGCCAATCTATTAGCGCTTCTTCACCAAAGTGGCCGAAGGGCGGGTTGCCAATGTCGTGCATCAAACAAGACATTTCCACAATGCTTTCGAGTTGTCGCTCCAGCCCCTTTAGACGGTAGCGGTCGTCTTGGTGTTGCAGTGCTTGGCAAATCAACTGGGAAATATAGCGGCCGACTTGTTGCACTTCTAAAGAGTGAGTGAGGCGACTGCGCACGGCGGCGTTTCTCTCTAGCGGAAATACTTGGGTTTTCTGCTGTAAGCGGCGCACCGCCGCACTGTTGATGATGCGGCCGCGGTCGCTTTCAAATACGCTTAAGTCAGCAGCGCCCTCTGACTGGCTTTGATAAGGTCGGGTGGCGCGAATTTTACGAGAGAAGTTTACCGTCATGCTCTACACCATTAGCTCAATAAGTGTTTTGATAGTGCGGTAATCGCTAATCGAAATCAATGCTTGTTCTATTGGCTAGTTGCAGCCATAGGCGTTTGATATTCAGCCAATAAAAAGGCGAACCTAAGGTTCGCCTAGCTATGTGCGGTAAGTGCACTGGTAAATTTTATTTGGTTTTACGGCGCAAGCCGAATAGCCCAGCCAGTGCTAAGGCAAATAGTGGAATGCTGGTGGTTTCGCTTACGCTTACTGCCACGTCTTCGGCAGCTTGCTCAATCACGCCAGAGTATAAAACGTCGGATTGAGAATAGTTGTAAAAACCAAAGGCACCGTCGGCAAATTCTGCTACGCCAGCTTGAGCGGCTGTGACACTTAATTCTAAGTTGCCGTTTACCAGTACTTGCAGCAAGGAGCTGGTGTAAACCAAGTCAAAATCGTAGGAAGCAAAGTCTGCCCAACCGGTTGAGCCTAAGGTAGCGCCTCGGGCAATTTCATTAACGCTGCCAGTGTGTCGCCAATAATCTTGGGTACCGGTAACATGGCTTAGGGCTAAACCTCTAGGTGCTTCGATTTGCGCGCTTTGCTTCCAGTCTACTAGCCAGAAATCGGCGCTGGCACTGTTTAGCTCACCGCTTTGGTAGCCTAATACAAAGCCGATGAAGTCGTCATCGGAGCTGGTGCGAACAGAGATGGTGCCAGATATAGCGGCATCTAGGGCGCTAAGGCTAGAGTTAAAAAATACTGTAGGAGAACCATTAATTGATTGGCGAACAGCGTCGTTGCCGCTTTGAACCTGCCAGTCGCCTTGCCCTTCTGAGCTCCAGCTTGATAGATCAACCGAGATTGGAGTGGCCATTGCGCTAAATGAACTAAGTTGTAAGCCTAATAAAGCCGAGAGGGCTAAGTATTTTTTCATGAAAGGTCCTTTTTCGCGTATTGCACTAAGATCATATAAATAAAAAACGAGGGGTTTTAGCAAAAACTAAGCCAAAATTTTAATGCTTTGTTTTTTATATATTTTATTGTGGAGTGATTAGTCTAAATAGGCCGGTTGTAAAATATGCTGACAGTTATACTTTGGGCTTGTATTGGTTCGTTTAGAGAGTAAGGGCGACCTTAACTTAAGGCCGCCGTAGCAGTGTTTAGGGTAATAGTATTTTGGCGATTAACCAGTAGCTAAAGCCGCTGATAAGAATGGTACCAACGATATTAAGTACAAAGCCTGCCTTTACCATTTGCGAAATTTTTAATTGCCCTGAGGCAAATACGATGCTGTTGGGCGGGGTGGCCACCGGCATCATAAAGGCGCAACTGGCGGCTAAGGCTGCTGGCACTACTAGTAGCAGAGGGCTACTGCCCATGGATTCGGCAATTGGCCCTAGTAGCGGTAAAAATCCCGCGGCGGTGGCGGTATTGCTGGTGATTTCGGTAAGGAAAATAATCGCTGCGGTCACGATAACGATCACCCAAATCAGTGACAGCGTCGAAGCCGAGCTCAAGCTGTGACCAATAAAATCGGCCATGCCGGAGCTTTTAATTTGTGCCGCTAAACTAAGGCCACCACCGAATAGCATCAATACGCCCCAGGGCAGTTTTTTCGCGGTCTCCCAGTCCATCACCATGATTTGTTCGCGCCAGTTCACAGGGATCACAAACAAAATCACTGCCGCTAGCATGGCAATGCCGGTATCGCTAATGGCAAGGCCCGTCCACTTGGCTAGCAAGGGACGAAAGATCCAAGCGAGTGCCGCCAATGCAAATACTAAGGCCACAACTTTTTCGGCATTTTTCATTTTACCTAGTTCATGTAGTTGCTGGTGTAACATCTCGCTGGAGTTGCCTTCAATATGATTGTCTAGGCGATAATTGATGCGGGTGAGCCAAAACCAAGTAATCACCAGCATCACCACAGAGAGCGGCAAGCCCAATAACATCCACTGACCAAAGCCAATGTGAATTTGATAGCTGTCGGCAAGGTAGGCGGCCAGAAGTGCATTAGGAGGGGTACCAATAAGCGTTGCCAAGCCGCCAATACTGGCTGAATAGGCGATGCCTAATAATAAGGCGGCACTAAAAGCGGGTTGTGGTTCTTTTTGCGACATCATGGTGATAATCGACAGGCCTATGGGAAGCATCATCACCGCGGTGGCGGTATTACTCATCCACATGCTTAAAAAAGCGGTAATTAACATGAAGCCACCCACTTGATGGGCGGGTTTGGTGCCTACAGCGAGCATGGCTACTAAGGCGATGCGCTTATGCAGTTGCCAGCGTTCCATGGCCAAACTCAGAATAAAGCCTCCCATGAACAAGAAGATCAGTGGATGGGCAAAAGAGGCCGTGGCCATTTTTAGATCGGTAATACCCAGTAGTGGCGACAATACCATCGGCAGGAAGGACGTCACCGGAATAGGCACAGCTTCACTGACCCACCAAATCGCCATCATGGTAGCTAGGCCCATGGTGACCCAAGCAATATGCGGAAGCTGCTCAAAAGGAGAGGGGCTGAGTAGGGTGATAATTAACACCAAAGGCCCCAGCAGCAAACCCAATAATTTGGCTAAGTGTTGGTGTTTATAGCTGGGGTTAAGCAGGGTCACCGACATAACAAATCCTTATCCTGTAGGAGGCTTATAATTAATTTTCGTTTGCGAAATAATTATAGGTAATCCATACGGTTAGTATGGGTTTTGTTAGCAAGTAAATGGCGAATCTTTGATCCAAATAAACAACCAGCTTAGCTGGTGATGTTATCGCCGAGCTTAGGTTAGTGGTTTAGCTCGAAGGACAGCTTTTTTGCACTCGACAAGGGTTGCCTACGGCAATGCTATTACTGGGAATATCTTTGGTCACTACGCTGCCAGCGCCGATTACTGCACCATCACCAATGTTCACGCCGGGTAAAATCACACAATTGCCACCTATCCATACATCGTTACCAATGTTAATCGGTTCGGCAAAGCCTATGTGTTGCTTGCGGGTGGTGGCATCTAAGGGGTGGTGAGCAGTATAAAGCTGCACATTGGGTCCAATAAATACGTGGTTGCCAATGCTTACTGGCGCGCAATCCAACAGTGTGAAGTTGAAGTTAATAAATACATGACTGCCGATACGGGTATTAATGCCGTAGTCAATGTGTATTGATTTCTCCATATGCACGTCTTCGCCAATTTGGCCAAAAATTAACGCCAATAACTTACGTTGTTGCTCGCGTTCGCGGCGCGGCAGTTGATTATACAGCGCGGTTCTATCGCGAGTGGTATCTCTAATTTCCACCAGTTGTGGATCATTAATGTTATAGCGTTGGCCCGCTCTCATTTGTTCTAAGGCTGATGACATAACAGAATACTCAGGTTGTTGTAGCTTGTTTGGCAAGCTTAGCCTGCTCGAAGTCTAGTCGCTACTAGGCCGCTCGTAAGCTGATATTCGTAGCGTTTTTGTGCATCTTTTTAGCTGTTTTGCGCGGGATTAACTCAGCCAAGCATATTATTGTTATGAAAATGTAAGGTTTATGGCAAATTGGCCTGTCTTCTGCAATGCTTAGTTAATTGAGTTTTGTCTTTTGTGGTAAGCCAATAGATGAATTTTTCGTTTGCTAAACAACCCATTGTTGATGTCGAGAATCAGATCGTTGCCTACGAGTTATTGTTTCGTGGCGCGGAGAGTATTCGTAATCAACCCGACCAAATTGATCGGGCCACCGACCATATTATTAGCGGCAACTTCATCTTGGCCATTGTTAATCACTTGGAGGGTGAACAGCGTTATTTTGTTAACTTTACCGAACAAGATTTACTCGAAGACAAAGCCAGTTTGTTGCCGCAAAAAAGTGTGGTGATAGAGATATTAGAGCACTGCCAGCCTACTAAGCCCTTGTTGGATACCCTGAAAAATTTGCGTATTCAGGGTTATACCATCGCTTTAGATGATTTCGAGTTAAGCAGCCCTTGGCTGGAGTATGCTCATCTCGCCGATATTATTAAAGTGGATGTGATGGCCTGCCCTGAACAAGATATTAAAGAGATTGCCAGCCGCTTTAAGGGCATGAGTGTACGCCTACTGGCCGAAAAAGTGGAAGACGAGCAACAGTTTCTTCGCTACTTGGAATATGGCTACCATCTGTTTCAAGGTTTTCACTTTTATAAGCCGATCGTGACCAGCTTAAAGGTGTTGAATCCGCGAAAACTGTTTTTGTTAGAGTTGCTTAATTTGGTCAGTCAAAGTGATACAACGATGGAGGAGGTAAGCGAAAACATTGCCAAAGACGCTGCACTAATGACGGTGTTGTTACGTAAAGCCAACGATAATAGCCGCATGGTGAGTAAACCTATTCTTAGCATTAAACATGCGGTGAGTTACATTGGTTTGGCTGAGCTGAAAAAGTTGATTCGTATAGTGATTACTGCGGAACTGGCGGTAAATCGTCCTCCCATTCTATACAGTAATGCCATTAAACGAGCCCAGACCATGGCCTTTATGGCTAACAACTATCGCTTAGGTGGCGATGCTGAGGTTGCCTACAGTGTGGGCTTATTGTCTTTATTTGATGCCATTCTCGCGGTGGATATGGCGGAAATATGCCAGCAGTTACGTTTGCCAGAAGACATTAGCCAAGCGCTGGTCTCAAGAGAGGGCGCTTGGGGGGAATTGTTGCAAATGATTGATGCTATTGAACAAGGTAACTGGCAACTGCTTGCTGCTCACACTAAGGCCCACCAACTCAATGTTAACGAGTTACTGGGTTTCTACCATGGCTTGTAAGTCGCGTTTACTCCTCAGTTAAAGCGGTTTTTTATTTTAAGCAATGCTAGTAGGCCTAAAAATGCGGGCTGGGGTTTAGCGCAATGTGTTTCACACTAAACCGCTTTATTGGGTAAGGGATCCTAAAGGCGAGCAATTTGGCGTGTTCATACTAGCTCGCTATGTATTAAGCCTTTGCTATCGCCTATTGGTAGCCTCAACGTTCCAGTTGTTATTTCCCCACAGTGACAATCTTTATTAACAGCCGCTAGAAAACACTATTGGCTCTACAGAGCTTAAAGCGACTTCATCCAAGCGCTTTCTGGCAGTAAATACAAGCCCTTATCATGCTTGGCGCCTTCGCCCACAATGTGGCCAATGCCTGCGGCCATCACCGCTAGGGTAACATCAAAGGCATTTAAGCTATCACCATAGCCAGCTGTTAGGTTGAACATGGAGCCGTCTGCTAATAGGTAGAGGGTTTTTTCGCCGAGTGTATAGGCATCAACATAGGGCATCGGTTGGCAGTGAGTTGCATGTTGTTTCAGATAGGGGACGTCTATCTCTTGTGCCACATGGCCAACATTTAATATGAACGCCCCTGGTTTGGTGGCATCCAATTGCGCGCCGCCCAATACGCCGTAAGCACCGGTGGCGGTAGCGATAACATCGCAATGGGGAATGGCCTCGGCCAAATCCACCACTGGCCAGCCATCGTATTTGGCTTGCAGTGCTCGGGCGGGGTTCAGCTCGGCTACTTCAACCTGACCACCGTAGGCTTTGGCGGCCGCAGCCACGCCTTGGCCCACTAAGCCGTAGCCAATAACCAGTACTTTTTTCTCGTGTAAGGTGAGGTGGGTGGTTTGAAAAAAAGTATGCCAAGCGGTTAGCCCTACCATGTGGCGGTTATGCAAACCTTCTTTTACTGGCAAATCGTCCCAATTGAAAATGGGGTAACGTGGCGTAACACCGCCTAAGCGATTGATACCAGAACCCGTGGCTTCTAGACCGGCAATAATTTGCGGGCCCTTGTCACTCTGGTGTAGGCGAGTGCTTAAGTCGGCGCCCATTTCACATAAATGACTGGGCTGCCATGCTAGTGCTTGATCAAATGAGTCTGACCAATCCGCTTCGCTCATATCTCGCCAAGCGTGGGCTTGGGCACCTTTTTCCACCAAGTAAGCCACTACCTCGTTTTGCACTGTTGTTGGGTTACAGGTAGTTAAGAATATGGCTGCGCCTTTATCCAGCAGGCCGGCGACCAATGGCGCCATTTTTAGGTCGAGGTGCATATTACAGGCGAGTCTCACACCTGCTAAATCGGGCAATGCGGCAATTGCCGCAGCCGTTCTGGGCATATGCTGAGTGGCCCACGCCAGCTCAGCTGCGAAATCTTGATACATTATCCAAGCTCCAAATTATCACCAAAACATCATACTACCGTTTTTAAAGCTTAAGGTAAGTGGCTGTTCTAGCTTATGTTTACTTGAATTATGAGTTTAAGATTACTATTAACTGATTATGTGGTTGGCCACTGTCGTCTGTTTTACCGAAGTACTAGCCCAGCAGCGGCTAGCCAGTATGCCCAATTCAAATAACAAACACATCGGTATTGCCAGTAAGGTTTGCGAGATGATGTCCGGTGGCGTGAGCAGCATGCCCAGCACAAAGCTAGCTACCACCACATGCGGTCTCGCCTGACTTAAACTGCTGACTTCGCAGATCCCTAGTTTACATAGCAGAAAGACCACTACAGGGATTTCAAAGGCCAGTCCAAAGGCGCTAAACAAGGCCAATACAAAGTCGAGGTAGCTACTGATGTCGGTGGCCATGGCTACGCCCTGAGGAGTGGTGGCGGTAAAGAAGCTAAATGCCGCCGGTAATACTACGCCATAGGCAAAAGCTACGCCTGAGTAAAACAGTAATGAGCCTGATACTAGCAGCGGCATAGATAGCTTACGCTCTTGGCTTTTTAAGCCCGGCGCGATAAAGCGCCATGCCTGGTAGATAAGCATCGGTATTGAGATGGCAAAAGCGCAAAACAAGGTTAGCTTAATCGGGGTGAAAAACGGCGCAGCTACGTCAGTGGCAATCATGCTACTGCCTTCGGGAAGCAGCTTGAGTAAGGGAGTAGCTAGATAGTGATAAATGTCGTTAGCAAACCACAGCAAGCCAATAAAGCTTAATACTAGCCAGGCTAGCGCCAGTAATAAGCGCTTACGCAGCTCTATGAGGTGTTGCACTAAAGCTTGCCGGCGGCTCATGCTTGCTCCTTAAGCTTTGCATTAGTTGATGAGTCGCTTTGGCTGATGCTAGCCGCGCTTTTTCGAGGGCGTACTTTGGGGCTAACTAGCGGCTGTTGCACCTGTTTTATACCTTGATTAAGTTCTTCTAAACCCAACTCGCTTTCTAGTTTGTTTGTTACTTCAGTCGCCATTTGTTTGGCTCGTCGCCAGCCAGCAAACACGCTACGCAGAGTGTCGGGTAAGCGCTGTGGCCCAATTAATACTAGGCTCACAATGGCGATAAGACTCAGTTCCCAAAAGCCGATATCAAACACGCTTAGCTACCTTGCTGTTGTTTAAGTTCTGCGTTTGCTGAAGCCGTTTGCTTGGCTTGGCTAAGTTGCTCTGGGTCTTTATCTTCAGCCATGGCTTGTTTAAAGCCTTTTATAGTGGTGCCCAGATCGCCGCCTAGCCCACGTAGGCGCTTGGTGCCAAACAGTAATACAACGATTACTGCGATGATGGCGAGCTGCCAAATGCTAATTCCTGCCATGATATTTCCTTACATTTTGAGTCGTTAAAAGCGGCAGGCCTGAAGGCCTGCCTAGTTGAGCTAAAAGGAGGCTTAAACCCCTAATGGGCTACCATCGTTTTTACGAATGGCTACCAGAGCCGCGCGTGGTCGAATGTTTACCCCGGCTGGAGTGGCTTCGGCAGCATTGCTGCTGTAGGGCCAGTTACCGGGATGTTGAATCGACACAAACATGGTGGTGTAGTCTGGAGTGATGGTAAAGCCAGTGACTTCACAACCGTTTGGCCCAACGAAGAAGCGACGTAATTCGCCTTGGTTATCGGCGTTAATGGTATCTAAGTTGCCTTCATCGTCGGTAATGGTTGAAGGCACTACTGCTAACATTTGGTCATTAGTATAAGAGGTGACTTCACTGGCGCCGTTGTCGGTTTGGATCCACAAAATACCGCGTTGGTCGAAAGACAGGCCATCGGGGCTGGCAAATTGGTTAAATTCATTAAGGCCAGATAGGTTGGTTGCGGCGTCGCCATTAGCGTCTGAGCCAAATACGAAAATATCCCAAGTGAATTCGTTCACGCTGTCACCTTCGTCCCAACGGATCACGTGGCCAAACTTATTGTTTAGGCGTGGGTTGGCCGGGTTGGTGCCGGTGGTTTCATTACGACGGGTATTATTGGTAAGGGTTAGGTAAACCGCACCGGTGATAGGGTCTACCGCACACCATTCTGGGCGGTCCATTGGCGTAGCGCCTACTAAATCGGCCGCACCCGCGGTATTTAGGATGATGTCTTCCAAGCTGTCGAAATGATCGCTTAAGCTGCCACCATCTTGAGTTGCGCCGTCCATGCTAAGGGGTAGCCAGCTACCAACGCCGTCGGCGTCAAACTTCGCTACATACAGGGTTCCTTCATCCATGTATTTGTCACCCATGGCTAGGCGATCGCTCGCGTTAGCATCGGCAGGATCCCATGCTGCAGCTGAAACAAACTTATACATGTACTCGAAGCGCGAATCGTGCCCAGAGTAAAAGCTAATCGGTTGGCCTGCTACTAGCTTACCAAAGGTACAGCCTTCGTGGCGGAAGCGACCTAAAGCGGTACGTTTTACTGCACGTGAGTTAGCGGTGTAAGGGTCAATTTCTACAATGAAACCGTGGCCGTTAGCTTCGTTGCGGTAGTCATCCATGGCGCTGCTACCACTTGGGGTGACGTTAAAACGAGAGAATTCATCCACTCGCTCTTCGGCATTACCTGCAAGGGTTTCCCAGCCATAACGACCGGTGCCAGAAGTGCTGATACCAATACGCTCTTGATCGTCAGTGATTGTGCCGGTATTGATGAAGTAGCCCGGCCAGTTTTCTTCACAAGTGAGGTAAGTTCCCCAAGGCGTATAACCATTACCACAGTTGTTTAAGGTGCCACGCGCTTGGCTGCCATCGGGTGAAAACGGCGTAGCCAACTTATCTGAGTAAGCCAGTGGGCCAGAAATATCCATGGTGGTGGCACCAGTGTAACGGCGGTTTAGTGGGTCATTATCCACCACCTTCCATTGGCCGTTGTCTTGCAGTTGAATACGCACTACTGCCACGCCGTGGGCGTTAATTTCTTTGCGTATTTGATCAACACTGCTACGCACTCCGTTAGCATCGGCATCGCTACCCGTGGGGTGTAGTGCATTTTGGTCGATGTATTCGTGGTTAACACAAAGTAGGCCATCGCTGCCTGAGTCATTTAGGGGGAAGAAGTGCAAACCGTCGTGGTGCATGCCCATGGCATTTTCTTGATCAACGGCATTATTGCTGCCGTCTGCTTGCCAAGCCGAGGCTCGGTCAGTCAGTGGTTGGCCCCATGGCGCAAGCACTTGTGCGCTGTAGCCCTCTGGCACACTTACCGCATCTGTTTTCGAGCCAGCAATTGAGTTAAAGCCTAATTTGGCTTTAGACACTGTGGGGGCAGGCGTATCGCTGCTGCTGGAGTTACAACCAGCTAAGCCAAAGGCGCCAAAAGTGGCCATTGCCCCTAAACCCAGACCACCCTTTAATACGCTACGGCGAGCTAAGTGGGCTTCTAATACTTGGTCAAAATCTGGATTATCACTTTTGTTAAAGCGAGTAGGGTTAAATATTTCCTTGCTCATTTCTCTCTCCTGAGTCGTTGTTTTTCGCTGGCTTAATCCATACGAGTGCGGAGTAACATAGAAAAGAAATGTGACAAAAGTTTTACCGAAATGAGACAGCTGGGTTTTTCTCTTGTATTAATCTTGTTATCAATTTGTGTTGTCTTTAGTGGCGATATGCGCTTGATAGGAACTTAGCAGTTTGCCTTTAAGATGCTTAGCTAGCGAGTTTGTTGTGATAGGTGAGTTTTCTAATGATAGCTAATTTGTTTCGGTGTTTTGCAGGATATCACTGATACATTTATTGTCTGTTATCCGCCTCTAGGCCACTCAGCAAAGATCGCTTGTTAAGGGTTAAGATAATACAAATTAAATGGGTTTTTATCCGTCTAGCAAATTGAATGCTTAATAGTGCTGTGCTAGAGTTTTTCCTTATTATACAGCCATATAACACTGTTTTTATTGTTGTTTATATCAAAAAAGTGACCGTTTGGTCATTTTCTCATTGTGTTTAAATTGAATACGGCACTGTTCTGTTGATAACTTGAACGGTATTCATTACTTATTAGGGAAGATATGCAAAATCAAGGCTTAGGATCCTTCGAGAGTATCGAAGATTTTAGACGTGCCTTTTTACCGGTGCACAGTGCGCGTGTAAATGCAGGCAATAATATCCAAAATGCACAGCAATCGGTGGCAGAAAGTGAGCAGCTTATTCAAGCATATTGCGCAGAGCTACAAGCAGGGGTGAAAAAGATTCGTCGCTACCGGAAGCAGCAAAACACGGTACTCAATACTTCCCTAGACGGCTTGAACGATGATGGCGATCCTTCTGAAGAGCTTATAGAAGAGCGTGAGCAAGCCCATGTCATCCAACAGTTTACCACTCAAATTGAAAAACTTAGCGAGCTCTCTAAGAGCGTTCCGCTCGACCAGCCCGCTACTGAAAAACTTACCACACTACGTCAACAATTATCTCAACAATGGCAACCGCTAACTAATACGCTTGCACAGCTGCGTCATATGGAACAAAGCTACTTTAGTCGTTATTCCGATTTACGAAAGAAACAACGTTTAGAGCAGCTTCGTTTGGAGGTGGCACAAGAAAAAGCTCAAGCTAAGCGTAAGAGTTTAAAGAAAAAATTACTTCTTACAGCGGCATTTATTCTCGTTGTGGCTGGCTTTATTCAAGTCCAAATGATGGCCTAAGGTGGTAGAGATGATTGAATTAGATAGTGAACTTAAAGACGCCACCCTTGCGCGTCAACGTTTGGCTGAAGAGTTAATAGAATGCATCGATAGTAACGCTGATAGTAGCTTGAGTGAGCTGCAAGTTCTGGAGCAAGACTTACTCACGCAGGTAAAACAACATGCCAGTAGTGCGGTGGCAGACAGTGAGCAACAACTAAGTCAAAGTCTTGCCGATATGAATGCCGTGCTGGCGCGTTTACCCGAGCCCTTGCAACCGCTACTCGAAAGAGTTGATTGGAACGCCTATGCCTTTGATAAAAACTACTTGCCGCGAAACCTACCATTTTGTTTTGAAAAACTAGAATACCCGCTAGGCGATGGACGCACTGCGGTGGTGAGAGTGCCAAAAGAAATTCCTTTTTATGCATCTGATTATTGTTATTTTTTTGATAGCGATGAGGATTCGGTTAATCGGATTAACTACTTTGTATTTCGCCTTGCGGCGATGCTGCCTTATTCCTCGCAGTTCACTTTGATTGATCCGCTAAAAATGGGGCAGAGTTTTCCCTATACCAAACGTTTGCCATTCAAGCGTATGGTGGATAACGATGTGGCAAAAGTACTGGAAGATATTTTAAATGATATTGTACGTATCCAAAGTACTTACCTCGACAACAATACTGAACGCCTCATCGATGTTGATGAGGAGATCCTCGGCAATGCCAAGTTTGAGTTGATTGTGGCCAAGGATTTTCCTCAGGCCTATGACCGACGTTCCATTGAGCTGTTAGCCAAAATCGCCAATACCGGTCCTAAAGCAGGTAAAATGGTGTTGCTCGATCTTGATAACAAGGCCGAACTGCCTAACGGCTTGCAACTCAAGCAGTTATTTCCCGAGTTACGTGATGCTTACTTAAATAGCAATCAACTCACCTGGGGTTTGGGTAAGGGCTTTGCCGAAGGTATCAAGAGCTCGGATATGATGAATGCCATTTTAGATGGCTTGAGTCGTGCTAAACCTAAGGAAACGAAACTCGGCTTTTCCGATGTGATTGCCACCGACCCTAGCCAGTGGTGGCAGGAAGATGCCACGGAAGTACTGTCGGCGCCCATTGGCGGTTCCGGCAGCCGTAAAAATGATATTGAGTTGTGGTTTGGCGAACGTAATAAACAACCTTCCTCTCACGGTATGTTGGCCGCCATGACTGGTGCCGGTAAGTCGAATTTATATCATGCCTTTATTTTGTCGATTGCTAGCCGCTACAGCCCTGAAGATGTTCAGTTTTACTTAATTGATGGTAAGCAAGGGGTGGAGTTTCAAAACTATCCGCAATTGCCACACGCCCGAGTGGTGTCATTAAACACCAGTCCTCAGTTAGCGCGCAGCGTGCTGCAAGAATTGCTTGATGAAATGAACCGCCGTAATGATCTGTTTAAGTCTCTCGGTTTCTCTGACTTCATCAGCTATCGAAAAGCAGGCTCTCCAAATGGGAAGTTGCCGCGTTTAATGTTGGTTATCGACGAATATCAAACCTTGTTTGAAGACGATAAAACCGGCTTGGGTTCACAGCTGATGATCAATATCGCCTCGCAAAGCCGTAGTGCGGGTATTCACATGTTTGTCGGCTCGCAAAAATTTGTGGTTCCTGGGATGTCTCAACCTCAGGCCACATTCAGCAACATTAACCTGCGGGTCGCCATGAAGATGAGTGGTGAAGAAATCACTTCACTACAAGAATTTGGCGCGAAAGGTAAGCAATTGATCCGAGCGTGTACTGAAACGGGTCAAGTGGTGGTAAGCCACAATGGTGGTGTGGACGAAGTGCCTTGTGATACCGGCCGAGTGGCCTACATTGAAGAGGGTCAACGCAAGCAGCTATTAAGCCAGTTGGTGGATAAATGGCAGCAGCAAGGCGGAGAAAATCAGACCGTACTACTGGATGGTTCAGAGCAACCCGAGTTAGCGGACAACTTGCAGTTGAACACACTGTTTGCCTCTCATCCTCAGCGCCCCAACGAAGATCAGTGGATTGAATATGCCAACAAGCCGCAACACCTAGGTGGCTTGAACGAAAATGAGTGGTACCCGATTGAGCGCCCCTCGGTGTTTTGGTTGGGTAAGGAAATGAACATTCACGGCCAGGCCAAAGTGGTGTTCCGTCGACGCGCTAACGAGCACATGCTCTTGGTGGGCGACAGTAACGAAGCCCGTAGCGGAATGTTGGCTTATTTGGTGGCGCAAATGCCGGTCAATGCCAGCACCGAGCAATACCAAGTTCACCTACTAGACCGCAGTATTAAAGGCTCACAATGGTATGGCGTTATGGGCGCGGCTAATCAACAGGCCTTAAATAATTCAGCCAGTTTTAGTGAAAAGTTCAGTGATTTTGCGGTGCATCTTGATGCCGTGGCCGCCGAGCTCGATAAACGGCGAGCGATGGACGAAGAGGATATGTTGGCGGAGCCTTCTATTTTCCTCGTGATCAACGAAGCGCAACGGGTTAAGGAACTGGTTAAGCAAGACAATGCCTACGGTATGAAAGAATATGCCGAGGGTAGTGCTAATCATTTTGCAGCCCTGCTTGAGCACGGCTCAGAATACGGCATTCACTTAATCTTCAGCTTTGATAATGTGCGTTCAGTGAGCAAGGCCTTCGATCGCAACGACATCGAAGGGGTGCGGCATAAGGTTGCGCTACAAATGTCTGAGGAAGACAGTTTCAGACTGCTCAAAACGCGAGATGCGGCGAAATTGCAAGTCGACGGTAAGAAGCCGATTTATGCGCTGCACATCGATCAGATGCAAAATCGGCCGAGTAAGTTTAAACCCTATTGCTATAACGATGCAGTAGGCTTAGAAGCTAACTTAAACCACCTTGCTCAGCTCTTTGCACAATGGAATTAATCGATGTCTTTAGACCTTGTTGAAGAGCAAATTCCCTTACTGCTGGGCGAGCTGGAAGCGTTCAGCTCGTTGATGATTAAGCAAGTTGCTCAATTAAATGTGCAGGCGGAGCGCTCTCTTCCAGAATTGCCTGAAGCAAAATTGCTCGGTTTACAGCGTGACTTAGTTGAGATTGAAGATCTCGCTAACCTGATCGCCAAGGTTCGCTGCGCCGAACTTGGCGAGCAACTGCAGCTGAAGTTGGCCCAACTTAGGAGTTATTTACATGACTAAGTTGCGCCAGCAGGCGGCCTTACAGGATTTAATTGCTAGTACTAATTTAGCCCATAGTCACATTGAAAATGGGCTAGATGCCATGCGAAGCCGTTGGGCAGCTTTACGTGAACATTATTTGGGCTTAGCTGCCGAAGGTGTGGAATCGGAAATTAGCACTATCTTCGCCCAGACCGAGCAATTGCTAAATAAGCTAGCCGATTGGCGTGAGCAATGTGAGCCAGATATCGAATCGGGTGGTGATGTTAGGGTGACCTCGACAGAGCAAGCCAAGGAGCAGCCCTAATGCAACCGAGATGGTTAGTCAGTCAGTTGGAAGAATTAGATTATCAAACTGATTATCAGTTAGAACTGGTCGGTTCATTATTACAACAAGCCCAAGCGCTTAATCGTTTAAGCCTAGACTATATTGGTTTTGCTAAATCAGATGTGTTTGCGATTCATGAACTGTATGACAGTTTAGAGCAGGCCTATCAAGCCGCGAGCCAGCAGGCTCAGATGCGTCACCGCCGTGTTGAAGAACAATCCGATAATGCCAGCTCAGTGGCTAAACACAGCAGTCAAAGTCTAGATGATGCCCATGCCTTAAAACAGACTTGGCAGCAGCAGACCGAGATGGCGGAAAGCTGGTTATCACAAGCCCAAACACACTTAAGCGCCTGTATTGAAGCCACTCGCCAAGCAAGAGTGGACAGTGATAGGGCCGATAGTGAGCTAAGCCGGGCTGAGACTCAGTTACGCATTGCTCGAGCCGGTCCTCGCCGCGAGGTATATGTGGGTAAAGATAGCCAAGGGCGGGCTATTTATGAATATTATCCCCCTGATACCAGCTACGAAGAAGGGCGAGTCGCGGCGGCACAGAGTCAAGTTAACGCTTGTCGTGCAGCGTTAAACCGAGCGGTGTCGGCACAACAAGCCGCAGTGGCTGAGCGTGACCGAGCCGATGCCCAGCTACACGGCGCTCGCCAAGCCCTTGCTGATGCCAGCACCTCCGTTGATATGGCGGAGCAGGCTTTGGAATTAGCTCATGATGGGCAGCGCCAAGCCAGCTCCAGTCTTAGTTACTCACAACACTGCTTGCAAGTACTGGAAGAGGTGAAAACGGGCTTACAGCAATTTAAGCAAACCTGTCAGCAGCAAAGCGATGTGCTAGCGCAATTGGATAATCAAGCCAACCAAGCTCTGCTGCAGCTACGCGATGTTGCCAACAGTCAGGAAGCTATTCAAGGTGAAGCCTTTTCATTGAAATATACGCTGCAAGATAAAGCCGCACTACTACTTGCCTTCGACCAGCCCTTGGGCGTCGTTAATCGCTACAGAGTCCCTATGCCGTCATTTGAACCGAGTTATTTTCGAACCAGCTTAAGCCATTTGGCAGAAGAGCGTGAAAACACCTTTTACTCTAAGAGTAATTATGAAGAACACTGGGAGGTCCTGCGTTCGCATTGGAACGACGCTGCTGGGCGTCAAGTTGATAGTCGCAACATGGTGCCATTGGCCGATTCTTACGCGCTGTTGTTGCGCCATAGCCAGCAGTTTATCGATACCACCGAACTGTGCGCACAAGCTTTTGAACGTTTGAGCCAATTATTGGTGGAAGCCGCTCATCATCAGGAGCAGCACAACCGTTTGTTTGGTGAATTAAGTGAGCAGAGTGAAGAGCGAGACCGCAGTTTGCGTACTAGCGAGAGCTTGTGTAAACAGGTGGAAGAACAGCAGCAGCTGATCGCGCAAAAAAAACAAGCGGCGGGGACTTATGTGGCAAAAATCTAAGCGCAGTATGAGTGGCAGCCTGAAGCTGGTTTTGTTGGGGCTAGCCTTGGGCTTAGTAGGGTGTGCCAGTACCAGTGAGTCACCAGATGAGGCGCTGCAAGATGAGGTTGCTGGCTTGAGCCACTTGCCAATTGGCGCCGAAGGACGTGTATTTAAGCTTTCGGCTTACTCTGAGCCGCAAATTCAAGATATTCAATATGCGCTGCAAGCGCGAGGCCTCTATTGGACAGCCGCGCAAACCCCGGCCTACCTCGACCAGCAAAGTTGTCCGCTGGATGTTTATGCCCACCGCGGTCATTATCTCTACCCTGAAAACTCAGCTTCCTCAGTATTGATGGGGCCTTGGGCGGCTTCGATGGCGTAGAAATTGATGTGATGTTAACCCGTGATGGCTATTGGGTTGTGCACCATGACAGTGTGACTGGTCGCGCTACTGGCCGTAGTGATGGAAAACACTTTAGAATGTCGCGGATTAAGGCTGAGCAATGGAATAGCTTGGTGGTACGCGATAAAGACGGCCAGTTAAGCCAAGAGCGTGCGCCCTATGCTATTGATGTATTTAAGCGATGGGCTAATAGTTACCAGTTAGGTCAGCAACTCAACATCGAGATAAAACAAGATGCTGATATTGTTGAATTAAACCATCTACTGAAAATGGCTCGTCAGAGCCTACCGCAAGGTAGCTATTTTTTTAGCTCCTTAGAGTTAGATGTATTGAAGAAAGTACGTGAACTCGATAGTAACATTTACTTGGGTTATGTATGGGAGCCACATTCTAGTTCCATTGCCGAGGTGAAAGCGGTGGCACGTAAGGCCACTAAATCCGATGTTTTGTACCAAAAATACCAACGGCAAATTAACTGGGTATCTGATTATGAAGCGCGTAAACGCTCACGCAGTAAATCGCAAAAATACTCGGCTAAAACGGTACGTGAAGCGCTGGGTTTAAATAGTGGCCTGCACGTAGATATTCGCAGTTTTGTTGGTGCGCCCACCATTTATAGCCGTTCTAAGCAGGCGGGCTTAGCCAAAGTGGTGACTTATAGTATTAATGGCAGTGATTTCCATCAGAGCCAATTATTGGCATTGAAAAATATGGCTCGGCCATTACCCGACCAGGCGATTATGGATACCTCCAAGTTCGAAATTTGCCATCGCTTATATCCCAACTTGGCTTCTCAGCAGGTGAATTATCAGCCAATAACTGAGCTGGGAAGGGTGGTAATGAGCTTACCGAACGATGCCAACTTTAGCCTGCTGCAAGAGCAACAAATGTATTTGAGGGACCAGCATTATATTACTGCCAATGGTCAGATCCGCTCTTTAAAAGAACCTGCGGTTAAGCCGAAGGCTGCAGTAACACAGCCTCATCAGCCAACTACATCGGCCGTGTATATTCCAGAAGATGAAGAGCTGAACCTCGAACTGACTCCTATCAATATTGAGATCCCAAACTAAGACGTCCTTATGTCCGCAGATAATAAGCAAACTATGCCAGTGAAATCCGCTAATCCTAAGCCTAAGTGGCTAGCCATTACCCTATTCGTTCTTTCCTTGCTCTATCTTATTCCCGAGATCGTATTTAACGCTAAATTAGTGGAGGTGGCCGGAGGGGCCGGGATAGATGAGCAAACCTTACATTTAGTTGAGTTGTTTGGTCGCTCTATTTCTGGAATTGGGGTGACCCTATTGTTAGCCGACCTATTGCTGAAAGGGCGGTTTGTTAGCACTGTACCTAGAGCCATTTTCAGTTTTATTGCGGTCGCTCTGCTCGTATGGCCAAGCGTATTCTTTGGCCAAAAGCTGTTGGTGGATAAACTGCTAGTGGAGCCTTCTAGCTCTTTACAACGCCAAGAGGCTTTTTTTGCTTCTATTTTGCGCTCCGGTTTGGCGCTAAATGCAGTAAAAATTAAAGGCCTTCCCTATGATGCCGACCATGCGACCTCTGCAACCGAGATGACCTTCTTAGCGATGATGGGCGGTTTGGTGTACGCCAATAATGAATTTATTCAGCATGTTGAAGATAAGAAGCGGCAGATTTTAAATCGTTACATCGAAAATAAGGCCAATAGTCAGTTTGATGACTACTTCAATAAGTACAAAAAAATGCGTGATGAAGTGGCGGGCTCTTATCAGCAGTACCAGCAAGGTGTGAAAAAATATAACAGTAATATTCAAGCGATTTCAGGGCGAGCCAATCAAGCATGGGAGGACGTTGAAACGCAAATTATGCAGGGTTGGAAAGACTACCAGAACGCCGAAAAAGCTTATCTAGCGCGCGCTGAAGCACGAGCTCAAACCGTTGCGCCCAAAATATACAAGCATTTCGAAGACCGAAATCGATGTATTGACCGTTATGCTAATAAAAAGAATAAAGCGGAACGTTTGAACCGCTGTATTACTGATGAAGAAAAGCAATATGCGAAAACCTTAAAGCAGGCGGGTTTACCCTTTGTTGAAATGGACTATTGGTTAGAGCAGGAAGTGCGTCGAACCAAAGGTGAAACAAGCTTGGGTGAAACTGCGATGACGCTGGGCTTGTCTGCTATTTTAGCGGGCTTAGAAATCGTTTCAGGAGACGCCGGGGAAAAAGACATCCGCAACGTTTATACCAACGAAGTGGCTTTTTACACACCACGCATTTTGCTGTTGTGGAAAGACAAGTTTGAAAAGGAAACAGGCTATCCAATGGGACTCGATAGCATTCGAACATTTCGTCTTCACCCTGTTACCTCGCAAAAGGTGCGTCAGCGAGTGGCTAAAGAGGGGATTTCCTTAGATAAGAGTTGGCGCGTCACGCAGATTTCGGTGTTTAAGAGTGCCGTTAAAAAGGAAGCGCGTCGTCGTATCAATGCTGAGTGGAAGCGAGAAATAGCCAAACGCGGCTTGAGTCTGCAACCGAATTTATCGTGGAAAGCCTTCCAGCAGCATCCGCAAATTCAACAACGCATCCTGCAAGCAATGGGTGAGCGTAATTACGTTAAACCGATGATGGCTGACTGGAACAACAAGCAGTTTTATAACAAGGTTATGAAGGTCAATATTCAGCGAGAGGCCGAATATTGGCTCAGCTATATTGAATCTGCTCGCGCTCAGTTTGAAGATGGTGCGCCCTTAGCTGAAAATGGCAAATCGGCACTTCGCTCAATCATCGTGCCGCCTATTTCCATGTCGCTGTCCTTGTTGTTGGTATTATTAACGGTGCTGAAATTACCCTTTAAATTCTGGGCTTTAATTGATTACGATAAAGATTTCAGCCAGCAACAAGCGGCTTGGGAAAAATACCTTAGCCCAGTATTGTCAGTATTGCTAATTGTCACCCTGTTTGTGGTTCCTTTGGTGGTGGGCAGTTCTAAGTTTACTGAAGCTAAATCAACCACCAGTTACTTCCTTGATAAGTTTGACGAAACGGTTTCTCCTGCGGGATCTTTGGTGATGAAGTGGGTATTGCATACTCAGCCCATGGTGCAACCGATTGGGGCCAAGCTAGATGATAATATGCAAATTACTGCTTTGTTTAAGCGCGTATTGGAGCAGCCAATTGGCCGCATGGATAGCTTTGTAATGGCTAAGCTAAACACCCAAAAAGCGGGGGCTTCTGAAGAGATGCAAGCTGGCTTTGATGAGCAGCAGCAGGCTATTGCTAAATCGGGTCAATTGCTTGAGTTGCCCTTTGTGGTTAAAACCAATGCACCTGGCGCGCAAATTCGGGTAATGAATATTAAGCCGAAGTACCGCGAGGGAATTAAATTGCCCTCTGGTAACTACAATGTTGAGGTGAGCGCGCCGGGCTTTAAGACTAAGCGAGTATGGGTAGCACATAATCAGAAAACCCAAACCCACCAAATTAATATCAGTAAAAGCTAGCGCTAAGCTTGAAAAGCCGCCTAACTAGGCGGCTTTTTGCACGGTTTACAGGGCTAGCTCTAAGATCTTACGCACATCTTCTGGGCTTATATCTTTATGCTCGCCTAGGGCAGTCATGCCATGCTCAGTTAGTTTGTCGATTACCGCTTCAATGTGGCTCTGATCGAGCTGGTAGTCAGATAACTTGCTGGCAACGCCCATGGCGTTAAAAAACTGTTCGGTAAGAGTGATGGCTTGTTCTACACATTGCTGCTCGTTAGCATCATCGAGTTGCCAGACGCGTTTAGCGTATTGCAGCAGTTTGGCGTGTTTCTGTTGCTGCTTGTAACGCCATAGCGCTGGTAATACGATGGCTAGTGTTTGAGCATGATCGAGGCCATATAGGGCGGTGAGCTCGTGGCCGATGGCATGGGTGGCCCAGTCGGTGGGCACGCCATTTTTAACCGTACCATTAAGCGCCATAGTAGCGGCCCACATCAGGTTGGCACGCACTTCATAGTTATGCGGTTGCTGCAGCGCCAACGGCCCTTCTTCAATAATGGTAAGCAGTAAGCCTTCGGCGAAGCGGTCGGTTACTTTGGCATTTACCGGATAGGTAAGGTATTGCTCTAATACGTGAATAAAGCTGTCGACCACGCCATTGGCTATTTGCTTGGCCGGTAGTGAGTTGGTGACTTCGGGATCGAGAATGGAGAAGCGTGGGCGCACTAAATCAGAGCCAAAAGACAGTTTGTCTTGAGTGGCCGCTCGGGTGATCACGCCGTTCTTATTCATTTCTGAGCCGGTGGCCGGCAGAGTGAGTACACAGCCCAAGGGCAGGGCTTGTTCAATGCAGGCTCCGCCTGTTTCCATGATCTGCCATGCGTCGCTTTGATAACAAGCGGCCGCCGCGATGAATTTGCAGCCATCAATCACCGAGCCGCCACCAATGGCGAGGATCAACTCAACTTCTTTTTGTTTCGCCAGCTCAGTTGCTTGGATCAAGGTTTCAAAATGCGGGTTGGGCTCGATGCCGGAAAACTCAAATACTTGCTGCTGGCTCAGTGCATCCATCACTTGTTGGTAAACGCCGTTGCGCTTGATGCTGCCGCCGCCATAAACAATAAGTATGCGGCTGTAGTTGGCTAACTCATCTTTAAGGCTGGCGATTTGGCCTTTACCAAAATGGATGGTGGTGGGATTAAAATAGCTAAAATTGTTCATCTTACTTCCTGATGTTCGCTTATATGCTCTTCTTGGCGAGCATGGTCAAGCCTCGAAGGGGCCTAAGTCAAGACGTGTGGTTATTTAAATAAAAAGCTCAAAAAGCTCTGAGCAACTGGCCGTTTATGCTGCTGGCTTAAGGGTAACTAACATTGATTTCTAGGTAATAGGGCCAGCGCATTAGCATGGTATCGTTCCATTTTACAATGGATTCGAGGAAGATGACTTCACCACTAAATTGCGTCTGTCGCTGGCTTAATAGCTGTTGCCAAATGGCTTGTAAATCGGCATGAGCACAGTCAAATTCGGTGGCAATGGTGAGCTGTAGGTAGTTCTGCCAGGCTAGCCCGCTACCACTATAATTGGCCAGCTGCTGGCTCTGCGAACCTCGGTACAGGGTCAAATTGAATTGACGCAGTGTTTGTTTGTACCATTTGCTCATAATCGTCCCCTGTAGAACCGCTAAGCCAATAACATGGCTTTAGCTTGGTTATAAGGCTAGCTTAACTGAAGCTTTTGGTCTGCGAGCTAGGCCAAGTAAGGCTTGGTCCAGTTAATAAAAGAGGGCGCTTGTGTCACAACAAACCAGCATAGAAGAGCCTGCGGTGAACGGCATGTGACGTTACCCGCTAAGCGAGCTAGGCCAAGCACTTTATCTGTTTAGCCAGAGTATGGTGCCCCAAACGGCCACTGAACATAACATGCTAAGTAGCACGGTAGCCGAACCGATGTTTTTGGCTACTCGTGACAGTGCGTGGTATTCCAAGCCCACTCTGTCGACCACTGCCTCGATGGCGGTATTCACCATTTCAGCAAACAACACAAATACCATACTCAGCATAATTAACAGGGTATGCATCGCCGGTAGTTCAAGCCAAAAGGCAATGATACTTAAGGGAAAGAACAATAACAGCTCTTGCTGAAAGGCGGTTTCGTTTTGGCATAACCAACGTAAACCGTTAAAACTATGCACGAAGGTATAGGCGATGCGTTGCAGGCCGTTACGTTTAATGATCACTTGGGGTTGCATAGGTTTGATACTCCTTTGCTAAACTTAGGCGGCTTGCTGACAGGCTTGGCTAATATCTAATTGCGGCTGGTAGCTACGGCTATTAACGCCGTATAAGCCCAACAAGCTATGGAACAGGTTGTCATGAGATAACTGACTGGTTTGAGCCTGTTGTTTTAAACAACTGAGCTTGAGATGTTTCTGCTGCGCGTATTGCTCTGGGATCCACAGTAACCAAGGCACTTGAGTTTGCTCTTTTGGCGCAATGGCGTAGGGAGTGCCATGTAAGTACAGGCCTTTCTCGCCCAAAGACTCACCGTGGTCGGAAATGTAGCTAAGCATCACGTTATAGTGCTCACTTACCGCTTCTAACTGCTTAATCACTTGGGCCAGTACGTAGTCGGTATATACCAGGGTATTGTCGTACACATTAACGATTTGTTGGTCGCTACAGTTTTCTATGTCACTGCGGTTACAGGCCGGTTGAAACGGCGCTTGGGCGTCGGGATAGCGTTGCCAATAGGTTGGGCCGTGGCTGCCTATGGTGTGCAATACCAATAACTTGTTGTGTTGATCTTTGGCAATAAACTGGCGAGCCTGCTCTAACATGGCAATATCGAAGCAGGTTGAGCCATTACAGTCTTGGTTTTTCAGTGAGGCGTCAATCTGTTGGTAGCTAAGCTTTTGTGCAACACCTTTGTCGCCGCCATCGTTATCTATCCACATCACGTCTACGCCAGCATGTTGCAGTACATTCAGTACGTTGTCTTGGCTTTGGGCTTGGGCCTTATTGTAGCTAGCGCGCGTCATGTTAGAGAACATGCAAGGTACCGACAGGGCGGTATAAGTGCCACACGAGGAGACGTGCTGCATGGCAATTAAGCCCATATCTTGGGTGTAGGGGTTGGTATTACGTTGATAACCGTTATGAGCAAAATTCATCGCTCGCGCTGTTTCCCCAAGTACCAGCACCATTAAGGTGGGTTTGCCATTGCTGGCAGCGAAAAGCGTGGCGTCTTCCCCCAGTGTTTGATAGGGCCGAGGTGTATTAAAGTAAGTATCGTTAAGGTAATTAACTGCACTGTAGATGTGAGCAGGAATAATAATTTTGTTGAGATAGTGGTTGTTACGTCCTACCGAGGCGTAGTCTTTATAGCTGGTGGCTGCAATGGCGGCTATGCCTGCAACGGCAATCAGTAGTAAGGCCGTGCGCGCTAGCAGGGCGCGCCACCAATTGGCATGGGGCACGATGCGAACCATGCCCAGTAATACACAGGGCAGCAGGCCAAAGCCTAGGAAATACAGTAGTATCGAGCCGTTAAGGTAAAACGTGGCTTCCGCTGGATTGGTTTCAAAGATGCTTTCCATCATGCTGCTATCAAAAATGGTTTGAAAGTTAACTTGAGCGTAAAGTGCCAGTGATGAGCTAAGTATTACCAGTGCCATAAAGGGTTTAAAAAAGTACGGCCAAGCAAATACCGAAAAAATCACAGTGAAGGCGCAAAGCAATAACACTGGAGCGGTGTAGGGGAAGATCGGGTTAGAAACGTCGGCACTGAGGTCAAAGATGGTTTGCAGTACTGGATAATTCATCACGGTGGCAAAATATAAGGCGCAACATAGGATCAACCCGCTCATATGCATGGGAATGCGCGGTAGAGTAAAAGTGGTAGATTGGGACACGTCACTGGGCTCTGGTTATTAAACACGAAGCCTATAGTGCAAAGAAAAACTTAAGATTGGCTTAAGAAATCCAGAACAAGCGCGTTTATTGCTCAAGGCGGGTAGACAGTATCGGCTGAAACCTTAGTAAACTTGTGCCGTGGCTTGGCTTAATTCACCTAAGTCATGCTGTGCGACGACTGTATTATTTGAAAAGAGTGGCCAGAGCCTTTGCTTAGTTTAGGCTTTGCACGCGGTTGCGCCCTTGGTCTTTAGCCATATACAGTGCTTTGTCGGCGCGAGTAATCAGGGTTTCAAAGCTCTCGTTTGGTGCGTATTGGCAAACACCGATACTGGCGGTTTTTACGCCTACCGTTTCAAATTCCGTTTCACTGATCTTGATTCGTAAGTGTTCCGCAAACTGTTCAGCTTGGTGCAATGTATAGTGGGGCAGTAATATGCAAAATTCCTCTCCGCCAAAGCGTCCTACGTGACCAAGCTTATGCACTTGTTGTTTAAGCAGTTGCGAAAACTGCACCAAAACTTTGTCTCCAACAATATGACCAAATTGATCGTTCACCGGTTTAAAATGATCAATGTCTAACATGAGGATCGAATAGCCCGCTTTGCTGCTGGCTTCATTCAGCGTTTGATTAAAGAGTTGTAATAGTTTTTCACGGTTCCACAAACCGGTAAGGCCATCAACACTGGCTGAGTGAGCTAGCTCTAGTTGTTGTAGATAAAGCGAGCGCATCATTCGTTCTAGTACGATTGAGCTGACTACGCCAAACACACATGCAGAGAGAATCCACAGATAGTGTAAGTAGAGTTTGGGGTCGTTCGGGCCGTGCAAATAACTCATTACCAAGGTGCCCGATAAGGAACAACACACGGCGAATAGGGCATATCTAAACGTCAGCCCCGACATGGTAAAAGTCCAAATAATATTTAGGTAAATCTCTGGACTAAAGTGAGAAAAAGAGCTCGAGCCGACGTTAAGGTAGAGATTGGCCCATACTGCACTGACCGGGGCGAACACCAGCAGTAGTCGCATTTGTTTGAAGTATTGGGGGTAGAAACTGAGCCGATAAATTAACAGCAAAGAGAGAGGAATGATGACGACATGGAATAATAGGCGCTGATTGGCATAAGGTAAGTCAATTAAGGTCTCAAAGTAGCCGTAGAGCAAATAGAGTAAGGCGGTGAAAAACACCATGTAGCGCAATTGGGGGAGACGAGACTGTAACGACCATTGTTCAAACTCTTTGTTTGAGTCCGCGAACACGGGCTTTGCGTTATACATGCTTGTTGCCGATGTCACTCATTTCTCCCTAAATGCAAACTCAACAAATTACCCAAGCTTAATCAAAAAAAGCAACTTTACTTTGATACGCAGTGAAAGCCCAGTCAGTTTTATCGTTATTTGTGATTTGTTTGTTTAATGTTTGAGCGCAAGTGCTGGTTTTTTAAGCTTTAGCTCTGCCTCGTGTTTGGCCTAACATGGCTTAGTGACGCGGCGGTATGCTTAGCCAGCGCAAGGGCAGCCGACTTTCAGTCGCAAAATTGATCTGGCGCTAAATGATAGTAATAAGCGTTTGCTAATTTTGTTCTGTGCAATAGAATGAACCTAGTTAATGGTGAGTTGCTTTAGCTAAGCGGCGTGGTTTACTTAGGCAATGTTAAGGTTTGTGATGCAAAACAAGATGCACACAATTTGGGGAATCAGTCTGATGTTAGTAGTGATGCTAGTGTCTAGCCTATCTGCGACTGCCTCGCTTATGCCTTTGCAAATGCTGAGTAACAACAGCGTGGGCCATCATCAAGCTGCTAGCAATTGTATTAGCGAGCAACAATTCGCCTCGTTGCAGCCGAACGATAAAGCCATGGCTCATCAAGTGCTCAGTGTTAGTGCTGATTGTCTTGTTGGGCAAGCTCCTGTTAGTGAGCAAGACTGTTGCGCGGCTGCTCAGGTATCTTGTAGCGCTTCTTGCGCCGTGCATTCGGCGGTGCTTATTCCGCAGATTTATACGCAAATCCAACCCTTAGAACATATTCTATTTATTCGTAAAGAGACCCGCGTTCAGGCCAGTTCTATGGCCCGTTCGGTATACCGCCCTCCCATCGTTTAGCCTCTAGGCTGGTATTTGATTACCCTCAATACAGCCGTATTCCTTGGTAAACAACTAGGTAATGGCCTAGTGATGAGTCATCGTTTTTATTTTAAGGAACATCCTTAATGCTTAATGTTAAAAGCCTGAGGGTACTGCTGGCTTTGTGTTTGGGCTTATTGGGCTTCAATAGTGCAGCGCAGCAGTCTGACGCTGCTAGCAGCGGCGAGCAGATTTACCAAACCGCCGGCGGTTACGGCTGCAAGGCCTGCCATGGCGAGTTTGCTAATGGTGGCGGCAACGTCGGTGGCAACATTCGAGGCGCTAACTTGCAGCAACTGCAACAGGCGCTAAGCAATGAACCCACCATGCAGTTGCTCAAGGACAACTTGAGCGAGCAAGATCAGCTGCAACTTATCGCCTATCTACAGCAGCTGGGCTCGTATCAGTTACTTGAATGGACGCTGGGCGAGCAGGACTCGCATCAAAAGCAGACTATAGAGGCTAAAAGCGCTCAACTGGTGGTCACTAACCGCAGTTTTAATAGTGCAGAACTATCACTTGAAGGATTGGGCCAGGGGCAAAGCTTAGTGCTTGACCCTTATGCAAGTAAAGCCGTGTTATGGCTACCCAAACCGGGACAGTACTGGCTTCAGTATCAACAACAAATTCTCGATATAGAAGTTAGATAAGAGTCTAACTGGAGGCAAAGAAATGAATAAATTAGTTAAAACACTGCTATTTTCGGTAGCCATGTTTAGTTTAAATGCCATCGCTAAACCAGCGGTGGAACTGTATAAATCCCCTTCTTGTGGCTGCTGTGGGGAGTGGGCAGCAATTATGGAGCAGCAGGGCTATCAGGTAAATGTGCATCTGCAAAATGATTGGAGCCCAATTAAAGCTTCTTTTGCCATGCCGCCACAACTGGCTTCTTGCCATACCGCGGTGATCGACGGCTACATGATTGAAGGCCATGTTCCGGTAGCCGATATTGAACGTTTGCTCAGCGAGCGTCCTAAAGATGTTTCAGGTATCGCTGCACCGGGTATGCCGCGTTTTTCACCGGGCATGGCCAGAAAGGGTGAGGCTTACCGCGACTTCAATGTGGTGGCCTTTGATAAGCAAGGCAAAATCAGTTTGTATCAAGGCTATTAAGGCCGCCAATCTTACTGGCGAAACAGAGTTCAATTCAGCAAGGAGATAACACTATGGGGTGTTGCAGTCGCCCGCCAAGCGGGAGTGGAGATAAGAAAGAGCTGGCCAAAGGCGCCAAGTACATCGGCATATTTGTAATAGCCGTATTTATACTGGGCTATGTGTTTGGCTAGGTCGCTAGCTAGAACAAGAGAGTACTACAAAGACGTGTAGCTACACGTCTTTGTTATCGCTTGAGCCTCGGTAATGAATAGCGGTTTTAGCTTGATAGACATTTGTTCGTGGATGGAGCTGGACCATGCGATGTAACTGATAGTGTCAAACATGCTCGTTAAATCGCAATAGTCAGGCCGCATTATGGGAAAAGTACACTAACCTTGCGTATTGCAGGAATACAGATTAGGAAAAATCCTCGTCAACTAAAGCTAAGCTATAGTCTGGCTGTATTTTTAGTTGAATATTTTCATTAGCTGCTGCTTTACGCTTTAGTTCGCTTAGCGTCACTTGGGGGTGGGCATACTCATGATATTTCAGCGAAACATAAACTGGATAAGGGTATAGTTTATTGAACTTAACGATTACTATTCTTACTCCAGTATCTATATGGAGGACTTTTTGATCGTCATTATGATTACGCCTATATATAGCACTTGCATAAACCAACTCTCCGTTTACAAGTTGATTTGGTTTAATCTTTGTTGGCAATTGGAAGGCGTAACGGGCCTCCTGCTTACTTTGCCATTTGTTGTATAGCTCCTCTGCGGGGAGAAGAACAAATAGCGTTCCAAATACCACAATCAAGGCATGGTAGCGGTTAAGTGAAAAAGGCGCTAATACATAGTCTAGAGCATCCAAATATTTTTTGTTGGCGAGCGGGTGTGCAGGAAAATCTAAGGTTATCGCGTTAACAGCGGCACTATGAAAAAAAGCCAAAAATACAGTGAGCAACCAGACATAAAACAAGCCTCTAAAGAATAGATTTGGCAGCGACAAGGTTTGCAGTGAATCAGAGTAGTCTTGTGAAAAAGTTTTTACGTGAAGTTTTATTTTCCCTAGGCTGGTAAAACTTAGATTTGGCGGTTCGTAATTACTAAGTGATTTGAAATACTCTCCTGTTTTTGGATTTACAAAAGTTTGAGCAATCTCAGAGTGATGCCCTAAATAGATAAGCTCCATGGGTTTTTGTGTTATTTTGTTATATCCATCTTGAACAAAACGACTAAGCCCAAACACTAAACAAATTGCAGTAAGTATTAGGCAAAGGTTTATACCAAACACCAAGCCGCGATCTAGCTCAAAGGTATGAGAAAGCCAGCTAACGAGCAGCTTGAATATACGGATCTGATAAATGTGGTTTATAAGTGCTTGTAGGCCTATGCAGGTGATTGCTAGCCCTATGATTAAGCTTAGTTTTAATGTCATGATTAATTCGTCTAGTAAGCGCTCCACTCTTTAGAGCAGAGCGCTTAAACTTAAGCGCTTTAGTTTAATTAACGGGTTAAAATCCATTTACCGTTTTCGCGGCGGAACATCATGGGGTAGCTACTGTAAGTGCCGTTTGAATTAACAAAGCCAATGGCATTGCTATCTTCATCAAGCGTTAAACTTACCAGTTTCTGATTACTCTCTAGTGTAATGCCAACCTCATTAGGCTGAGTCGTGCTTAGCGCCCAATCAGAACTATTTATTTTTTCATGCATACTTTCATTGAGCATTTTCTCTAAACCGCCATCTTCGTAATAAAAGGCAGCATCCCCCTCACGATTACGCTCAGCAAACATTGGCATGATGGAGTCGATATCATTGGCTGCCAGTGCGTCTTGTACTTTTTTATATTCGACAAATAAATCATTTACTACGGCGTCATAATCCTCATCGTTCATAGCATAGTAATCAGGTAGGGTATCACTATTAAAAAACGCCCATAAAGGTAGGCTGTTGGGTATGGTGACTTGGCGCTTATAGGTTAAGGCGCCTTCATATTCTGTTTCGACTATCTTGTTTATTTCATCTAGGTAGATATCACCATTGCCTGCTACTACTTGGTTATTATCGGTTAAACGGTATTGGCCTGCCGCTAGGCTTTCTGCCATTTCAGTATTAGCTTGCAGTTGTTTGCTATCAAACATCAGTAGAGGCAAGCGATAACGCACCTCCGAGTTATCTTCATCTTCGATCAATAAAGCGACTTTTATGAATGCGCCGGGTAAAAACTCACCGCCTCGCTCTGGCGGCAAAATTAAAAATTTAAATTCACTTTGTTCGGGATGCATCCACTGGTTAACAGGAAGATCTACGGTGACTTGATTAGCAGGATTGTATTCCCGAATGGAAGTTGCTCCATTTACATCGACATAATATGCGAGGCCATAAGCACTCAGCTCAAGTTTAAAAACAGGTTTGTTTTGTAACACACTCTCTTCTCCTAAAACTACAGCCCTCAAAAAGACCAAAATAAATAACGTGATAGTTACGGCAAAAGTTTTTCGTTTCTTAAAGATGAACATTATCTAATGTCGCTCCTTGTTTTGACCTGCCTGTATCGAAAATAGTAATCGGCTCTAGCAATACCTTCTCACCACTAACTTTCTTCTCTGATGAAAGCCCTCGACTTATAATACCGTTGCGCCTCCTGCTACTATTTGCTTTGCCTTTACTACTAGCTTCTTCAACCATCACTTTAGCGTGATAGCTATAAACCAACTTCATGCCGCTAAATACCGCTTTACCTGCCATAGAGGGTTGGTTGTTGATTTCAGTAGCATAAGCGGAAAATAACAGGCCAACGCCTTGCGCTCCTTCGGCGCCTTCTGCTTTTATTTCACTGCCAATTTGTACGCTAATAATAAATACTTCTACCTTTGCGTCGGTTACCGCTTTTAGGCTAATGCCTATACCCGCCTCAACTTTGCTTGCATCTGCGCCCTGAGTAGGTAAGCAACGGCCATCGGGTTTAAATTCCCAACCCAGTAGAGAGTCTACTCGCCCATCCATGCTTAGCTCTATCTCTACATTAGCGCTGGCTTTCACTTTGCCGTTGCCGAGTTTTACTCCCTCTTTAGTGGCTTTTCTCGCTTCTAGAATGGGGTCGGCCAGCTTGCCTGGAAATACTCTTTTAATAACGGCGGTAATTACATCACAGCTAAAGCTAAAGCCAATTAGGGGTTCAAATTTCAGGTCTAAATTGCCTTGTAAGCCTACATCGGGGCTGGCCTCCCGTTCAGCGAGCTTGAGCCCTCCACCAATGCTTAATTTAGGAGCGCTAAAGCCTGATTTAAATATTTCATAGCCATGACCGTTTTCGGCTTGCCCAACCAGAGATTTAACTTGTTGGATAATGCTGTTTAGTTGGTTTAAAAAATTTGAAAAACTATTGTTAGCTGAGGCGGTTTCTAGTGACCATTCAGATGCGCCCATTTTTCCTTTTAAGGACGAGGTGACTTCCCACTTGTTTACATAGCCTAGTGTTAAGCGTCCATCCCATTGATAAGGATCATAAGCGTGCACCTCTGCTGAAGATTGTCCAGAGCTACAACCTTGCGCTTTGAGTTGATAGCTTTGATAAGAGTCATACCCGTTGCTTATAGAGCCAATAAAGTCCTTTAAGTTAGCAACGTTTCGCCCACTGCTGGATGGTGCGTTTACCGAAAATTTAAAATTGCTCGCTTTCTTGGTAACGGCTATATCAGGACCGGTGACATTGATGCTTGGACATATTGAGCTGCCATTAGCACAGGAACCTTGTTGTTTCACAGTGATGCTGTCTTTACCTACCACCGCAAACCGCATTTTAGGGTTATCTGCTTGGGGTTTAAGAACATCAAATTCGTAGCCTCTCTTAGAGTGTCCGCAACTAATACTAAAGGCTGTTCGGTGGCATTCTGGTGTGATATCTGCCACTGTTTGAGGATTAAGGCCTGCGCTTGCTAAATTAGGGTATGGCTCGGTATTTGGTGCAGTACAGAGTGAGTCTTCAGCATATATGGCAGCGGGGACGCCATCTGTGTATCCTCCACGACCAAGTGAAGTCTCTTCACTTCTTGGGGCCGTTTGTGCCTTAGACGCTTGCGATGCAGAAGTGGCAGCAATGGGAATAGCACCCGTAGCGCTTGTTGGTGGCATAGGCGCAAAATTATTGCCTTTTAGTACTTTTATTTCACCGCTAACCATCGCATTGCTTAGCCAAGCGATTTTTTGTTGTTCACTCTTGTGGTGAGTCATGCAATCGCCAGACAGCTGAAAGTACAGCTTGTTTAAGTCGAATTGATGCCCCCAAGTGCGACTGTGGTTTTTCAGTAAGGATTGTGCCCAATGAATATCTATCCGTTGGGTTACCAACTCACCTAGATTCGGCGAATGATTTAGTTGTCTGGGTAGAAATATGAAAGACTGGCCAAAAACATCCACTAACAGTGTTTGATTGAATACAGATTGCTCGATAGGGTTAGTGTTTAAATACATTCTTATCCCCTAAACCGTCCTTAGTTTGAACTGTCCTAGACATGCGACTCCCTGTCTGTTTGGCTGTTTAATATTGACTCCAAAGTCAATAGTGAGGGGATGCTATCAGGCTAGTAATAAGTTAGTCAACATAGATGTCTAAATATGTTTAACACTACTGTAAATGGTTTGCCAAAGCTTTGGGATGAGTGATGATTTTTTGTTTAACCAAGGCATGCTAGAGCTGTTTAAAGACATTGCTAAGCGCCATGCTGAAGGGGCGCTTTAAACTGAATTAAAGACTCGTAGGCTTTTGCGCTTGGGTTTCATTCTTGCCATTGGATTGAGTCGCTCTTCCCATTATTAGCTAACTTTGTAGCATCGGCTATTCTGCTATTTAAGAGCTTTTCAGTAAGGCTCTAGCTTCTTCATCACTCAACTCTTTGCCTACATGCACCACCACCTTATGGGCGCCTGAACTCAAGGCCAATTCTTTGAAAATCCGCTGTTCCACTTCCGATAATCCACCTTCTACCATCGCCATGGGATGAATTAATACTTTGGCACTTTTCTTAAGCAGTGCCTTTGGCTGAAGCTGTTTGATGAGAGTGGCTAGCAGCGGCGCAGCTACTGAAAACTGGCCCACTAACAGCCGCTCGGTGGTAAATGGGCTGGGCGCGCTGAGGGTTTTCCAGCCTTCGTTTAAAGCGAGGTTTTTCGCTGCAAAACGGCGTTGTTTCCTAAATCAGATTGAACTAACTCAGCAGTCGCGGATCTGATCTGTATCTATATCTGTCGGGTCACCAAATATGGGTAAAGCGAAAGGCAACATCACCAACTGGAAGCAGTACAACAGTGCACTGAAGCAACGCGGCTCATTGACCTTCTGGATGGATGAGAAAGCCATAGAACTATGGAATAACACTGAGCGCAGTGGTCGTCGAGGGCGCAGCCAAACTTACAGTGACACCGCTATCGCAACTGCGCTGATGATTAAAGGCGTATTTAAGTTACCACTGCGTGCTCTTGAAGGCTTCATCAACTCATTGTTTCGCCTGCTCAAGGTCGACTTAAAATCTCCCGATTACAGTTGTATAAGCAAGCGAGCAAAGACTGTTGAAGTCAACTATCGCCTACCTAGCCAAGGTCAAGCGGCTCACCTCGTTATCGATGCTACAGGTCTTAAGGTGTTTGGCGAAGGAGAGTGGAAGGTGCGTAAACACGGCGCTGAAAAGCGTCGAGTCTGGCGAAAACTGCATATGGCAGTAGATGCCCAGAGCCATCAGATAGTGAGTGCTGAGGTCTCGATGGACTGGGTTCACGATAGTGAAGTGTTACCCACCTTGTTGAGACCGCTGCGGCGCAAAGTGAAAGCAGTAAGCGCTGATGGTGCCTATGACACACGGCAGAGCTATCAAGAAGTACAACGTAAGAAGGCTGTTGCACTAATCCCTCCACGCAAGAATGCAGGTATGTGGGAAGCGGGTCACCCACGGAACGTTGCAGTAAAAGCCTTGAAGCAAGGTGAGTTGGAAAACTGGAAACGGGACAATGCTTACCATCTTCGTTCACTATCGGAGACGGCGATGTATCGTTTCAAACAACTGCTTAGCGACAAGTTGAGTCTACGTTGTTACAACGCCCAAGTCGGCGAAATCATGGCCGGAGTGTGCGCGTTGAACAAAATGAGCAGGCTAGGTATGCCTGTTCGTCAGCTAGCTGAATAAAGAGGAAAACGCCTTGAGGTTACTGCGTTCGTTGCACTGAATTGATCAACAAGGCCGAATATAAGCCCAAAAAGGCTTATTCAAATCTCGATCAACCCATAACATTAAGATCGAGTGTGTAGTTCGCTGAGCGTTCACAAATGCTTTTTTCTTTAGCTTAAAGCCTTTATTTAATGTTTCGCCATATGAGGGACCACTCTTTACCTGACTCAAAACAATCAACCTTTCATTGTCATACCAAGGGTGATTGCATGACAAAATCAAGTCGATCTTTCTTCCATCTTCTTCTCTAGATCCCCAACTAATTTCTGATCTAGTCGCCAAAACTAGCTTTGCAGCAGCTAAACTCTCCGCATCTCCTCCATTTACCCCATTAAAAGCATTAGTCTGCTGTATTACAGGCAATGGGGCATGTTGTATTAATGATGAGTTATTCAAATTCTTGCTCCCTATATTTTGGGGACTCGGTTACCAACGCCAAGCTAAGCGGCGCGTTTTTAGCGTCCGCTTGAGCTTTTTGATACTCATTGAGCCTTCTCCCTCAACCTAGTTCGAAGAACTAAGCTGAAGGCGACGAAACCAAATAGGAGAAGACTCAATGAGATTTTACACCCAACAGCACCCTTATTACTGTGGCATCGATCTGCACGCTCGCGTTCTTTATGTTTGCATCATTAATGATAAAGGCGAGAAAGTCCTACATCAAAAGATCCCCGCTGAGAAGGACGCTCTTTTAGAACTCATCACTCCTTACCAAGACCAAGTCGTTATTGGGGCCGAATGCATGCACTGTTGGTACTGGGTCAGCGATTTATGTCTCGACTATGCATTTGAATTTGTACTCGGCCATGCGCTCTACATGAAGGCTATCCACGGTGGTAAAACAAAGAATGACCGCATCGACTCTTATAAGATAGCCATGCTTCTTAAAGGCGGGAACTTCCCTATTGCTTATGTCTATCCTAGGCAAATGAGAGCAACGCGCGATTTGCTGCGCCGTCGAACTCGTATTGTCAGACATGGGGCTGATTTGAAAGCTCATGTCACCAATACCTTCAGTCAATATAACCTTCCTGCCCATAACCTTAATCTGCGCTACCCATTTGCTAGAAAAGAGCTGCGGAATTGCTTTGCTGATCCGTCGGTGCAGAGAAACGTCGATATTGATTTGAACATCGTTGACTTCTATACCCGAGAACTTTCTAAAGTAGAATGGTTTATCGAGAAGCATGCCAAATACCATAGCGCTCAAGATTACAGTTTGCTCCGTACCATCCCCGGTATTGGCCGCATCTTAGCCCTCACCATTATCTACGAAATTGGAGACATCAAACGATTTTCCAGCGTTCAGAAGTTTGCCTCATATAGCCGGTTAGTAAAATGCAAAGCTGAATCAGCAGGCAAGATATATGGTACGAGTGGAAACAAAATCGGTAATGCGCATTTGAAGTGGGCATTTTCAGAAGCGGCAGTGCTTTATCTAAGGGGAAATGAGGAAGCGAAGCGATATCTGCAACGTTTACTAAAACGCATGAGCAAGGCCAAGGCGTTATCGGCATTGGCGCATAAGCTTGGTCGCTGTGTTTACTTCATGCTAAGGAACAAAACAGTGTTTGACCCAGAACGCTTCTTGTCGAGTTAAGTCGCTCAGTAGCGTGAGCTGAAGATCTAACTGGTGCTGTGAATGAGTATATTAAATGGCCGCCCCTAATGGCATAAAGCCGACGCATAGGCCTTTTATACCAACGAAGGGCGTTGTTTCCTAAATCAGATTGAACTAACTCAGCAGTCGCGGATCTGATCTGTATCTATATCTGTCGGGTCACCAAACATGGGTAAAGCGAAAGGCAACATCACCAACTGGAAGCTGTACAACAGTGCACTGAAGCAACGCGGCTCATTGACCTTCTGGATAGATGAGAAAGCCATAGAACTATGGAATAACACTGAGCGTAGTGGTCGTCGAGGGCGCAGCCAAACTTACAGTGACACCGCTATCGCAACTGCGCTGATGATTAAAGGCGTATTCAAGTTACCACTGCGCGCTCTTGAAGGCTTCATCAACTCATTGTTTCGCCTGCTCAAGGTCGACTTAAAATCTCCCGATTACAGTTGTATAAGCAAGCGAGCAAAGACTGTTGAAGTCAACTATCGCCTACCTAGCCAAGGTCAAGTGGCTCACCTCGTTATCGATGCTACAGGTCTTAAGGTGTTTGGCGAAGGAGAGTGGAAGGTGCGTAAACACGGCGCTGAAAAGCGTCGAGTCTGGCGAAAACTGCATATGGCAGTAGATGCCCAGAGCCATCAGATAGTGAGTGCTGAGGTCTCGATGGACTGGGTTCACGATAGTGAAGTGTTACCCACCTTGTTGAGACCGCTGCGGCGCAAAGTGAAAGCAGTAAGCGCTGATGGTGCCTATGACACACGGCAGAGCTATCAAGAAGTACAACGTAAGAAGGCTGTTGCACTAATCCCTCCACGCAAGAATGCAGGTATGTGGGAAGCGGGTCACCCACGGAACGTTGTAGTAAAAGCCTTGAAGCAAGGTGAGTTGGAAAACTGGAAACGGGACAATGCTTACCATCTTCGTTCACTATCGGAGACGGCGATGTATCGTTTCAAACAACTGCTTAGCGACAAGTTGAGTCTACGTTGTTACAACGCCCAAGTCGGCGAAATCATGGCCGGAGTGTGCGCGTTGAACAAAATGAGCAGGCTAGGTATGCCTGCTCGTCAGCTAGCTGAATAAAGAGGAAAGCGCCTTGAGGTTACTGCATTCTTGGCTCTGAATTGATCAACAAGGCCCCAACGAAGTACAAGCCCGATTGCTTTGATTAGCCACGCTATTGGTGCGCCATAGTGACGAACAGCAAAGTTGCTTACACCTGAACCAAGCCTGAAACTAACTGAGCACTGAAGCTCCTGGGTTTGAATAGAGCTGGTGAAGGTTAACCGATGAATGTCTAGTGGCCCTGTAGCTCGCCTACAGGCAGCGGAGAGACCGCAATAAGAGACCCTCTATATGTGTTTGCCGTAAGCACGCTTAATGGCGGAAATGACAGAGCGAAGTAGCCAGCTTCGCTGTTCGATACGATTGGCTGCTGACGCAGCCAATAAGTTCGTATTACCTATTGACGGGAGGAAGGCTCATATGTGTTATATTTTTACTCCAGTTCATTTACTAAAAATATCTTTACTGGTGACATTGAACATTCTTCACTTGAAGCATCACTTTTTGTTATTACTACAATTTTTTTACCGCCAATAGGATAAAAATCAACCTTATGAATAAGGGTGTAAAGATCTTTGCCAATCTTTTTTGAGCCAAGCAAAGTTACTTGAGTTGTTTTTGGATCGTAATTCTCAGATGTTATCAATTGTTTTTCTTTTAGTGCACCATAGGCAACAGAAGGAGCCCAATTGTCAGGATTGTGACATTCAGGAATGGCGCATTGAGCAAAAGTTGAAAACAAACAGGTAATATAAATCAGTAGTTGCCTCATTAGCTAACCACCTTTAAATATCGAACACCACTTTGCCATATTTTTTGTCTGGTTGCCCGGCTTAAAATTATACAGCCAGAAGAAGCCGTTCCTGGATTGGCTTTTGAGTCTCCATGAATTTGAAAGCTCGATCTTCCATGTGCGTTATGGTTATAAGGCTCTAATGGCAAAACATATGCACCTGTTTTAACGCTTGTTCTTGGTGATAATATTTTCCACCATCCTCTAGGGATTGGCCCCATGCCTCTTAAATGCTCAAGGCTAGGTGTGTCTTTTGCTGTGCCTTTTCCTGAATATCCACGTTCAATTTTTCTTTTCCCAAAGTAAATATTTCCATTTGATTGTTTGTATTCCCAATATATATAAATTTTCATATGTTCTATAGGTATTGACATAAGTCCTCCGTGAATTGATAAAAATATAACAGGCTATTACCCGGACTTCTCATTAAACCTCGGCGATTTCTACCTAGGTAAAACTCATTCCAAGTAAAATTATTCATTAATCACAATAACTTACCAGTAAAAACCAAAGTTTCACAGCGCTTATTGATAAAAAACAAAGCGAGAACCGATTTACCGCGCCAAATTTTGGCGCGGTAAATTTAGAGGCACCAAAAATAACCCCTTAAATTTATAGGCTTATAATAACAGGCAAAAACAAAGCGAGAACAATTTAGGCCTTTTTAGGCTCGCTTTGTCGTACATTTTGCAGCATTCCATGGCCTTGTTGATCAATTCAGTGCAACGAACGCAGTAACCTCAAGGCGTTTTCCTCTTTATTCAGCTAGCTGACGAGCAGGCATACCTAGCCTGCTCATTTTGTTCAACGCGCACACTCCGGCCATGATTTCGCCGACTTGGGCGTTGTAACAACGTAGACTCAACTTGTCGCTAAGCAGTTGTTTGAAACGATACATCGCCGTCTCCTATAGTGAACGAAGATGGTAAGCATTGTCCCGTTTCCAGTTTTCCAACTCACCTTGCTTCAAGGCTTTTACTGCAACGTTCCGTGGGTGACCCGCTTCCCACATACCTGCATTCTTGCGTGGAGGGATTAGTGCAACAGCCTTCTTACGTTGTACTTCTTGATAGCTCTGCCGTGTGTCATAGGCACCATCAGCGCTTACTGCTTTCACTTTGCGCCGCAGCGGTCTCAACAAGGTGGGTAACACTTCACTATCGTGAACCCAGTCCATCGAGACCTCAGCACTCACTATCTGATGGCTCTGGGCATCTACTGCCATATGCAGTTTTCGCCAGACTCGACGCTTTTCAGCGCCGTGTTTACGCACCTTCCACTCTCCTTCGCCAAACACCTTAAGACCTGTAGCATCGATAACGAGGTGAGCCGCTTGACCTTGGCTAGGTAGGCGATAGTTGACTTCAACAGTCTTTGCTCGCTTGCTTATACAACTGTAATCGGGAGATTTTAAGTCGACCTTGAGCAGGCGAAACAATGAGTTGATGAAGCCTTCAAGAGCACGCAGTGGTAACTTGAATACGCCTTTAATCATCAGCGCAGTTGCAATAGCGGTGTCACTGTAAGTTTGGCTGCGCCCTCGACGACCACTGCGCTCAGTGTTATTCCATAGTTCTATGGCTTTCTCATCCATCCAGAAGGTCAATGAGCCGCGTTGCTTCAGTGCACTGTTGTACAGCTTCCAGTTGGTGATGTTGCCTTTCGCTTTACCCATGTTTGGTGACCCGACAGATATAGATACTGATCAGATCCGCGACTGCTGAGTTAGTTCAATCTGATTTAGGAAACAACGCCGTTAGTAATGCGACCCGCTTGATTGCCCTGAGTGACTGATGCAGGGGGCGCGTTTTAAACTAAACCAGCACTACAGCCCCGCCTCTTTAATATTCCGCCTTATTTATTATTGCATGTAAATTAATGATTAATTTAACAATATTGTTGACGAACTTGTTATTAGGTTGGTAGCATCGCCAACTTATTGACTCTATAGTTAATATCCCATTGTTCGAGCAGCAAGGAAGCATATGTTTAAGGCAATCACAGCGAGCGAGGTATAAGGAAAGATGATGCAAGCTCACTCAGGCCCCACAGAGTACTCTAGGTTTAAGCAAACACGCTTAGTAGACGAGTTTGGCCAGTCTTATATTTTGTTACCAAAGCATCTTAGTCACTCAGCAATGCTAGGTGAAGCAGTTAACCGCCACATCGATAGCTATCGGGCGCAATCGCTATTACTCAACCACAACAGCATGTGGGGGCACCGTTTTGATGTAAATAAGCTTTACTTCGATCTATCGGGTGACTACATGGCTAATCACAAAAGCGAGCAACAAAAAATTGCTTGGCTCAGTAATGGTATAGCCAGTGGTGAAGTCAAAGTATTTAAAGGCGAAAGTTTCGCAACGCCACCTCCTAGCAATGTGGAAGGAGGCTTACCTGTTGCCACTGTTCCAGAAATTGTAAAAACTCGCTCGGCGTCGACTGAAGAATCCCTCGGTCACGGCGGTCAATCTACAGAAGACATTCGCGAAGCTTTAGAATTGTATTGCGCATTACCAGATGGCTCACCTGCGGCCAACTTGCCTTACAAAGCAACCTTAGCAGATGGCACAGTATTAAAAGGCATGCTCGATGCTGATGGTCAAGCTAACATAGCAAACCTTGAACCTAACAATGTAGATGTTGAATTTGGCGAACAGCCTGATGTTGCTGCGATAGCGGCAACCAGAGCAGAAATCACTGGCGTGTTAGATGCCATCATCGCTGCTGAACGTGCCGAAGGTGCGCAAGTTGCAGCCGATTATAATGAGCTTAACTTCGCTCAAAAGGGAATCGCTAGTATAGGTTCGCTGCTAACGGGGCTAGCAGGTGCCTTAGCCGATACGGCAGAATGTAGCTACAACCTTATAAAGCTTGGCTCTATGCAAGGGCAACTTAAGCGAGCCCTTAACGCTGGTTGGGATGCCTACAATGTAGATGACGATAAAGGCTGGGCAGAGAGCTTTGCCAGTAATTGGAGCACCAACCAGCACCAAGCTTATGTAAAAGCATTGGGTTTTGACCCCGCCTCCATCACTAAACAAAAGCTTGCTGAAGCCTATGAAATTGCTAGTTTCATTAGTGATGACAGTGAAATACAAGCCGCTCTAGTACAGTTTGTTAAAGATTTTGCCAAAGCGCAGCACCACACCGAGCTGACAGAAATGGGCGGGGCTGCCATCTTCGACATTGTACTAAGCGCCATTTTAGTGGCCCTTAGCGGGGGAACAGCAAGCGCCGCCATCGCCGTAAACCGAGTGCGTCATTTAGACAAACTTGGGGGCTTATTTAAAAAGCTTGCTAAGCAACTGAAACAAAAAGCCAGATTTAAAACTAAATCCGGCCGTACCGGCGGAAAAGTTGAACAACAAATTGCTAAGCCTACGGGGGCGCAAGTGCCTACTGATGCGGGTAAACAAAAGCCTGCTAATCATAAGCCAAAGCGTATTAGCCCAGTACAAACTATCGATGAAGCAGAAAAGCGCTTAAGCAGAGCTAAAGATGCTATTGCCGAAGCCAGAGCCTCTAATTCTCCACTGCCAAAAACACCCTATACCCTTGAAGATAAGCTGAATATTGTAGAAAACGGCCTTAACGAGAATGTGTTAGTGCGTATTATTGAGACTGGTCACTCAAAGGACTCTGGCACAATTGGTCAGGTTAAGAATGGCCGCGCAGTGACATGGACCGCCCCCATGAGCCAAGTCGAGCATGCGGATAGCGACGCGAAACTCATACTGAATGCTTTTGGTACTAGATATGACCCAAATAAAAATTACACGATGTTGCTTATCGATAATCAACAATTGGCTGAAGCAGGGGATGTAGTATCTATTATTCCCACTTTCGATAACATAAATAAAATAATTGCTAATAACCCTGATATGGGGATTGGCCCAAGCATTGCTAAAAAAGTAATGAACGAGGATTTTGCTCCTAAATATGAAGATTTTGCCAATAAAGCGTGGGAAGCGGGTGTGGATATGGATGATTATCAGGAAAGAAAAGTTTTTGCGAAGTCGCTGGGACATGATATTGACACCGCTGAGTTATTGAGCGAGCGGCATGATATAGCTACCAAAATTAGCGCATGGGAAATATTCACTGGTAACGGTATGACTCGTGATACTAATGTTGTTGAGAAAGTAGCTTATGGCCCTGTCGAAGTCTTTACGTATGATAAAAATCCACAGCAACTAGGTAAGTTAGAAAGCCTGGGGGTGATTAAGCGAATTGATTTATAAGGTAATCTAAATGAGATTTAAAAATTTACATGTTGAAGATCTAGATAATAATCCAAATACCGTTTTAGTCTTTAAGTCATTAAGGTCTAACGGTAAATATCGTTTCTTTTACTTGTTGTTAATGCATGATTATCTAGTGTTGGCATCAAAAGGGTGTTTTCCTGCGGTAAATGGCCAACCAGAAAAGTGGTTAGGTGGCACAGATATAGAAATACCTAAGTCAGGTTTATCTTGGTTTATCAATGCTATTGAGCAGAAGTTCATGAAAACAGAGGCTGAAGGCGGTTTAAGGAAAGGCGAGTTCACGTACGCTAAGGAAATCGCTGGTGAAAAACTTGTAACTAGCCGCTGGTTTGGTACGCCCGGTTATGGATTAGCAAACGCAAGTCGTAATAGATATGGAAGCGTTACAATTAAAAAGCAGCAAGAGTTTTGTTTTACTGATGAAATGTTATTTGACAATGGCTTACTAGAAGAGCTCAAGGTGATTGCAAGTAAAATTGATAATGGCGAGCTCTAGAGGTACCTCCGTTATTCTGATGCTAAGTGAACAAAAAGATGATGTTATCGCAATCTCAAACTACTTACTCGATCGATTTAGTGAGTATGCGATAGTCGACTCTAGCCCTGAAGGGCGTTTGCAAGCGCAGCTACTTTGGGTATTAGATAAGCTAAAGGAACCAAACTTTAGTTTACCTCTTCCAGCAGAACAATTAAGTACCCTACGCTATATATACACTGATGGAACCTTAAGCTTTCATGCTAGTGATCCTGACGATATAAATTCTATATTTGAAGAGATCGAACTTCCGCTAGTGCAGCTAATAAAGATTCTTAAGAAAGGTCAGTTATTAATTAAACCCGAGTATTACCCGCACATTTCGAGGGTCATAGAGGCGCTTATTTTTTGTTTGAAAAATGCTACTAGGGTTCTCAGTACAAATGAAGTCATTTTTCTCAAAGAGTTGGAGGAGCTTAAGTTAGATATTGATAGCGGTAAACAAAAGTTACCATTTCAAAGCCATCTACCAAGGTTCCCTGGATATACTGCTGTTGGAGGTTTTGGCGGGAATTCCATTGATGACATACCTAAAGCTAAAGAGCTCTATAAAATTTTTGATGGAGCCGTGTTTTGTGGCAATAGACCTCTAGCTTGGATAAATGAGGCTGCGGCTAAACAAGCGGTAGAGGAACTTATTATTAATTCATAGTATGAATAACCTCCCTGTCTTTGATGCATCTACTTTTGTGCCAGTGCCTCGCAAGCCAGAATGGCCGGTATACCAGCCGGAAAACTTACCTAGCGCTTGGAAAAAAATTGCCGAGATTACTGATGTTAGGTTTAAAGATACGGTTCGTGATTGGCAGCTTTACTTTGATGGAGCTATGTTAATTATTCATTATTGGAATGATGGTATTAGCCCTTTTAGTGGTGAACCATATCGCTATGTAGAGCAATACGAGTTCCCCATTGGTGCAGCGGCTTGGTTTGTAGAAAACCTACCGCGTTTTTTCAATGCTGGAGACCCCTCTAAGCCACAACCCTCAAAGGGCTTTCATCACTACGACCGCACGGGTAGTGGCGGCGAAGGTTTAGGGATATCTAGGCTCATCCACTCTATAGGCAAAGATATTCCCGGTTACGGTTTAGATAACCTAAGCCGCTGCGGTCATCCTAATATGGTTCTATGCTAAAGCTTCGAGATGATTGATGGTTTTTTGTTCGATTTTTATGCTTTTAGTCAATATCAATAAGCGCCAACTCTGCCAAGCTTTAGCCTCCATTAGCACAGAAACTAGCCGGAGTGGATATGGACGGCAGAGTAAAGCATGTAGATATCGCAAAGGGTATTTCGATTAGTCTAGTGGCCATGCACCACAGTGAGTTACGGACTCTGTTTCCTGATTTTGTTGAAGGAATGGGGCTTTTTAGAATGCCCTTGTTTTTTGCCTTGTCAGGCTTGTTTTTTTCTTACGCGGCTAAGCCTAAACCATTCTTACTGAACAAAGCTGATGCTCTACTAAAGCCTTATTTTGCGGTATTGCTTTGCTTGTTGCTGATAGCCGCGTGGCAAGGAGAGAGCGACATTCTATGGCGCCTTAAGGGGATATTTTATGCTTCGGGTGCCACTATTGATTGGGGGCCTCTTTGGTTTTTACCCCATTTGTTCTTAGTGTATTGCTTTACTTATATCTTGTTTCGTTACTGTGGTTTTTCTCGCTTGCCTCGCTGGATATCGCTGTTGCTGTTAACGGTATTTCTGGCCTGGGGAGCTCACTATGTAGCTTACTTTTGGCATTCCGATCTCGTACTTTTTTCTAGCAACATACACTGCTATGGCTTGCCGTTTTCCCTAGATATTATTCCGCTCTCGTTGTTCTATTTTATGTTAGGGGTGCTGTTTAAGCAGCCACTGTTAAACTTCAAGGCTAAGCCTATTTTAGGCGCAATATCGCTGTTAGTGGTGATAGTCATTGCTACTTATACCGAAACTCGCTCTGATTTCAATATGCGCCTGTACCAACCCGTGTTGTTCGCTACAATCGCTGCCTTGGCTGGATTTTACTTTGTTTTAACTGTGTCTTGGTTTATTTGCAGAAGTCCGCTGGTGAGTGTCGCTCCTTTAGCTTTGGGAAAAGCGAGCTTATATATCTTGATTTTTCATAGTGTTATCAGTCGGCAGGTTTACGCTTACATCTCAAAGGGGTTTAGCAATGCCACCACTTTAGTGCTGTTAGCGATAACGGCTTATGCTTGTAGTATTACTGTGCCGCTAGTGATTAAAGTACTGGTTGAGAAAAGCGCAGTATTGTCTTTAGCGTTTCGCCCCTGCAAGCTTAATCCTTTGTTTGTTAGAGATAAGTCGGCCAATTAGCGCTTGTTACTAAATTCGTCATTTGGAGCATATTGGCAGTCTAAAGTCAGCATTAAATAGTTGTAAATTCTCATCATGTCCAAGCTGGTTCTCTAAAAGGATGCGTTGCTACGCATCCTTTTTTGTCTTTAGCCACAACAAAGCTTATGGTCGATTAAGCAGCGTTGTTAGAAGCCTTTATCATAACTTAAGTGGCTTAATTAACACTGTTGATTGTTGTTGTGTTTGCTATTGTCGAATACGCGGTAACCTTATTGCGCCCGTGTTGCTTTGAAAAATAAAGAGCCGTGTCGGCTTGAGCCAGTAACGAATCTATATTTGAGCTTCCCGGTAAACTCTCTACCACTCCAAAGCTGGCAGTAAACTGAATGGATAGCTGTTCATGTTCTAGCTCGATTTGACTGACTTTCAGGCGAAGGGTTTCGGCAATATTGATCGCGTTATCTTCTCCAAGATTAGACAACATAATGGCAAACTCCTCTCCCCCCAAGCGGGCGATGATATCGGTGGAACGAAGGTTGTTTTTAAGCGTTGTTGCAAAAGCGACTAGCGCTTGATCGCCCAGAGCATGGCCGTAAGTGTCATTGAGATTTTTAAAATTATCGATATCAACCATAATTAAACTCAGCGAATTCTGTTGCCGATAGGCCTGCTCCAATAACTGCTCTCCATAATCGAAAAAAGCACGGCGATTACTGAGTTGAGTGAGAGGGTCGCTATAAGCTAAGAGCTCAGCACTTTCCTTGGCTAGCTCTAAATCGCGGGTTCGGGCTTTAACTTTCTCATCTAGCACTTGGTTCAGTTCTAACAATTCGTGTTGGTGCTTGTTTACCCTCTCAATCATTTGGTTATAACTGTCTTTTAAGATGAGCAGTTCGTTTTTATCCGTCCAGTTAATTGCTAAATCTATCGCTTGTGGAAACTTGCTGTTTTGCTGAGAAATTTTTAGGGTGAATTCTTTGAGTGGTTTGCCTAAATGCTTGTTAATGAAGAAATAAATAATAAACCAAAGCACAAAGGTTTTGATGACTGAGTTGATTAAAATAAGGATGAAGCCATATTTTACTCGCTCAAAAACCAGTTGGTCATTCGAATAAAGCGTAACTGTTCCTAAGGGAATGTCCTGGCTAAATGCGGGGCCTTGATAATAAATGGGAAATTCGTGTGCGAACAGAGCGTTAGCACCCAAGCCAGTGAGTTTTTGTTCTGTAGCTAGGCCTTTCGAGTCGTAATACTCAACCTGATTTTGCTGATTAAACACAGCACCGACTTGGATGTCCATTTTGTGGTCAAGTGAGTTGATTTTGACTCCGACCACGATGGGCAGGTTGTACATGCCTTGTAGAATTGATTGCAGTAATTCTTGATTATAGGTCCAAACTGAGTCGGAAATTCCCTTGCCAAAGGTGGCTGGCAAGGTTTGAATTTCATCATAAAATTCTTTTTTGGTGTTTTCGTATTCTTTGTAAAGCTGTACCACCGTGACCAGAACGGCTACCAAAAAATAAAGGCCAAAGATAATCAGCAGCAGATGCAGCGCAATCGATTGGCGATAACGTTTTAACAAAGCTCGCACTTAACAGCCCTTAAGGTTTGGGGTACTCAATTTATTTAACCTGCCAATCTTGAATGCCATAACGCTCCAATAATTGACTTAAACGACCGTCTTCTCGCATTTTCAGGGTTTCTTCAGACAAGATTTTTGCATACTCAGCGGATTTAGGGTTTTTAGGTGAAAAACTGGCGTAAACATCAATCACTACACTAGTGGTGCCGGAAACTTTGATTTGCTCGGACTGACCCATTTGCTTGATTTTGTATTCCAATACGCTTTTGTCTTCAATAACCGCGGTTAAGCGACCATTGATTAGCATTTCAAGCAATCGTTCTAATGGTTTTTCTCCGGTGATGGCCAGTACGTTTTTGGGATGTTGATTAAAGTACTCCATTACCGTCGGGTCAACATAGTCATAGCCTTTAATAATGCCAATCATTGCGGCCTGCTCAAGCGAGTCTTTGCCCGTATACTGCCAATTTGAGTCTTTATGGCTAAAAAAGGTACTGTTGCTCTTGCCTAGAGCAAAGTCTGGAAACACAAAGTCTGGGGCTTCTTCTCTAAAGCAGGCCATGGTTCCGTCGAGCTTGCCTTCTCTAACCAATTGCAGCCCACGAGAGTAAGACACTTCAACAAATTCGACTTGATGCCCTCTTGCTTTCATGGTTTCAACTAGCAAATCACCTAGGTAACCCACTTTGCCTTGGTTTTGACTTGCGATGCAGTCGTAAGGACACCATTCATCAGTTGCGATTCTTAGTGTATCTGCAAAAACAGAACTAGAAAAAAGTGCAATAAAGCTAGCAAACAGAAGGCTAAAAGTGAGCGATTTTTTGGTGAGTTTAATTTGTTTAGTGTGTGCCAGCATAATTATCATTCCCTGTATTATAAGCTACTGACAGTATAGGAGTTTTACCATAACAGTGCCACGAGAGTTGCTGGCTTTAGTTTGGAGATCTCTATCGACATTAGCTGGGTTTGGCCGCAAAATTTCAGCTATAAGGCTATATTCCCCTAGTTTTCTAACGCGAGTAACGTTTATAAAACTATGCTGTTAGGCATTTTACTCAGCGTTTACTATAGGGTTTATTCGCACTCAGGCATATTTGCTCAAACAAGGAAATCTATATTGCTGGTATATTGGCCTCTTAAGCGTATAGCTATTCATTAAAATCGGGTGATAGCTAAAAGTTCAATGGCTAATCAGCATTTAAGCGTGATGCTCAATGCTGGGCATTTTTATATCGAAATTGGATTTGTGCTTAAAGTGCTGTGGTTGGACTTAAGGTCATCTCAAATCATAAACATGGAGAAGACATGCAGTTTGCTAAGGCATTTAATTATAAGAAGTGGGCAAATAAGCAATTGCTTAACTTTGGGGAACAACAACTCTCACAGCTCACGGAAAGTGATAGCACGTTTTTCATTAGAATTTTAAACCATACTACGGTGGTCGATAGCCTCTTTATCAGCCGAATTTTGGGAGAGCCCGAAAAATATAGTGGTGATAATACGCCTGAGACTCCAACACTAGCGGAGCTACGCAATACAATGAATCAAAACGATTCGTGGCTGGCTCAGTATGCGGAATCTGTATCCGAAGAAGAACTGCAAAGGGTTATTTCATTTACTTTTGTTGATGGTGATACAGGGCAGATGTCAGTCGAAGAAATACTGCTTCATTTGTTAACTCATGGCAGTAACCACAGAGGCATGGCATCTAGGGTGCTGGCAAAAAATAACCTAGAACGTCCTAAAGACACATTTACTCGGTATCTACATCAAGCAGAGTCTTCAAGAAGGACAGCAATTTAGCCGTTTAGAAACGTTTAAGCCAAGGACCAAGGCGTGGCTTTTTTCGTGGCAATGGGTTGAGTGTAATATGAGCTTGTTACGCGTTTGAGTTGGTCTATTATTTAAGCGGATGTTAACTGCCGATCAAATTAAGGAGAACAAAGTGAGTCCTACTGAATATCCAATTAAAGGTTCGTGTCAGTGTGGCAATGTCCAATATGAGTTATTAGAGCCACCGTTAATGGTTGCCGCTTGCCATTGTAAAGAATGTCAAAAATTGTCGACTAGTGCATTTAGCATAACGGCGATGGTTAAAACCGATAGTGTTCAGTTTCATGGTGAAATGAAAACTTGGAGCCGAGTAGCGGATAGCGGCAATACTAATGGCGCAAAATTTTGCCCCACCTGTGGAAATAGAATTTACCACTTTGATCCTAACGAGCCAGATAAACTAAAGCTTAAACCTAGCAATTTATCGGATACCAGCATTATTAATCCTACAGTTCATGTATGGGTAAGTGAAAAGCAAGATTGGTATCAAATACCAGAGGGCGTCAAAGTTTTTGATAAGCAGCCCTAGCAGCCGCTGCTAAGGCATAAAGTCAGCGCTAACTAAAGCTGCCACTGCTTTAAGCCTTAGCTCTGGTTGGTTTCCCTCGCGAAGCTAGCCAGTGTGGCTATTTTAGTTAGAACTGGCAGTCTTGACTAAACAAGACTGAATAAAGTAACCTTTTTACATCACTTCTTCAGGAGATTACGCCAACATGAATAACTAAACCTGTCATCCATCTCTTATTTTATTTTTGGATTTACAGGGTTAGTAGGCGTAGCTCACTCTCCGATATTTCTTTACAAGTACATTCTGGATATTTTAAGCGCTTGAATACGCGCGAGTATTTGCATTGATCTGATCTCTATTAACTGTTTAGCTACGGCTGTTGTCCCTGTCTTACAGGAGGCAAATTATGCCAGTTTTACAGGCTTACAACATAAGCCATCAATTTGATAATGGCGACATGCTGTTTCAACAGTTGTCATGCTCCATGCTTAAACGTCGTGTTGGCTTGGTCGGGCGTAATGGTGTGGGTAAATCGATACTAGCTTCAATATTGTGTGGTGAATTAGAGCCATCAAGTGGAGCAGTCTCGCTACCTAAGTCATTCGCAGTTTATCGTCAGCAACCCTCTCACTTGTTATCAGCTGGGCTTACCATTGGGCAGTTCTTAGGTAAAGCAGAGGTACTTGAAGCGTTAAAGCGGGTTGAATCGGGGGACTGCTCTGAACATTGGTTCGACGTGATTGGAGAGCAATGGGATTTATCCGCGCAGCTCACTCAGCAGCTTAAACAGCTAGGCTTGCCATTAGATGTTGATTTTCCTTGTGCTCAACTCAGTGGTGGCCAATTGGCACGATTACAGCTTTGGCAGTTATTTAACCGTGACCCAGAGTTATTGATTCTCGATGAACCGTCCAACCACCTTGATACTCACGCTAAGCAGTGGCTATTGGAAATGATGCAAGCGTTTCACGGAGCAATTTTACTGATCAGTCATGACCGAGTATTGCTACGTGAAGTGGACGAAATATGGGAGTTATCTGGGCTTGGCTTACACGTTTATGGCGGAAGCTACTCGTTTTACGCCGAACAGAAACGCACCGAATTACAAGCCTTGGAACGACAACTGGTAAGTGTTGATAAGCAGAAAAAACAGCTGCAAGTACAAGCACAACGAAACCGAGAAAAGGCAGAGCAACGCGCGGCTCAAGGAAACAAATTGCGTAAAGAAGGTAGCCATGGAAAAAGCTTACTCGATGCTAAAAAAGATAAAGCCACCGCACGGGCCTCAAATCGCAACAAAAACCAGCAATTACGTGAAGCGCAGCTAGACGATAAAGCACAATCCTTAAAGGCGAGAAAAGAGCAGCTGAAAGAGCAAAAGCTCTATCTCGAAGACAGCCCAAGCCGACTGCGTAAAGTGGTATCGCTACTCGATGCTGTATTGCCTTTTGCTAATGCTAAGCCTATCTCAATGCAAGTGTATGCCCACGACAAAATTCATCTGACTGGCAACAACGGGTGCGGTAAATCAACCTTGTTAAAAACCCTATTAGGCGAGTTTTCTTTACTAAGAGGAGAGCTGCAAATAAATACGTCGTTGTATTATCTTGATCAGCATTTCGGTGTTATTCGAACAGAGCTATCGATATTGGATAACTTGATTCAGCAGTGTAAGGGAATCAAAGACAGCGATGCCAGAACATTGCTGGCGGGTATTGGTTTTCGCCGAGACAGTGTGTTTCGCCTTGGTAGCATGCTTAGTGGCGGCGAGAAGATGAAGTTAGCGATGCTTATCGTTAGTCATCAACTAGACCAGCCCTTGTTACTCTTAGATGAGCCAGATAATCACCTAGATCTGGATTCAAAAATGATGCTGGCGCAGGCCTTACAACACTATCGCGGTGGTTTCATTTTAGTGAGTCATGATAACGATTTTGCCAATGAGTCAGGAATTCAGAGACAAATCGCTTTATCACCTAACTAGCAAGCTAAGCGGTAGATTAACCGGGGTAACATAAGCTTACCCCAAGGTATCTACGCAGAGCTATTTGCTTTAACTCTGCCTTACTTGGGGCTTGTTTTATGGGGAAAGCAGCAAAGTCAAGCCCATGCCGCATTTGCAAGTTTAAGCCAATGTTATGGCTGTGCTTGTGCAAGCTGCTATGGCTAGCGCCATGCTCTGTTAAACTGTGAGCGTGCACCATCACTGCGCTGTTTTTTAGCACCTGATTGCGTCTTTGTTTCATGCTGGTTTGTTGGCTTTTGAACTTAGTCTTGTTTCGCCAATTTAGCTTGGGGTAAACGCTGAGCCAGGCTCGCTTAGCGTTAAGATTAACGCCATACAATAGCGACTATCTCAACGAATAATGGGTGAAAAAACGATGCAAGTAGCAGGAAAATGGGCCTTAGTCACCGGTGCCAGCCGAGGTGTGGGTTTACGCGTGGCTAAAGCCTTAGCCGCCCAAGGGGCTAAAGTAATTGTACACAGCCGCAGTTTGGCTGCTTCGCAGCGAGTAGTAGATGAAATTACTGGCCAGCAAGGTGTGGCCTATGCGGTGGAAGCGGAGCTGTCTGATAACCAAGCCGTGGCGAAGCTCGTTGCTCAAGTTAATCAATTAACCGGGCACTGTTTAACGGTGTTATATAACAATGCCGCAATTATGACGCCATGGCGAGAAGATGCGGTAGTACCTGCGGCAGATTATGCCCTGAGTTTTCAAGTTAATTGCATTGCCCCAGCAAGCTTATGTGACGCCTTCTTGCCGCAAATGAAGCAGCAAGGTTTAGGGCGCATTGTAAATGTTACCTCGGGCATTGCCGACCAACCCCAACTAATGGCGTATAGCTGCTCGAAAGCTGCTTTAGACCGTTATGTGCGAGACATGCTGCCTAGCTTAGCGGGCAGTGGCGTATTAATGAACTTAATGGATCCCGGTTGGTTGCAAACCGATTTAGGTGGCGAGCATGCACCTAACCATCCAGATTCGGTTATACCGGGTGCCTTGGTTCCGGTATTACTTGAAGACGATGCCGGTAGCGGACAACTCTACTGCGCCCAAGATTATGCCGAGTAAAGGCTCTAATAATCTGGTGATTGGGTAACTGAAGAGATGTTTTAGCAGCTTAGGCCTAATAAAGGCTTAAGCGGCTAAGTTCTTGCCTTAGAAAACCTGCCTGCCATTTGGCTTACTGGTGTTAATGAAGGCCTAACCCCATATTCCTGCAATTCCGTCTGCCACTCCGAACATACTCCGCAACTTAGCCATGACATAGCCTTGCCATAACTTGCGCCGACTCTGGTTCTTATTAAGTTATCTTATTGTATGATTGCTCAATAGTTTTAAGTTATTGTTACTGCGGGGATAGGTGGTTAGCTACTAGTTTGCTAGGAAGGTTAAGCTTGCAGGGGCATAGAAACTAAATGTTAGGCATCGGTAAACGTTAAATGAGGAAGATATGACAACAAAAAAATTTGATTTAAATATCGACCGTATGCTTGAAAATTGGGATGCATTTCACGCAATTCGAGAGATCATCGCAAATGCACTCGATGAGCAGATATTAACTAATACGCAAGATATAGAAATTTTTTGTGATGATGAAGGTTTGTGGCGTATACGAGACTTTGGACGTGGTATAAGGCACGAGCATTTCACTATGAATGAAAATGAGGAAAAGCTTGAGCATCCAGAACTCATCGGAAAGTTTGGCGTGGGGTTAAAGGATGCTCTTGCCACATTCGATCGTTTAGGAATTGAAACACTCATACACTCTAAGTTCTGTGACGTTTCATTTGACCGTTCGTTGAAGCATGATTTTGATGATGTCATAACATTGCATGCTTGTATTTCTAAGCCGTCCGATCCTAGCTTTGTTGGGACTGAGTTCATTTTAAAGGGGTGCACTAATGAAGATGTTGAGAAAGCAAAGCGTCTATTTTTACGATTTTCAGGTGAAGAGATTCTAGAGAAAACGCAATATGGCCAAGTCCTAAATAAAGTTAGTGAATCTTCATATATTTACATAAATGGTATACGTGTTGCCGAAGAAGAAAACTTCCTGTTTTCCTATAACATAACTTCGTTGACAGCTGCTATTAAAAAGGCTCTTAACAGAGAGCGAACGAATGTAGGAAGAACAGCATATTCTGAGCGTGTTAAGTCAATTTTACTTGCCTCTGCCTCTGATATAGTAGCCGAAACTCTTGTTAATGATTTAAACAATTTTGGTTCAGGTACTTTACATGATGAAATGAAGTGGACTGATGTATCAGTGCATGCTTCGAAAATAATCAGTGCTTCGGGTAGTGTTCTTTTTCTTACAGATGAAGAAATAATGGATTCATCTCGTTTTGTTGAGGAGGCTCGGTCAAATGGTAGGCAAATCGTTACAATCCCAAAAACAGTAAAGGAAAAGCTACTCGGGCAGGTTGATACGGAAGGTAATGCGATACAAGATTTGGGTAATTTTGTTTCGGAATGGAATGACCGCTTTGAGTTTAAATTTGTACCGCATGAAAAATTGACACAAGCAGAACGAACTGTATTTGACATGACAGGTAGAATAGCAGCTCTTGTAGGTGGGCTTCCTTCAAAAGTTCTTTCCGTTGATATATCGGAAACGATGCGTCCTGAATCTGGTGGTTTTACGGAGGCGTCTGGACTATGGACTGGTACGCAAATCATTATTAAGCGTACAGAGTTAGATTCTATCAGCAAATACTCCTCTACATTGTTGCACGAAATAGCACATGTACGCAGTGGTAAAACTGATGTGACTATTGGTTTCGAGCAGGAGCTGACATCGCTTCTTGGAATGGTTGCGGCTAAAGCAATCAAAGCTATGAATATTGATAAAGAGGCTATAATGGAACCTAAAAATTTTGAAGTTAGAACCACGCAAAGGCCTTCTCTGCCATCGAGTACTAATGTAGATCTTTCAAGTAAGCGAGGGTTTTGGAGCAGGCTATTTGGTCGTGCTAAATTGTAATAGCTCGTTATCGGCTTTAGTATCCCTCGTTCGCTAAATTAGCTCATCAGTCGCAACCCAGCGAGCACCAACTCTACGCTGTGCTCGCTTTTTTGTTGCCTAATAAGCGCCTTCGCTGTAGGTCAGCTCGTAGCTGTGGCTGTGAAATTCTAGAATGGGTCTTCCATGTAAATCATGCGGTAGGGCTTCTCTCCGGGGTAGTAGTAACGTGGCTCTTGCATGCGTTTTTTACCGCCCGCGGCAACGATGCGTTCTACCAATTCTTCTAGATTGGGGTCTTGCACGCTAAAGTATAAAACCGCGATTTTTAGTATTACTGGCTGAGTAGCAAGGCTTGCCATATTGGGTTTAAACTAGCTATAGAATTTACTGCACAATGGTTTCGATGCGGTGGCCGCCTTGTTGGTTGCATAACACGATGTTATAGCTCTAAAAGAAAAGGAACCTTCAAATGATTTCACTCGAGTTTTTAATCACATCACTCGTGGTTGTTGTTATTCCCGGTACTGGCGTTTTATACACTGTAGCTACGGGTTATTTATTGGCAAACGAGCCAGCTTTATTGCTGCTCTGGGCTGTACGCTAGGCATTATTCCAGCCTTGCTTGCCAGCTCGTTGGGCTTGGCTGCGTTATTTCATACTAGCGCATTGGCCTTTCAGGTTGTTAAATATTTGGGGGCAGCTTATCTGCTTTATCTAGCATGGCAAATGTGGCGGTCATCGTCGCCACTTTCGGTAAATAAACAGGCTAAAGGCACTAGGTACACTAGCATTGCGATCAAGGGCTTTTTACTAAATATCTTAAATCCAAAGCTTTCAATATTTTTTCTAGCATTTCTACCGCAATTCATACCATCAAACACAGAACATGCGCTTTATCATATGTTTATTTTGGGGGGAGTATTCATGCTTATGACGCTGGTTGTTTTTGTTCTATATGGCTTTTTATCGGGGAGTTTTAGTCAATTCATCGTTAACTCCAAAAGGGCAACCGTAGCAATACAAAAGCTATTTTCTGCAAGTTTCGCTGGTCTTGGGCTAAAGCTGGCATTTAGTGAGCGGCTATAACAGGCTTATAAACTCACTACTAAACTAGCGCTTAACTGTAAGCGAGCACCAATTCTACGCTGTGCTCGCTTTTTTATGGCTTAATAAGCGCCTTCGCTGTAGGTTAGCTCGTAGCTGTGGCTGTAAATCTCTAGAATGTTGCCAAAAGGGTCTTCCATGTAAATCATGCGGTAGGGCTTCTCTCCGGGGTAGTAGTAACGTGGCTCTTGCATGCGTTTTTTACCGCCCGCGGCAATGATGCGTTCTACCAATTCTTCTAGGTTGGGATCTTGCACGCTAAAGTGAAATACCCCGGTTTTCCAGTATTCAAAGTTGTTCTCTGGATTGCTTTGATTTTTAAACTGGAACAGCTCTACACCAATGCGGTCGCCGGTGGAAAGGTGGGCGATAGAAAAACGCTCCCAGCCGCTGCCAAATACATCAGTACACATTTCGCCAATGGCACTGTCGTCTTCTGTAATTTCTGTGGGTTGCATAATTAAATACCAACATAGTACTTGGGTATAAAATTCTACGGCTTTGTCTAGGTCTGGTACCGAAATCCCGATGTGGGAAAAGGTTCTTGGAAATGTGCTTTGCATAACTTGCTCCTCAATAGTTGATAGGGGCAGTTTACAAATAGCGGTTAATAACTTTAAATTATCATTAGTGATTTTTATGAGTACGTTTTCTAATGATAAATACCACTTGGCTGAACACCTTTTGTACCTTGGTGGAGGTGGGCCACTTCACCCGCACCGCCGAGCGCCTGCATATGACCCAATCGGGGGTAAGCCAGCAGCTACGTAAGTTAGAAGAGCAATTGGGCACACCGCTAATTGTGCGCCAAGGTAAGCAGTTTACCCTCTCCGAAGCGGGTCAGCGTTTTTATGACGAGGCGCGCGAGGTATTACTTAGCTTGGCGCATTTAGAACAAAGCTTGGCGGACGACCCCGAAGACGAGGGTGTGGTGCGGGTGTGTTCACCGGGCAGCGTAGGGCTTAAGCTTTACCCGCAACTATTGGCCTTGCAACAAGCCCATCCCAAGCTGGTGATTGAGTATCGTTTTGCGCCCAATGCCGAAATAGAAAAAGCCATCGCTAAGGGGGAAGCCGACATCGGCTTAATTAGCGCGCGCTCATCAATGGCAGAGGTAAAGAGTGAGAGCATCGCCACCGAGGCCTTATTGTTAGTCACCCCTGCTAAGCTGGGTAAGCCTACTTGGCAACAGCTGATGGACTTGGGCTTTATCGACCACCCCGATGGTGCGCATCATGCCGGTTTATTATTGGGGGCAAATTACGCTGAGTTTCAGCATGCTAGCGACTTTCCTCGCAAGGGCTTTTCTAATCAAATCGGCCTAATTATGCAGCCGGTAAGCCTAGGTTTAGGTTTTACGGTATTGCCTGCCTATGCGGTAGAAGCCTTTGGTAATAGCGATAAGGTAAGTGCTCACTCGCTAGCTAAGCCAGTGAACGAGGAGTTATTCCTGTGCCTTAAACGCTATCGTGCTTTACCTAAACGCATTCAGATGGTGACGGCCAAGATAAAGCAGTGGCTTTAAAAGTAGCCTTTAAACACTTGGCTATAGGCCATGCTCATGTCTTGGGTGCAGTGTAAGTTGTGATTGCATAGCGCTGCTGATGCTGGCAGTGTGCTTAGGCCCATCTTCATCGTATAAGGTAACTAATGGAAATGATAAATAGACCGATTAATCGGCATCAGGCCTACCATGCCCATGTTTATTTTGATCAAGACAGCTTGGCCTTTGCTAGCGAGCTGTGTCATCAAGCCGGCGAGAAGTTTGGTTTAAAGGTGGGCGGGTACATGAAAAATGTGTAGGCCCCCATACTCAGTGGAGTTGCCAGATCATCTTCAACCACAAAGCCTTTGACGCTTTTATTCCGTGGTTAGATGAGCAACGTGGGGAGTTAAATGTATTGGTGCATGCCTTATCGGGCAACGCTATTGATGATCACACCAACTACGCTTATTGGTTGGGTGATCCGGTTGAGCTAAATATGGACGCATTTCTCGACTAAAACGACGGTTTGCGGCTTAGGCCACCTTATTGTGGCGGCCTAGCGCCTAGTAAATGCTATAAACCATCCAGTACAAAATAGTCGCCGAACAACTGAGTCATGGTGCCTAACATCAGCATAAATACCACAAAACCAATAAAGCCGTTGCGCAGCTTGGCGGGGCTATGTGGGCTGTGGCGATAGCCGCTTAGCATGGCTCTGACCAGCTGGCGTTTTTTAAGGGTAAACCAGCCAATGGCAGCTACATGCAGGGCAACTAGGCCCAGTAGTAGATTAAAGTTACTATGATGTAAGTCTTTTAGCCACAAACTGGTTTGCTCACTAACGGTGTGATAGAGCGGCCCCTCACTAAACAGGTTATCACTAATAAACAAGCCAGAGCCAAGCTGTAATAGCAGCACTGATATTAGCGCAATTACCATATAGGCACCCAAGGCACTGTGCCCAGCAGTAGCCGCAGGCTTGCCCTTGAGTTCGAGTTTAAATTCTCGCCACGCTTGTTTGGGGTGAGCAATAAAATGGCGGAATTGGGCGTTGCTGCTACCAATAAAGCCCCAGACAATTCTGGCGAGAATTAAGCTTAACAGACACAGGCCCATGGCCATGTGCAGCTCGATTCGGGCTTGTTCTGCACTCCACCATAAACCACCTAGCAATAATACTTGCAGCCAATGATAGAAGCGCACAAAACCATCCCATATCTTTCGTTTTTGGCTGTTATTCATGGCTGCTCCTTGCTAGTTAAGAGTTTAGTCGTCGCAATCTAAACGAAAACGTTGGTGGCTGTCTTTAGTGTGCTTTTTAATATTTTGTAAGGCGAGTTTTATCGCTTGCTTATCTTTCGCCTGCTTGAGTTGTTGGAAGTAGCCTTCTAGTTGCTCTATGCTTTCTAGGTAGGCCATGTGTTGCATATGGGTTTGATGGTCCATGCCTTCCATATTGGGCATCTGGCTATGATCCATGCCGGCCATCTCGGCCATGTTAGCATTCAGGTGTTCACTCATGTCCATTTGGCTATGGTCCATGTCTTCCATGTTGCCCATCTGACTGTGATCCATGCCTGCCATGTTGTTATGCATCTCTTCACTCATGTCCATTTGACTATGATCCATGTTCGCCATGTCTTGGTCCATCATCGGGTGGCCTTGCTGTTGTAGCTTCATGGGCACTTCTTGCTTGGCCTGCTCGGCTAAATTTAGCAGCTTGTCCACCTGCTGTTGCATAGTGGCATTATCGTCGGCTTTTACTGCGGCCACATAACCCTTTAGATCTTGCTTCATGTCTTTCATTAGACCGCCTAACTTGCTGTCTTGGCAATGCTCTGAATGTGCCTGTACAGGCAAGGCAAAAGCTAGGCTCAAAGGTAGTAAGAGTGGTAGTAGACGTAGTTTCATGTTGTTCTCCTTAGGCTGGGCATCGCTTAGTGATGCCCAACGGGTTGATAGTAAGTAGTTTAGTCGATGATCACTTTACGTAAGCTAATGCGTTTCCATAGGTAATAAACGGCGGGTAACACCACCAGAGTGAGCACTAAAGCCGAAGCCATGCCGCCAATCATTGGCGCGGCAATCCGTTGCATTACTTCCGAGCCGGTTCCGCCGCCTAGCATAATTGGTACTAAACCAATGATCACCGTGGCCACCGTCATCATCACTGGGCGAACTCGCAAACCTGCGCCGTCGATAATCGCTTCGCGTAATTGCTGTTGGCTGATACGCGCGTGTTGCTCCAAGGTGCTCACTAGGGCTTGATTGAGGTAGACCAGCATAATTACACCAATTTCAACCGCCACCCCGGCTAGGGCGATAAAGCCGACGCCTACCGCAATAGAAAAATTGTAGTTTAGCAGGTACATCAACCAAATCCCGCCAATCATCGCCAGTGGTAAAGTGGCGAGAATAATCAGCACCTCGCCAACCCGGCGAAAGGCCATGTACAACAGCAACACGATGATCGCCAAGGTAGCTGGAATCACAATTTTTAAGGTAGCGGCGGCGCGCTCCATGTATTCATACTGGCCTGACCAAGCCACTGAATAGCCGGCGGGCAATTGCAGTTGTTCGGCCACTGTTTGTTGCGCTTCCTGCACGTAAGAGCCCAAGTCGCGGCCATCGATGTCGACAAAAATCCAGCCGTTGGGGCGGGCATTTTCGGTTTTAATCATTGGCGGGCCATCTTCCACATAGACATCGGCCACGTCACTGAGGCTGAGTCGCATGCCGTTAGCAGAGACCAGTGGCAACAGCTTCATTTGTTCGACGCTGTCGCGATAGCGCTGCGGGTAACGCACATTCACCGGATAGCGCTCTAGGCCTTCAATGGTTTGGCTTACATTCATTCCGCCTACAGCGGTAGACACCACTGCTTGTACATCGGCAATGTTGAGGCCGTAACGCGCAGCGCGTAGCCGATCAATATCCACCTTCACATAGCGCCCGCCAGCTACCCGTTCAGCATAGGCTGAAGCCGTGCCGGGAACGTCTTGTAAGATGACTTCGATTTGCTTACCAATGTCTTCGATTACCGACAGATCTTCACCTGCGATTTTTATGCCGATGGGGGTTTTAATCCCGGTGGCGAGCATGTCGATGCGGGTTTTAATCGGCATTACCCAGGCATTGGTGAGCCCGGGGAACTGAATCAAACTGTCTAGTTCTTGGCGCAGATCTTCGCTACTTAAGCCTTCACGCCATTGAGATTTGTCTTTCAAGGTGATGAAGGTTTCGATCATGGTGAGTGGCGCAGGATCGGTGGCGCTATCGGCGCGTCCTACTTTGCCCCAGACTCGCTCCACCTCGGGTACGGTTTTGATCAGCTTATTGGTTTGTTGTAGCAACTCGCGAGCCTTACCGATGCTGATGCCCGGGTAGGTGGTGGGCATGTACATCAAATCACCTTCATCCAAGGGCGGAATAAACTCGCTGCCGATTTTGTTAACCGGGTAAATACCCACACCAATTAAGGCCACGGCAGCCAATAGCACCACTACAGGGGCTTTTAGGCTAAGTCTCAATATCGGTTTGTAGATGGCAATCAATAAGCGATTTAAGGGGTTTTTATGCTCAGCGATGACCTTACCGCGAATAAAGTAGCCCATTAGCACCGGCACTAAGGTAATCGCTAAGCCAGCCGAGGCCGCCATGGCATAGGTTTTGGTAAAGGCCAAGGGCGAGAACATTTTGCCTTCTTGGCCTTGCAGGGCAAATACCGGCACAAAGCTAAAGGTGATGATTAACAGTGAGAAGAACAGGGCTGGGCCGACTTCAGCAGACGCCTTGCTAATTACCTGCCAGCGGTTACTGTTGTTTAAGGGCGTGCGTTCCATGTGTTTATGCACATTTTCTATCATCACAATGGCACCATCAACCATGGCGCCAATAGCGATGGCAATGCCACCCAGCGACATGATGTTGGCGTTAATGCCTTGCCAGCGCATGATGATAAAAGCAATGATGATACCTACTGGTAGGCTCAGTAATACCACTAGCGAACTGCGAATATGGAATAAAAATGCCGCACACACCAGAACCACTACAATAAATTCTTCTAGCAATTTATCTTGAAGGTTGTCTACCGCGCTGTCGATAAGGCCAGAGCGATCGTAGGTGGTGACTATCTCTACGCCTTCTGGCAACGAGCGCTGTAAGCTCTCAAGCTTTTGTTTCACCATGGCTATCACTTCGCGGGCATTTTCACCGTAGCGCATCACTACCACGCCACCGGCCACTTCGCCTTCGCCATCCAGTTCACTTATGCCTCGGCGCATTTGCGGGCCGAGTTCTATCTGGGCAACTTCACCTAACAGCAAAGGGGTGCCATTGGGATTGAGTTTTAGCGGTAGCTTTTCCAAGTCTTCAATACTGGACAGATAACCGCTGGTTCTTACCATGTATTCGGCTTCACCCATTTCAATAACGCTGGCCCCAGCTTCCTGATTACCCTGTTTAATACTTTGGGTGATCGCCGACAGCGGTAGCTGATAGGTGCGCAGTTTATCGGGGTCAATTTTTACTTGGTATTGTTTTACCATGCCGCCGACGGAAGCCACTTCCGAAACGCCGGGCACGGTTTGTAGTTCGTATTTTAAGAACCAGTCTTGCAGGCTACGTAGTTGGCTTAAGTCATGCCCACCACTGCGGTCGGTGAGGGCGTAGGAAAAGATCCAGCCTACACCGGTGGCGTCTGGTCCTAGGGCTGGTTTGGCGTTATCTGGCAGGTTAGGCGTCACTTGCGACAAGTATTCAAGCACCCGTGAGCGCGCCCAATACATGTCGGTACCGTCTTCAAAAATAATGTAGACGTAGGAGTCACCAAAGAACGAATAGCCCCTTACGGTTTTAGCCTTTGGCACCGACAACATCGCCGTGGTGAGCGGATAGGTGACTTGGTCTTCAACTACTTGCGGCGCTTGTCCGGGATAGCTGGTTTTAATGATCACCTGTACGTCAGATAAGTCGGGGATGGCATCTACCGGGGTATTTTTTATGGTAAAAGCCCCGTAAATCACCAGCGCTAGGGTGGTCAGCAGCACCATTACGCGGTTGCTGACCGACCATTTGATAATCGTTGGTATCATTTGCCGTCTCCTGCCGCTGGGCTTTCATTAGCGTCGAGATCGAGCCAGTCTAGCTCATCGTCGTCGCTGCTCTGGCCTTGCTCGGGCATCGCCATGTTGCCGTGGTTCATAGTGCTGTGATCCATGGTGCTATGATCCATACTGCCTTGGTTCATCGAGCTGTGGTCCATGGTGCTGTGGTCCATGCTGCTGTGGTCCATGCTGCCTTGGTTCATCGAGCCGTGGTCCATAGTGCTGTGATCCATGTTGCTGTGGTCCATGCTATCGTGGTTCATCGAGCTGTGATCCATGGTGCTGTGGTCCATGCTGCCTTGGTTCATCGAGCCGTGGTCCATAGTGCTGTGATCCATGTTGCTGTGGTCCATGCTGCTGTGGTTCATCGAGCTATGATCCATGGTGCTGTGGTCCATCGAGCTATGATCCATAGTGCTGTGGTCCATGTTGCTGTGGTCCATGTTGCTGTGGTCCATGTTATTCACTTGGCGGTCTGGCGGGCCCATGCGACTAAAATCGGCGCTTAGGCTGGACTCAGAATCGAGTAGGAATTGCGCGCTAGTTACTACCTTATCGCCCTCACGCAAGCCTGCTAGTATTTCAACCATGCCAGCGCTTTCGCGACCCACTTGCACTTTTACCGATTGAAATTGTCCTTCGCCTCTGTCCATGACTACTCGGCTAAAGCCTCCGCTGTAGATAACGGCTTCTCGAGGAATTTGCAGGCTGGCCTGTGGTGTTGCCGTTTGTAGTTTCACGCGAGCATACATATTGGGTTTTAGCCGTTGGTCTTGGTTAGCGAACTTAATCCTAACCCGTAAGGTGCGAGTGCTGGGGTCGAGTACTGGGTAGATATAGTCCACTTCTCCTTGCCATTGTTCACCGGCGAAGCTGTCTACTTGCATCAACGCTTGGTCGCCTAATTTAACCAGGCTGGCTTGCGATTCGTACAACTCGGCTATAAGCCAAATATCTTCTAGGCTGCCCGCTTCTACTAACTGTGTGGCTGGAGAAATGTAGGCGCCTTCACGCACCCCCAGTTTTGCCACATAACCTGATTCAGGTGCGTATAAGTCGATTAATTGGCTGACTTTTTTGCTTTTCTCAAGCTGCTTAATTTGACTAGGACTTACGCCCAATACTTGTAAGCGCAGCTTGGAAGAGGCAATCAACTGGCGATTACCCAAGCGCAGGGCGTTGAGCAGATCTTCTTGGGCTTTTAATAGCTCGGGTGAATACAACGACAGCAGCTTTTGGCCTTTTTCTAAGTACTCGCCTTCGGCTTTAAGATAGAGTTTTTCTACCCAACCGGAGACACGACTGTTCATTTGCCATAACTTATCTTGGTTGAAGCTGAGGCTACCCACCGCTTGTAGATCGGGGGTGAAGCTAGCCAAAATCACCTCTTTGCTGCGCACCCCAAGGTTATTCACCACGTTGGGTGAGATGGTCACCGTGCCCGCCGAGGCCTTGGCGTTATTGTCTTCATAGACTGGCACTAACTCCATGCCCATGGGCGAGAGGCCGGGTTTGTCGCGGCGGTAGTTAGGGTCCATTGGCGCAACCCAGTATAGCGGTTGTGGTTCGCTGCTGGCGCTGGGTTCAGCTTGAGCTTGGTGATTGGCTCCGCCAAGCAATGCGTTGGAATTTAAGGCGTAGCCGCCAGCAAGCCCAAGCGCTAGACAAACAATACTAAGAGTAAATTTATTCATGGTGGTTCCTATTTCGCTTGGTAGTAGCGCAGGTCGGCTAGCGCTTTGTATTTAATGCTGATCAGTTGTTGGTATTCCAGAGTGAGTGCCAGTTCGTCCATATAGGCTTCAATAACACGAGCAAAGTCGTTGCTATTGGACTGATAACCTTGCAGCACTGCCGCGGTGTTTTGTTTGGCTTGCTGCAACAGGGTATTTTGGTAGCGTTGTAGCCGCGCATGGGTATTGCTATAGCGCGCGATGGCACCATTTAATTGCCCATTCATGTTGTTCATTAATAGCTCTTTTTCGGCGCGCTTCATGCCCTTACCACGCTGGGCGGCAATCAGACTTTGATCTTGGCGTTTATCGGTAAATAGCGGTACATCCATAGTGACAAAGCCGCTGAGTAAATCACTGCGTCTGGAGCCATCCATTTCTTCTGCGCGGCGATGCCCGTATGCCAGCTCTAGCTTAAATGCCGGTTTATAGGCCTCGTTGGCGATGGCAATTTGCTTGTCTGCTACGTCGATATTTTTCTGCGCAGCTAGCACTTTGGGGTGCTGGCTTAGCAGTGAATAGTGCTGGTATTGGGTCTCTAGTGCGTAGGCTTCGCTGTCTTGCCAAGAGGGCAAGTCGCTCGACAATGGCTCAAAGGCCTGCTCGCCTAGCCAAGCCGCTAAGCGGCCACGTAATGCCTGTTCTTGTTGGGCAAAAGCGGCAATTTGCTCATCAAATTTGTTGAGCTGCAGTTCTGCTTTGATTAAGTCTTGGCTTTGTTTGTAACCCAACTCAAATTGGCTACGCACGTAGTCGACATTTTGCTTAAACAAGCTTTGATTTTGTTGAATTAACTGCTGCGCCTGATGGGCAAAGTTAATGTCGAACCAAGTATTGCGTAGTGCGCGTTTAAGCTCGAGTTGGCGGTTAATCGCTAATAACTCACTTTGTTCACCTTGTTGCTCAAAGCGCTGGGCATTGAGTTGTAGGGTATCGCCGCGACTGAATTGCTGAGCTACACCAATGCTAACTTGGGTCATTGGGTCTTGGTCAAGTGTGAAGCTGTCGGTGGGTAGGTTACCCAAGCCCAGTTTGACCATGGGGTCTGGCAGTTGCGACTTGGCCAAGGCTTGTGCAGCATATTGTTGCTGTTGATTTAAATACATCTCGGCGGCAGGATCTTGGCTTAAAGCTAAGTGTTCTGCTTCTGATAAACGCAGCGGTTGGGCAATGCTTTTTACGGTAAATAGCATCACACACCCGATTAAAATACGGGGATTCATGATCTTTCCTCATTGTTGATTTACGAATTTAAACTATTGGTAAATCAGCCAATCAGAGGAGGGCGGTAGAGAGACTCTTGTTGTTGCTTAGGGAAGACCCGCGAATAGCTAAACGCTGGCGTGTCGTTGTCTAAAATAGGCAGGGATAGTTGGCTGCTTAAGCCAAGTAACATGGCACTGCAGGCAGAAAGTTCACATTGAATTTTGCACAGCTGGTCGGCAGAGTCATCACAATCGACTGAATTGTTATCTGCACTGCCGTGCATCGACATGTGCTGATGCGCTGATTCTGAGGCAGCGGCATGATTCATGTGACACGCCGAGCTAGCTTGGCTTTGACTGAGTGCATTGGGCGCTTCTGTATCAGCTAAGGGCAACTCTCCCATCGCCATCGAGGGCGTCGAGATAAGGTTGCTCATTAGCAGAAAAATCAGAAATAAAATACGCAAATGAATACACACTAGGCCAATATCGAGTTGATAGTATATTGATTACCAACTAGAGGCAATAGGCTAAATATCGGCTTATGCTGTTGCTTGTTGTGCTTAGGCTTTGTATTTATTTGCTTATTAGTTAGCTTAAATTGCCCAAGTGACGCAAGGGTTTCTGTGTTTACGGGCTTTTAGGGCGGTTCTTGCGCTAGGTCTATGCTGCCGGGGTTGGCTTAGGTTAAGCTACTGTTTTTCATCCGCTAAATTTATATTTAAGTGTTGCTCTTAAGGCTTTACTTGAGGGCGAGCTGCGTTGCGCTGTGAGTAATGGGTATGACGAGCTTTTCTACAAAATTAAAAAAAGAATGGTTTTTACTGGGCATGTTGCTGGCGATTGGGCTGGCTACAGTATCCGCAGAGCTTGGGCGCAGCGATGGCCCACTGCAATTGGATACGGTGTGCTCTTTTGGGGTGGCGGTGGTGTTTTTCCTGCATGGTTTGGGTTTGTCGCCAAGTGCGCTTAAATCCGGCTTAAGCAATTGGCGTTTACATCTGTACATCCAGTCTGCCACTTTTATTGCTTACCCCTTGCTGTGGTTAATCTTTGGTGATGTGTTATTGCGTTTTATGCCGGCGGCACTGGCCTTTGGTTTTTGTTATTTATTGGTGCTGCCCAGCACCATTTCTTCGTCGGTGGCGATGACCAGTGTGGGCAAGGGCAACGTGCCCGGAGCAATATTTAATGCCTCGCTTTCCAGCATTATTGGGGTGTTTATTACGCCTTTTTTAGTGCAGTTATTCATGGGTTTAGAAGGCGTAGAGCTGAACTTATTAGACTCGGTATTATCGATATCCAAATTGTTATTGTTGCCGATGGTGGTAGGGCAGGTACTACGTCCTTACTTACTGGCGTGGGTAGAGCGCAACAAGCAAGTGGTCAATAAAGTCGATAAGCTAGTGATTATTTTGATTGTTTACAATGCCTTTTGTGACTCGATTATTAATGGTATTTGGAGCCGTTTTTCTAGCTCTTTGTTACTAAGTTCTTTGCTGCTGTGTTTAGTGGTGTTGTTTTTTATGGTGCATTTGATTCAGTGGGGGGCGAGAAAAGTCAGTTTTAGCCGTCCCGATGAAATAGCGGCGGTGTTTTGTGGCAGTAAAAAAACCTTAGCGGCAGGGGTGCCTATGGCGAAGGTGATTTTTGCCGCCGATCCCGCCTTGGGCATGATATTGCTTCCGATTATGCTGTATCACCCGATCCAGATATTTTATTGCGCGCTATTGGCGAATCGCTATGCGGCTGAAGCCTCCTTCACGCCCGAGCAACAACGCCAAGCGTGATTTAAACACTTCATCAATAAACGGGGCGAATACTGAGTGATTCGCCCCTTTTTATTTGCTTAGATGATCTCACCGTTACTGGCGATGACTTGTTGATACCAGCTAAAACTTTGTTTTTTAGCACGGCTAAAGTCGCCGCTGCCATCATCATGTTTATCGACGTAAATAAAGCCATAACGCTTCATGTACTCACCAGTGGTGAAAGAAACGCAGTCTATGCAGCCCCAAGGGGTGTAACCCATTACTTCTACGCCATCGAGGGTGACGGCTTTTTTCATTTCGGCAATATGGCGGCTTAAGTATGCTATGCGGTAATCGTCGTTAATGGTTTTACCTGGCTCAATTTCGTCTACCGCACCAAAGCCATTTTCAACGATGAAAATAGGTTTTTCGTAACGCTCATATAGCTCAGACAAGGCATAACGCAGACCTACCGGATCGATTTGCCAACCCCATTCAGACGCTTCCAAATTCGGGTTTAAGCGGCTGGCGCCAAACAAAGGGTTCACTTCGTCTGTAGGCGGCACGGCATCAACAATGTTGCTCATGTAGTAGCTTATTGCTAGGAAGTCGGCGCAGCCGGCTTGTAGGATTTCGGCATCACCTTCGGCCATGTCTACTTGAATGCCTTTACGCTGCCATTCTTTTTCAATGTAACGAGGGTAGTGACCACGCACTTGCACATCACTGAATAGGTATTTCTCGCGCATCGATTGTTGCGCTTGAATCATGTCTTCTGGCTTACAAGTGGCAGGGTACAGCGGCATCATATGGATCATGCTGCCAATTTTCATCTTGGGGTTGATCTCGTGACCAATTTTTACCGCCAGAGCGCTAGCGACAAACTGGTGGTGAATTACCTGATACATGACCTGTTCTGGATGCTCAAATTCGGTGTAATTCATCCCCGAATTACAGTATCCAAACAAGGGGTTTTTCCAGTTACGTTGGTTGTTAATTTCGTTGAAGGTAATCCAGTATTTCACCTTGTTTTGGTAGCGCTCAAATACGCAACGACTGAAGTTAACAAAGAACTCGATGAGCCCGCGGTTGTACCAGCCACCATAGTGTTTAACTAGATGTAGCGGCATTTCAAAGTGAGACAGAGTGATAACCGGCTCGATGTTGTACTTTAATAGTTCATCGAATAGCTCATCGTAGAATTGTAAGCCCGCTTCGTTGGGGCTGGTTTCGTCGCCATTAGGGAAAATGCGGGGCCAAGCAATGGAGGTACGAAAACATTTGAAACCCATCTCGGCAAACAGGGTTATGTCTTCTTTGTAGTGCGAGTAAAAATCAACGGCTTCATGGTTGGGGTACATCACGTCGTCTTGCACGCCATCGGTAATGATACGGTCTACACCGTGGGCGCCTTTTGACAGCACATCGACAATGCTGACTCCCTTGCCATCTTTATTCCATGCACCTTCTACTTGGTGGGCTGCTACTGCTCCGCCCCATAAGAAATCTTTGGGAAGTTTGTTAGTTGGTTCCATCTTGAGCCTCAATATCGTTATTATGTTTAGATATTAGTCGACGCTAATAACTTTTTTATATGCGTTTAGTAAAACACCTCAATGTCGATTCAAAACATTGAGCCACTTGGTGTTAGTCGACAAATGCTCTATTAGGCCCGCATGTTTGTAGAGATTGGCTCATAGCAGTGGCTGAATCAAGGCACTAAATCTTGCTGTGGTGCCTCGGCAAATAAAATAGTCTGCTGAGCTAGGTGTTTGATTTACTCATATAGCTTATCAGCCATTTTTTAGTACAGCGCGATTCTACAAAATCTTGTCACAACTACGGGTGACTGAGATTATTGGGCTGAGCCATCTGCGACTGCGCCGAGTAATACTCGATCTGCAGCTACATGACTACTGCAAATTTTCATTTTTATGCAGTGAAATCTCACTTTGTTGAACTGCTTCAAACTAGCGCTATAGCGCTGGCCTTTGATGTTGTCTTGTTGATTTAACGCAGTTTTATACCTCTTTAGGAGTAGGTTGATTTTATTTTTTATGCTGTGTTTGTTTTAGTGCTTAGTGTTTTGTTGTATATGTCTAATTTATGTGAGCTAGACTTAGCATAATGAGTGAGAATTTGGCTTGCTTGCAATATATTGTTAATTGAGTTCTTAGGAGATGTAGCCCAATTATGAGACGATTCAGTGTGCTGATATTGACATTGTTATACATGTTTCAGCCATCGCTTGAAGCCGCTACTCGCGTGATTACGGTAGACGAACCGCCCAGTGCTTATGTCACTGAAGACGGTAGCGTAGAGGGCTATGTGGTCGATATTGTTCGCGCCATGCATGCTTACATGGGAAAAGAGCTTGCGCTAGAGGTACTGCCAGAGGCAAGGGCCTTAAAAACCGCCTTGGTTAATGACAACGTGGCAATTTTTTCGTTTACCAAAACTGCCGAGCGCGATAAAGAGCTGCAGTGGATAGGACCTGTCATGGAAAAAAGCTGGTACGTGATTACGCGCAGTGACAGCTATTTTGACAGCAATAACCTGGAAGACTTTAACTCAATAGGGGTAGTGAGAGGAGATATTCGGGCTACCTGGGTAGAACAGCAGGGTTTAACTAATTATAAGTTGGCTTCTAGTCATCAGCAAAACCTACGTTTTTTGGAAAAAGGCCGAGTTGATGCGATTGTTTATAATCTCAGTGGCGCCCGTATCTTGAGTAAGGAGCTTGGCATCGCTGAAGGCAGCTTCAAAAATACTGCTTTTATTAAAACCTCCCCAGTTTATATTGGTTTGTCTAAACACTTTGACGATTATGCTCTGTGGCAGCAGGCCTTTGAGGCTATCAGTAATAACGGTGAGTTAGATAACATCAATGCTTATTGGTTGGATAAGCTAATTGGTGAGGGAGTATTAAGCCATCTCGGTGATAGTGTATTGTCGATAGATTGAGCCGGTCTAAAAACTACGCTGGCGTTTTTAGACCGACAGCGAGTTAAGGTTTTTGACTTAATACCGTGTCAATGTCTTGGGCACTATGCCGTTCTGGCACTTGCTCCCATGGTTCGCCCCAACTGCGGTTTACCATGCAGCCACGCTGTACTGCGGTGCGTTGCTCCACTTGCTTAGCCCAGCGTAATACATGCGTATAGCTAGTAACATCTAAAAACTCAGCTGCCTCGTAAAGTTTCCCTAATACCAAATTGCCGTACCACGGCCAAATAGCGATGTCGGCAATTGAATAGTGCTCGCCGGCAATGTAAGGGTGCTGGGCCAGTTGTTTATCTAATACATCAAGCTGGCGTTTGGCTTCCATGGCAAAGCGGTTGATCGGATACTCGAATTTCTCTGGTGCGTAGGCGTAAAAATGGCCAAAGCCGCCCCCTAAGTAGGGAGCCGAGCCCTGTAACCAAAATAACCAATTCATCACTTCGGTTTTGGCTGCCCCTGGCTTGGGTAAGAAGTGGCCAAATTTTTCTGCGAGATAAAGCAAAACAGAGCCCGATTCAAACACACGAATTGGCTGCTCTCCAGACCTATCCAATAAGGCGGGAATTTTGGAATTGGGGTTAATTTCAACAAAGCCTGAGGAAAACTGATCGCCTTCGCCGATGTTAATCATATAGGCATCATATTCGGCTTCGCTAATGCCAAGCTGTAATAATTCTTCCAACATAATGGTGACTTTCTGCCCGTTGGGCGTGGCCATCGAATGCAGTTGTAAGGGGTTTGAGCCTACCGGGAGGGTTTGTTGGTGGCGGGCGCCTGAGTCTGGCCGATTGATACTGGCCCACTGGCCGCCATTTTCGGTATCCATGGTCCACACCTTAGGTGGAATATATTCGTTAGTCATCGATCTTCCTTTGCTATGGGTGCTAGTTATTTAGATATAAGGGCGAATGTGGCGAATAAAAGCGCAACTGCGCATTTATTTTTACTTGTTAAAGTTAAGTTTAGAGCAAAGCCCTAATCAATTAACTCGCTAAGGATTTGGTTGATGTAGAGAGTGTAGCCCACTCCTTACTGTTGCGAAGGAGCGGGCTATTGCTAGGGGCTGTTAAGCTAGCTAGGTGGTAGCTTATTTTGCGTGTTGTTTAACGCCAAACAGCAGTGCCGGTAGCACGGTAAGGCTATAGAGTAGTAAGAAGCCAATGGCGATGCTAAGCAAAAAACCAATGCTATACATTCCTCGGTGTTCGGCAAACAAAAGTGAGCCAAAGGTTGCCATAGTAGTTAAGGAACTCAGAATGGCCGCCTTAGGGGTGGATGACTGATAAAATGCCCGTACCGAGGCCACCGAGCGAAAGCGTTCAACTATGTGGCTCCCGTTATCCACGCCTAAACCAAAGATCAGTGGAATCACGATAATATTGGCCATGTTTAGTGCCATGCCAGTCCAATGAGCCGCCGCCATGGTAGAGAGCACATAAACTCAATGGCGATAGGGTTCCGCGTAGCGCCGCCCGTAAGCTTTTTATATTATCCGCGTATTTAGCCTGTTCTTCCCTAAGGCGTAGACAAAAGTGAATAACAAAATCGAGCCCAAGCCCAATAAACATGACCCAAAAGACGATGGAAACGGTGTTGTAGAACCAACCACAGCCCGAGAGCGAGATTCCAAACTAGGCCAACCAATACCGCGCTGTAACTGGCCAGAATGATCCGCAAGGAGCGAATGCCAAAGCCCTGTACCACTACCATCACCGCCTGTAAGTGGGGCATCAGGGCGGCCAAATTGGCATTAAAGGCGGCAAACTCATCGTCGGGTAAAAACCATAGGCTTTGCTGTTTAAACCAATCGAGGCTAGTGGGAGCAAACTCATCGTTAAATATAGGCTCTGCTTTAAAGCCTTGGACTAAACGCTCGGTGAGCTCTTACACCTGTTGGCGCTGCTCGCCAGCAATAACAATTACCAAGGTATTGTCGGTATCATCAAACGCTTGACTGGTTTTTACTAAATTATCTTTCCATGGCGCCTCTTGCTTAACCAAACGATCAAGATCTGAATTCACCGCAAAATTGGCTTTGCTGTAAACCAGAGCGAAGTAAGTTAACAGTATGATTAGCGCAGCGGCCAGCGCAAATGGCCAGCCCTGCTTAGAAAAAATAGGATGCTTTACGAATCATTTTTAGCTTTTACAATACAGCCCGATAGTATACTGCCGCATAGCTAAAAAAGTGAAAAACACGCAACAACACTAGAGCTTTCGGCCACTTAAAGTATTGGGTTTTAGGCTATGGCTTGGCTGATTTAACTTGCTGAAGTTGTCCAAGCAGCTCTTCTAAAGGCGTCTGTTGCAGCTTCTCTTTTAGGCTGTGACGCATTTTTTGGCCGTTGAGGATAAGCTCTTGTTGCCATAGATAACGCATTTTCAGCACTTCCCTTAGCAAAGGAACAAAGGGGGATAGGGCTTGCCAACGCCACCAGGCGAAACGAGTGCAACGTAATTCTCGGCCGGTTGCAGCAAAAGCGCGTTGCCAATCGGCTTGGCTAAGCACTAAACCGGGATCATGCCACTGTTCAAAATGAGCCTGCTGTTGTTCTAGCAGGTGTACGCTATTGGCGCATAAATCGGGTAAGTAGGACCAATAATGGCGGTGTTCGGGCGAGTGGGGGAAGGCCATCTGAAAGTGCTGTTGGCGTGGTTTTAGTAGCATATCGAGCCAAGTGAAATGGGTATTCGGCCCAATGAAGTCGCCGGCTCTAACAATGGTGATTTGTGCTCCTTGTTGGCTGGCCTTTAACAAACGCTGCTCCATGGCGATTCTGAGCTTACCTTTGTCGGTGACGGCTAGCATGGTCTGCGACTCGTTGATGGCTCGCGAACTGGGGCTAAAGTTATACACATTGCCGGGGAAAAGCAGTTTCAACCCTTGTTGCTCGGCTACTTTTACGCTGGGTTCCAATAGCCTTAAGGCGTCCCGATGCCAATGTTGGTAGGCCGGATTTAAACCATACACTATCAAATCAACCTGTTGTGCCGCCTTAGCTACATCATTTTGCCGATAGGCATCGCCCACCACTATGTGCTGTTGGCTTAACCAGCTAGGGGCTTTATTGGGCTGGCGCAACAACGCTTTAATTTGCCAGCCGGCTTGTTTTAAGGCTAAGGCCATTTGTAGGCCAAAGTTTCCGCTTATTCCCAGTATTAATGCGCTTTTCATGTTGGTTCCTCCCTTGGACAAGCCTATTTTATGATTCATAATTAAATAGTGAATGGCAGATTTTTATCTTTGGATATACAAAAATGAATAAAGAGAGTTGGCAAGGTTGGCAGTACTTTCTGGCGATAGCTCAACATGGCAGTTTGAGTTCAGCCGCTCAACAGTTAAAGGTGTCTCAACCCACCTTAAGTCGGCAATTGCAGGCTTTGGAGCAGCGTTTAGGTCATTGTTTGTTTAATCGCAGTACTCAGGGTTTATGCTTGACCGAGTTCGGCTTAAGCCTATTAGAAGAATGTCAAAGTATGCAGGCCAGTGCCGAGCGTTTGCAACGTATAGCTGCCGGGCGGCAGACGAGTTTACAAGGCTCAGTTCGCTTAGCGGTGAATGAGTTACTGGCCCTATACTATTTGCCTAAAGTTTTACCCGCTTTTATGCAAGCCTATCCACAGCTTTCCTTAGAGGTGGTGGTGAGCAATCGAGCCAGTAATTTGGATAAGCGTGATGCCGATGTGGCGATCCGTATGTTTGAACCGCGTCAGCTGGATTTGTTGTGCCGAAAAATCTATTCCTTACCACTAGGCTTTTTTGCTAGCAAAGCATACTTGGAGCAACATGGACGGCCGAAAGACCTAGCGGCTTTATTTGAGCATCGCGTGCTGGGGTATGACCGAGACCCCCAATTTGAAGAGGGGGCGCGTCAGCTAGGGTACGAGATAAAAAACCACCAGTTTTTGTTTCGTTGTGACTTTCTTCCTTTGCAGCTGGAGTTGGCCAAGCAAGGAGCTGGTATTGTGGCGACTCATCAAACGCTTGCCCAACAAGCTGGCTTAGAAGCGCTTGTTCTGGATGCTCAATTACCTGATTTACCGATTTACTTAGTGTGCCATCGGGATGTTCAGTACAACAAAAAAATACGGGTATTAATGGACTTTCTGGCAGACAAGTTAAGCGCCTTATTTAATGGCTCTGGCGATCAGGCTTGACTGGTGAAGCTGCCGATGGCGCTAGTTCATCGGCAACTCACAGCGGCTTAGTGACAACAGCGTTTACCAGAGTGCTGGCCGTGTTGCTTTCCTTTATGACAGCCACGCTGGTTGGCTCCGCCGCTGCCCTGATGGTCACAGTTTTGATGTTGCTGGCCGCATTCGGCTTTTTTGGCATGCTGTATCGATGGGCGGCCTTGGCTTGGCTCGCTGAGCTGCTGCATGGGGCTGTTGATCAATAACGCTAAGGGCCGAATTTGATTCACTTGAAATACCTTTAAACCGGCGTCAAGCAGTTTGCCCAGTAGGCGCTCGCCGATGTTTTTCACTATCACGGCTTCTACTTTCATGCTCTGCAAATACTGCACTATCGCGCTTTTGTCGTGGCAAGAGGCATCGGCCTGTGCTGCGGGATTATCGACGCTGGCGAGCAGACTATTGTTATGGTCAATCAGTGAAAATTGCTCGGCTTTGGTAAAATGTTGGCATAAATGCCCTTGTTTGCTGGGGATGGCATAAATCATAGGTTTTGTTCCTTATCATCAAATAGTAAGGCGCCACCTTCAATAAGGCTGGCAGCGACTTTGTATCTAGCTTGATTCACAATGTTGCCAAAGGTTTGCCGCGATATGGCCATTTGCTCGGCCGCTTGTTGCTGACTCATGTTGAGGTAGTCAGCTAAACGCAGAGCTTCTAGTTCTTCCGGTAAAATGCTTATTTTTTTCAGCTTACTTAATGGCACGCCATTGGGTTTAAAACAGTGGTGTGCTGCGCTTCCGCAGATGCGACGGCCTTTCTTTGGTCTTGGCATAGTGACTCCTTATTAACACTTTTACCTTATAACAATAATTGGCATATGCCAATTATTTCTATTAATTATTTTTGGCATATGCTATTAATGGTTGAGCAAGTTAAGGAAATCATATGCAAAATTTTTCTCCAGAAAGTCACAAAAGCTGCATGGTGTGTGGCGATCCGCGTTTCAATCCTCAATCATTAGGCTTGAGTTTTCATGCGCTAAATCAACATCAATTAAGCGCTGAGCTCGCTTTGGGTGAGCAATATCAGGGTTATCAAGGGATGTTGCATGGCGGAATGATCAGCACCCTATTAGATGCGGCCATGGTGCATCAACTGTTTCGCATGGGTATACAAGCCTATACCGCCGAGCTAAAGGTACGTTTTGTTAGGCCAATAGCGCTAGGAAGCATGATGAGTTTGAGCGCCGAACTGTTAAGTGAGCGCCGAGGGGTCTATTGCTTAGCCGGGAAGATTGAAGTGGCCGGAGAACTGGCGGCAAAAGCGCAGGCTAAGTTTATTTGCGCCGCCAGTTAAGCGAAGGCAGTTGCCTTCGCTTATCGCTTTAGCCAAAGTGCTGAATTAACGCTAGGTAGACCGGAATGCCCACCAATACGTTGAAGGGAAAGCTAATCGCCAGTGACGAGGTAATTGAAATGCTGGCGTTGGCTTTAGGCAGTGCTACCGCAAAGGCGGCCGGCACCGCGATGTAGGAGGCGCTACTGCCTAATACCGCTAGCAGGAAGATACCGCCATTGGAGAAACCTAGCAGCTGACCCAGCAGTCCGCCTATGATCCCGCCCAGTACCGACATGCTAATGCCAAAGCTGAGTAAAAAGGCACTTTGCTTACGAATATCACCAATGCGTTCGGCGGCTACGCGTCCCATTTCGAGTAGGAATAAGGCTAATATGCCATGGAATAGTTCACCAAAAAATGGCATTACTGAGCTGGCGCGCTCGCCTGCCCAAGCTCCAATGGCCAGTCCACCCAGCAATAAAACGACGCCTTTGTTAAGCAGGGCTTCAATCAATACTGGCTTTAGTTCGGACAGGCGAATGCCGCGTTTGGCCATTAAGATACCCACGATGATGGCTGGTACTTCGAGTAAGGCCACAAATAGGGCGAAATAGGCTTCGTAATCTAAACCGAAAGATTGCGCATAAGCTACCGCTACTGCATAGGTGGCAACACTGACCGAGCCGTAGTGGGCCGCCGTAGCGGCTGCATCTAAGCGTGACCAACCGCCAATGTAATATAAAATCGGGAAGGCCAGTAAGGGTAGGCTGGCACCAAATATTACCACCCCGATAGATTGCGGAATAACATCTAGTGAGCCGTAGGCGCTTAACGCGATACCACCTTTTAGGCCAATGGCTAACAGCAAAAATATCAGGCAGCTTTGGTATAAGCCGCTAGGCAGTTTAAGATCGCTTTTGAGTAATTTTGCGACCGCACCCAATACGAAAAAGCCAACAACAATATCAATTTGCATGGTTACTTCCCACTTTGGCTAGAAGCAGAGACTAGATGCTGATTAAACAGGTGTTGGCGTGCCGGTTTGGCTGAGCGAAGCGTCCCCTTGATGTAAGCTGCGCCATTAATGCTACACAACCCTAGACCCACCAATAATAGGCTGGGTCCAATCAAGCCCGCTTGCCAAGCGCTAGCGCCTGCACCGCCCAGTAGTAAGCCGCTGCTTAAACCGAAAATCAATTGAGCTTTAGACATTTACTTCTCTCCCTTAGTTGAATACGCCGAGATTATGTGATCTATATCAAATAGATAAAACTAGATAATAATTATATAATTCATAGATCATTATCTATTATTGGTGCTAGACAAATGCTCAATGCTTATCGCTCACACCGCCATATTGGCAGCGTGAGGCAACTAGAATTACTGGTGGTCGTGTATGAACAGGGCAGTATTACCAAAGCGGCACAGTTGTTACATTTAACTCAGCCTACGGTATCAATGCAGTTAACTAAGCTGGCACAAACCCTAGGGTTGGAACTGTATTACAGCTCGGGAAAAACCCTACGTTTTACCCAAGCGGGTATGCTGGTGGTGGAAGAAGCCCGTGAGATCTTGCGGCGTTTTGAGTATTTAAATATTCGCCTGGATAAGCTTAAAGGGGTGCAAACTGGCGAGCTGTCTTTGGCGGTGGTGACCACCGCACAGTACTTCATTCCTCACTTGGTGGGGGAGTTTTCTGAGCAGTTTCCTGAGCTAAATATCACCTTTAAGGTAGGGAACCGCGCTCAAACGATTGAGCGAAGTGTAGCCGACGAAGACGACTTTTATGTATTTAGTCATCCACCTGAAGATCCCGATTTAGAGCTTATCGACTTCTTACCCAACCGCCTGCTGGCCATTGCTCCAGAGCGTCATCCGCTAACCCAGCAAACCGCCATTTCGTTAGCTGAATTTTCGCGCTATCCCTTTTTGATGCGAGAAGCGGGTTCGGGCACCGAACATGCGGTAAGCGACTTTTTGGCGGAGCACCAGATTACTGCCAATGTACGCATGACCATTGAGAGTAATGAGGCGATTAAGCACGCGGTTATTTCGGGTCTAGGGGTGTCGATTTTATCGGAGCATACCCTGAGTTACGGCGGACTCTCTGGTTTGAGTGTACTTTCGGTAGAGCATCTGCCGATCCAAACCCAGTGGTATTTAGTACGGCGAAAATCGCGGCCAATGTCACCGATTGCCGAGCGTTTCTTAAGTTACGTTAAACAGCAGGGCTCTCAGTTATTCACTAGCGATCAACAGTTTGTGGTTTCTTAGCGAAAACTAAACAACTCGCGGTGAAAATGCCGTAAATCGTAGTCATTGCGCTGTAAGTGTTGCTGTATGCTGTTGCCAAACTGAACCGGACCGCAGAAATAAATCTCTCGGTTGAATAAATCGGGCACTTCTTGTTGAAGTTGGCTAAAGCTCAAGCAGTCCTGCAGCGTGTTATCGATCAGTTTAAAATCGACCTGAGCGGCCTGAGCCTGTACTTGTAGTTGCTTAACAAAGTTGGCATCTGCGCCTTCACAACAGAAATACAAGCAGGCAGGGGGCGGATTAAGCATGTTGGCTCGCTGCTGTAAGACGGCGGTAAAGGCGGCAATACCCGCTCCCGCCGCTAACCATAATTGCGGGCTTTTCTCAGAAAAATTAAAGTTACCGTAGGGGCCTTCTATAGACAGCACTTGGCCTTTAACTAAGCGAGCCTTCAATTGGCCAGTGAAATCTCCCAGTTCTTTAATTAAGAAGCGTAAAGGCTGCGTAGCGGGAGCCGAGGCAATGCTAAAGGGATGCGGTTCTTCTCCGGCAAAGCGCAAAAAGGCGAATTGACCACTGTGGTGACCCGGCCAGTGTGGCACCTTGATTTGCAAATCCAGTAGTTTACTTTTTTCTAGGTAACTAAACTTGGCCACTTCTGCCTTATGTTGTTTGCTTTTACCTATTCGGCCAAACAAGCTATAGAAGGACGCCACTACCCCCAACCATATCAACATTAGGCTCACCAAGGTAATAGAATAGGGCCAATAGCTGTGTTTGATGAGGATGCTGGAGTGAAAAGCAATGGCCAAATAAGCCACTGCCATTAACTTATGAGAGTAGCGAAAGCTTTTATAGCGAATCATGCCTAATAAGGCGATGGCGGCCAGTACCACAAAAGCATAAAAGCTATATTCACCCACTTGCTCGGCCAGCGGGCGCAGCGGTTTAATTAAGGCATAAAAATTGTCGGGATTGCGCGGGCCGAGACCTTTGATGGGAGGATCTAATAAACCCGCTTTGACGAGTTGTTTAGGAATAATCGCCAATAACCAGTGCACCGAGCCTAATGTGACGGCGGCAATGCCCAGATATTTGTGAATGCGATAAGAGCGGTCTAAGCCCTGAGTGAGTTGTTCGATGAAGGGTAAGCGCAAAGCCAAAAGCAGGCATAGGCTCATTAAGCCTACGGTGAGCATGCCACTGTATTGCACCAGTGCGGAACGCCATTGATAAAAATCTGTGCTAGAAAACAACGCAGGCTCTGCTGCTAGCCACAGTGTTGTTATCAATACGACTAGTGCTGCAATTAGCCAATTAAATTTAGCCATTTTTTTGCCCCTATACTGCTTACTTGTTTCAGTATAAGAGCTGCAAGGTAGGTTTAGGTAAAGGAGCTGTAAAGTAGTGTAAAAGCGCGGTGTAAATAGAAAGGGGCAAATAAAAAAGGTAGAGCGCTTGGCTCTACCTTTTGGCGAATTATTCCGGTTTACGTTTACCGGTCATAAATTCTTCAAGAATTTCCGGGGTTAATTCTCCGGCTTCTTCTAAGCGCTTTAGCTCGGCTACAACTTTTTTCTGTTCCTCAATGGAAGGAACCGGTAGCTCGGGCTCTTGCTTAATTCCTTCGGGAATTTGCAGATTATCTAACATGCTTGAGTCTCGTTAATGTTGCTTACTTGGCTAAGTATACCAATAAATGACGCAAGGATTGAGGCTTAAGATCAAAGGCAGGCGCGGTGCGAAATAATGGCTTGTATCGCCTACGCAATTGAGTGGGAAAGGCACAGCTTAAGCTGTACCTTAGATGTGCTTAGCTACGGCTGGTAATTTCCAACAAGTGGTAACCAAATTGGGTTTTCACTGGGCCATGCACGGTATTTAAGGCTTCATTAAATACCACGGTATCAAATTCGGGCACCATATCACCTTGATTAAACTCGCCTAACTCACCGCCATTGGCGCCAGAAGGGCAGTTAGAATATTGCTTAGCGATGTCGGTAAATGCAGCGCCTTGTTCAATCTGTTGTTTAAGCTCTAAACATTGTTGTTCGCTGTCTACTAGAATGTGGCGTGCGCTTGCTCTTGGCATGAGATGTCCTCTGTTGATTGTCGCAATATAAACTGAGTCGTAATGATTACGGCTCAGCCTGAACAGCAAATGTAGAGGGTGGGGCTGTGGCTGTCAAATCTCGCTAGCTGGCTTAGCGCAAAGGGTATATTTCAGACAAAAAAAGGCCGCTCATATAATGAGCGGCAAACTATGGAAGTAAAGGCTAATGCTTATAGCGCTTCTATTAGGATTAATCCCTCGCTGCCAGCGTCAAAGCTTACGCTGCCGTTGCTAACAATGGCGATTGAACCATCATAGGCGTTGCGTACGCTGCTGCCGTCGTCGAAGTAACTGTCTACGTTCACGTTAACGGTACCTGTGCCATCAAGCACTACCACTACCTTGTTCACTTCGCCAGAGATTGGGTTAGTCCAAGTACGGGCAAAGGCTTGGCCACTAGACTGGCCAGTGAGTGTGAAATGCTGACCAGCACCTACAGCTGGGTTGTCGTGGCGGAATTGACCCACTTTTTGCCAGTGTTGGTGAACGCTGTTACCAGCTTTGTTCCAGTCGATGCTTGAACGGCTGCCTTGGTCAGCATCAGAGCCGCCATCGCCATTCACTCGGCCTAGTTCATCACCGTAGAACACTTGTACACCACCCGGTAGTAGTAACAAGGCTGTACCAGCACGTTTTTGACGAGTGTCGTCGCCGTTGTAGAACACCGAACCAGTATCGTGGCTAGAAATGTAGCTGAGCACATTCCAATCACTAGAGCTATTGACTTGATTGGCATAACTGGCGAATTGATTCATCATGGTATTGGTGTCGTTGACCATACCATCGATCAATCCCTTGAAGCTGAAGTTAATTACCGAATCAAAGTTGGCAGTTGTGTGAATGTCTGATTGACCTACACCATGGCCCCAAACTTCAGCCGTTGACCAGAATTCGTCAGTCCAGTCGGCACCGGGAAGTTCTGGGTTATTTTGCCGCCACTCGTTAAGCGCAGCAGTAGCTTGTTGGTTGAGGTAAGCCCAGTTGTCGTAAGTGACGTGTTTGGCGGTATCTACACGGAAGCCGTCGATGCCGTAGTCACGAACATATTGCACTAGCCATTCAGTGATCCAATCACGAACGCGTTTATTGCCGTTCGCTTGGTAGTCACTTAAGTAACCTTGTCCAAAGGTGGCTTTATTGGCTAGGAAGGTAGGAACGCCCACCGCTTGAGTAGACTCGGTTTTAAAGTCGGGTAGGTAAGCTAAACACTTGGTTAGGTCATCACCACCACAGGCGTCATAGCCGGGTAGACCCACACGGATCCAGTCTTTACCCCACCAGTTCAACCATAGGTTTTCGTCGCCGTTATAGTTGATGAAGTCATGGTAACCAAACCAGTTGCCGCCGTTGCTTGGCGTCCAGCTAGAAGAGGTGGAAGCAGAGCCGTAGTTAAACTCCTCCATGTCTTTTAGGGTATTGTAACCAGCGTGGTTCATTACCACGTCCATCACTACGCGAATGCCTTGGCTATGTGCTTTGTCTACAAAGGCCTTGAATTCAGCAGGGGTACCCATGTTGGCATCAAGGTTGGTGTAGTCTTGCACGTAGTAACCGTGGTAGGCGTAATGAGCAAAGTCACCATCGCTGCCGCCGCCAACAAAGCCGTGGGCTTGTTCGTAAGGCGCGGTGATCCAAATGGCATTAATACCTAAATCACTGAAGTAACCTTCGTCTAGTTTTTGGCTTAAACCAGCGATGTCACCACCGTGGAAGGTACCAATGTTTTTGCCTGTTGCATCAACACTAGGGCGGCCATAAGAGTTGTTATTACTTGGGTTACCGTCGTTGAAGCGGTCGGTAATTACAAAGTAAACGCTGGCGTTGTCCCAGGTAAAGTTAGAGGCTGCGGGTTGCTCTACTTTGCTTAGGCTGAAACATTGGCTAGCATTGCTGGTGGCATTTTCTGCGTAGAGGCACACTTGTAGTGATTCGCCCACGGCAAGATTGCTACCCACTGTGATGCTGTCTCCGTCGCTAAAGGCGGTGCCATTAACCGGGTCGCTACCATCAAGAGTGTAGCTACCGCCCGTCACATCATCACCAGCTGCATTTAGAGTTATGCTAACTTGATCGGTCCAGAAGGTAGTAATGCTTGGGTTGATACTAACACTGGCATCGTTAGATGGAAGGTCACAGCTATCTTCCCAGCTTTGGCTACTAATGGTGTAACAGCCATCTTTATCACGGAATAAGTCTTCAGTTTGGCTGCCGCCCTGGTTGCTGAAGATGATGCTGCTTGAGTCGCTGTTTGCAAAGACAAACTCGTACCAGTCTTCGCCAAGTGGGCTCATGCTATCGCCCGGCCATGCGGTGTCGTCTTCAGAGCCAGCAGGTAGCGCATCCCAGTGGTGAATAGATGGATTCCAGTCACTTGGCGCTTTCAACCAAACGGTGAAGCCCGTTTCTGGTACTTCGATTTTGTTGTAAGTGAAGGTTTGAGTAACCGAACCTTGAGCGTTCTCTACATAAACCTGTAGCTCTACAAATTCACCAATGGCGAGTTCACTACCGATACTGATTACATCGCCATTGTTAAACGCAACACCCTCGGTGCTAGCGGCTGTGCTTAGGGTGTATTCGGCGGTAGTGACGTTTTCGCCGTTGTAGCTTAGCGTTACATCGATGCTGTCGCCGCTAAAGTCACTGCTGCCAGGGCTAACGGCAAGCTCAGGTTTAAGTGGAATCACCACTTCTTCAGCAGTAATTTCTTTAGAGGAAGCGTTGAAGCTAATGCTGTAGTTGGTGTTGTCGTTAACTTGGAAGTCTTGGCTTGGGTAGTTTTCGCCCCAGCTGCCATCTTCTGCACAAGCCGCTACCTTAAAGCGAGCTGGGCTTTCTTCGCCAGCAAAGGCTTGGGTAAGGGTATACAAACCAGAGCCTGAATCTAGACGTAGTGGGGTTTGGCCCCAGCCATTTGGCGTACCGCGGAAACACCATACTGCTGCTTCCTCACCAGCCACGGTGATGTCTACGCTAGCGATGTCGCTGCTGGCGCCTTCGTTATCGGTGACTTGTAGCGTGATAGTTTGGCTAGTCTCGAAACTAACCGTGATGGTCTCACTGGTTTCTCCAGTGCTCCAGCTATAGCTAGCGATGCTGCCATCGGCGTCACTTGAGCCGGACGCTGAGAAGGTGATACTACTTCCCGCTTCTACCGTTTGCGCGCCGCTAGGAGAGATTACCGCTGTTGGGGCTTGATTGCTGTCACAACTGGCCACCGAGCTAAGCTCAATATATTTGCTGTCGCTGTAGAAGGTGATTAGATAGCTGCCGCTAGATACACGGTAATCAGAGTTTGGGTAAGCTTCTTGCCAATTACCCCAGCGGTCAATTTTGAAGCGAGGGTCGTTGCTGCCGAAGGTTTGGCAGGTTTCGAATTGGGTGCTGGAGACTTGCTCCATTGCGGTGGTTTGCCAACCATTTGGTGTGCCACGGAATTCCCATTCTGCCTGAGCAGACAATGAGGCCGTCAACAAACCAAGTAACACTACCTTGTTCATTGTTTTTCCTTATCGAATGTTAGTTGTACTAGTTGTTGGTCTAGTTATTAGCTGTTAGCCAAAATAACTCTTGTGGTTATTTACTGAGCGACCATACAAGCTCTGGGGAAAAAATAGACAAGAAAGTGATAAAACTGAGTAGCCTATCAAATCTTTATTACGGTTTTGTGATTGAAAAGGATTTCATGTTTTTTGTCATATTATTACATAAATTATCTTTCTTAAATGTAAGTAATAGCTTTGGTTTTTAGTATAAAACTCTGATTTTGGTTGTTTGTGTCGTGTGCGTTGAACTCTAGGAGAAGGAATGGTTTAGACCAACTAGTTGTGCTTAGTACCGCGCTTGTGGGCAGCGTATTGGTGGCTGGCGGGCTGAGAACTTTGCGCAGGGTAACAATATGTCAACATTAGTTTATTTTTTTCTACATTTTGCTGGTTAAAAACTATTATTTAAATTATCGATAATAATAAGGTAAATGGATATGCCAGTAATATTAGATGAAGAAGTATTGTACGACCAAAATGCTCAGTTAGTTTCAACTACCGATTTACAAGGGGATATTACCTACGCCAATGATGAGTTCTGTAGGATCGCCGGCTATTCATTGGAAGAGTTGTTAGGCCAACATCACAATATTGTTCGCCATCCAGAGATGCCCAAAGCCGCCTTTGCCGACTTATGGGCTAAGCTCAAAGCCGGTGAAGCTTGGCGAGGTATGGTAAAAAATCGTTGTAAAGACGGCCGTTATTACTGGGTTGATGCTTATGTTACACCGCTTTATCAAGAAGGGCGGCATATTGGTTATCAATCGGTGAGGGTGGCACCAAAGGCCGAGCATAAACAGCGTGCTGAATTAATTTACAGCAAGCTAAATCGAGGCAAGCCGATTGACCCAGCGTGGCGGGCCAGACGGGTGCGCAGTGGCCTATCTGCAGTATTATTGTTGGCCGGTTTGTGGGGCGCGGTGACCCACCTCGAGGGTTTTGAAATTCTTTATGCGTCGCTGTTTTTTGTTGGCTTGTTTGCGCTTAATTACAATGAGCTGATTAGTACGCCAGTTAACCTTAGCAAGATGCGAAAGTCATTCGATAGCCCCAGTCGCTACATTTATGAGGGGGCTGAACCTTTTGATGTGGCGCGTTTTCATATTGGCTTGTTAGAGGCCAGAATTAAAACTATATTAGGCCGAACCGCCGATTCCACTAAGCGCTTACAGGTGTTGTCTAACGAATTGGCGTCTATTTCTATTACCACTAGTAAAGCGGTTGATGTTGAAACCGTTGAGCTAGAGCAGCTATCCGCCGCGATTCACCAGATGTCGATGACGGCTTCAGAAATTAGTAGTTCGACGGTACAGGCCACCGAGAAAGTGGGGGCAACGCAATCGCATTGTCGGCAAACGCAAGATAATATGGAAGAAACTAAGCAGCAGGTACAGGCTTTGTCTTCCGACGTTCAACAGGCGGAAAGTCTAGCTCACGAGTTAACCGAAGATGCTGATGGTATCGCTAAGGTGATGGGAGAAATTCAAGGCATTGCCGATCAAACCAATCTATTGGCTTTAAACGCTGCGATTGAAGCGGCCCGAGCGGGAGAACAAGGCCGAGGGTTTTCAGTGGTAGCCGATGAAGTGAGAGCCTTGTCTAATCGTACCCACCAAGCGACCCGCTTAATTGAGCAGTCAGTACAAAAGATGCAGCAAAGCTTGGCATCATGGGCCGATAGAATGAAATCGAGCCGCGAGCAGGCTGAAAGTTGTTTTGATACGGCGAACCGCAGTACTGAGTTGGTGGAGGAAATTTCTGCGATGATGAATGAGTTATTAGATGTCTCCACTACAATTTCGGTGGCCGCCGAACAGCAATCGGTGGTGAGCTCTAACATTTCAGAAAATGTCGCGAGGATTAGCCAGTTGAGTCAGGAAACTCGGCAACACGCTAACGAGCTGCAAAGCAGTAGTACTGAGTTAGCTAAAAAATCCGATGACATTGCCTCCTTATCGGATATGTTTGCTTAGAGCTAGGGTCTGTTGATCTTTCGAGATGTTTTTTGCAGCTGTTTGTGGGTTGTTTATACCAGGCAGAGGCTTTGAGATGTAGTTATTCTACTTGATAAGTCGCTCTGTGACGTAACTGTTAATGCTTACGCTGGCGGCTTGGTCGCGCAGCGTAATCAATTGCTGGTAGTCATTGCTGTGAAACCAGCGGTTTAACTGTTCGCTATTGCTGAACTCAATCACCACACTGTCACTAATATCGGCCTTTCCTGCTAATGCTTGTTGAAACTGACCGCGCACTAACACTTTGGCCTCAAAGGCTTGCAGAGATAAGGCCACTCCTGCGACATATTGTTCCCATAAGGCGCGGTTTTTTACTTTGACTTGACCGATGATGTAGGCCGACATAAATACTCCTTGAACGAGTAAGCATTTATCGCTTGCTCAAATTGTTATAGTTGTTAAATTTAAGTAATAACATAGTGTTTTTCTAGGCGCCTTATATACTTTTGTTTATGCAGTCATCAAATTTAGCTCTGGTATTAGCCGGCCCCATTCTTCGTCATATTAGCCCCCAGAGGGTGGTTATCTGGTTGGCTTGCTCAGAAGCGGTGGAGCTGAGTCTTGTATTTGAGTCTCCAGAGCAAAGGCTGCAGTTTGACTCTGGCTCTCTAAGCAAGCAGTGTCAAAGCATCGTGGCAGGAGAGCATCTTTATTACTATCTGATCGACATTCAGCTTGAGACTCCGCTACCCAGCGATACTTGGATTAGTTATGACCTGCAACTTACTCCGCGAGGGCAAGGCCAGTCGCTAGGCTGGCAGCACTGGGCCCCTGATTTAACTTACCCATCACGTGATTTACCCGGCTTTATTATTACTAGCAAGGTTAAGCGCATGTTGCATGGCTCTTGCCGTAAACCCCATCACCCCAGCGACGATGGTTTAGCCGCGGCCGATGCTTGGTTAGCCAATGTAGAACTGGAGCAATGGCCAAGTTTGTTGATGATGAGTGGCGATCAAATTTATGCTGACGATGTGGCAACGCCGATGCTGGTGGCGATACACCGCCTCATTGAGCGCTTGGGTTTAGCCAATGAAAGCTTTGCAGCCAGCCAACTTGACTCCAGTGAGGCGCTGCATCAACAGGGTTACTATTTGTCTAGGCAGACACTATTACCTAAAAAGGGGGCCGAGCAGGCTGCGAAAAAGGCCCTGTTTAGTGGGGTGAGAAAGCCTATTTTTACCTCTGACCATGCCAATAACCACCTCATTTCTTTAGCCGAAATGTTAGCCATGTATTTGTTGGTGTGGTCTCCTAGTGGCTGGCAAGACTTAGCTATGAGTCCACCTGAAGAGTTAGCCTTAGATGAATTAGATGAATATTTACAACAGCGGGAAATATTAGAGCGCTTTATTCAGGGCCTAGCCAAGGTGCAACGTTTAATGGCCCACTTACCCTGTGCCATGATGTTTGATGATCATGATGTTACCGATGACTGGAATCTCAGCGCGGCTTGGGAGTTAGCCGCTTATGGTCACCCCTTTTCCAAGCGGATCATTGGTAATGCCATGGCGGGCTACTTTCTTTGTCAGGGGTGGGGGAATGCGCCAGATAATTTTCCAGCCGAGTTGCTAGAAGGCTTGCAGCAGAGTTTAGCGGAGCCGGGTGGGGAGGCGCATCAGCAGCTAATTGAACAGCTACTGTCTCATTCGCAGTGGCATTATTGTTGGGATACCCAGCCGGCATTATTGGTACTAGATACTCGCACTCACCGTTGGCGTTCTGAGCGCAATCTTGATGCACCATCGGGTTTAATGGACTGGGAGGCGCTATGCGAGTTGCAACAGCAAATGATAGGTCTAGATTCCGCCATATTGGTTTCCCCCGCACCGATGTTTGGGGTAAAGCTGATTGAAGTGATTCAACGTATCTTTACTTGGCTGGGTAAACCCCTGTTAGTGGATGCAGAAAACTGGATGGCTCATCCCGGTGCGGCCAATAGCTTGTTAAATATGTTTCGTCATGGCAAAACGCCACAGCATTTTGTGATCCTCTCGGGTGATGTGCATTATTCCTTTGTCTACCAAATCCAGTTACGCCGGCGCCAGCAAGGGCCGGAGATATGGCAAATTACCAGCAGTGGGATTAAAAATCAGTTTCCCGATTCGCTGCTACATCATCTAGACAAACTGAATCGCTGGCTGTATTCGCCTAAATCGCCACTGAATTGGTTTACTAAACGTCGCGGTATGCGGGTGATACCTCATCGACCTGAGAATGCGGCTAGTGGCGAGCGTTTACTTAATGCCGCAGGGATAGGCTTGTTAGAGCTTAACGCCGACGGTTCGCCGCATGCGGTGTGGCAGCTCACCAGCCAGGGGAGCTGGTGGCTTTTGCAATGGATGAGCAACACGCCCGCTGGGAGTAAGCCTAAACATCTAAGGTTGGGGAATATGGCGGCGTCCCGCGCCTTTAGCCAGCATTAGCAACATATAAACGGTACTACTGCCAAGAATGGCACCGAAGTAGTAAGGCAGATCGGCCAGTGAATCGCTGGCTAACTCAGCAACCAAGGGGCCAGCAATAGAACCTAGGCTATAGATAATCAACATCATTTCGGTGATGGCGACAATCTTGTCGGTGCTTTGGTTTAAGCAGGCTTGGCTGATTGCGATGGGGTAAAGAGAAAACGCCGCCCCGCCTAATACAAACAGGCTTACTGCAAGACTGAAGCTGGTTTCAGCGAGTAGCATGCTCAGTGCGGCGGCCACGCCAATAAAGGCAATCACGGCTTGTAATAGGGTTTTATTGTAGTTGGCAGAAAGCCGCCCACATAAGGGCTGAACTAACACTCCACCGAGTATTACGCCGGCCATAAGTAGGCCAAGGTCGCCCTTCCAGTTAGTAAACTGGCTAATATAGCTAGGCAGTAAGCCGTAAATCGGACCTAATACTAAGCCTGAAACCAAACAGGCAATTAAACCTGTTTTGCTTAAGCGAGCGATATCAGACAAGGACAGCGATTGATGTTGCGCAGCGGGGACACTTGCGTTGGCGGTAAATAGGGGGGCGATTAATGCTAGCGCCAACAAGCCACTCACCAGCATAAAAGGAATCAAGCCACTCACACCAAAAGCGCTAATCAATAATTGGCCAAGGGCATTGCCCGCATATAGCGTTATCATATATAAGGCCAAACGCGTAGTGCGTTGTTTGTCGTTATCTACCAGCAATAGCCAAGACTCTACCACAACAAATATGCCAGCGGTGGCTGCGCCAGCAATGGCTCTTAGTACTAGCCATGCAGCGGCATGGGGGAAAAAGTACATGAGTAGTACGCTAGCGAGTAAGGTGACCAAGCAAATAATGAAGCTAACACGGTGCAGGCAACGGCTGATCAGGCGTTGTGCCTTTAAAGCTCCTAATAATAAGCCACCAAAGTAAGCACTAGCCAGCCATGGGCTAAGTGCTTCTGACAAAGAAAACGACACCAAGGCCAGTGGGATCAGGCTCATTAAGTAGCCAGAAGCCACTGAAAATAAAGCCAATCCAAGTAGCGGACTGAAAATCCCGTGTAGTGCTGAGCGCTCTGAAAGTGTAAGCATGTCTGACTCAAAGTATCGAAGAGAACAATAGGGTAAGCTGGAAACCGCGCGATAATGGCAGCAAAAAAAGCCGAGATAAAACAAACATTATTTGTCGTGACGATTAGAAAGTTTTGCTTAAGCGGTTTAGCTTTGTTTTTCATTTAAGTTATTGTTTTTTAAGTGTTTGTTGTTGGTTTTTCTGGGTGATAAAAAATATTGACCAAGGCTTTTTTTTGCTGCAAATTGATAAGGCACCCAAGCATTCTTTTAGCTAACGCTGGGGTCAGTAATAAGCTTTATTATTTTTAGCTAAATAAGGTTAAAGAAGATGAAATTCTCACGGTTTGACGATATTGATGAGTGGGATGAAGAAGACAAGGCCCACCATGTTAAGCAACACAAAAAAGTGAAAAACATGGCGCGTACTCGTAGAAGAATAGATGAGTACCATGAAAAGAGGCAGTTAGACGACTATATTGCTGATTATACTAGCTATTAGACAGTTAAGACTGTTCAACTAAGACTGCTTTGCGGATCTAATTTAAAAAAAATGCCACGCTTTTGCGTGGCATTTTTTATGTCGGAAAGGTTGTTTATAACTCGTCTTTGGCCAGTTGCTTGGCCAGTTTAAAGGGCTCGAGTTCCTCTCCAACGAGGTTCTCATCTAAATCTAGTGCTAACATCACTTGGTCTTGGTCAAGGCCGGGCAGCCACTCGTCGAAGAAGGTTTCTAATTCAATGGCTACCGCTTGATAGTTGCTCCAATCTTCAACACACAGAGCTTGGGCTTTACTTTGGCTCGAAAAAACCGGCATCACATCTGTATTATCAAACTCGATGGAATCGACAACCACAAACTCGTCGTCGACGCTGAGCACCCATAACTGACCACTTTCAATAACGGCTTGGCTGAAGTCTAAAAGACTATGGTTTGACTTACCCATGTTACTCCCCTTAGTTGTGGAGCTAGATAGTTACCTATTGGCGGCGTTTTAGCAACGCTTATTATGCTTAATACTGGCAATGTGTCATTAGGGCTGTTTAGGGTATGGGTTTATTTCTGCGATAAATTTTGCTACTAATGTTAAATCTAGTTTGAAGCTATTTTTCAAAGACTTAATAACGATAAAAGGATTTTTCGCTAATGACGGTCTTAAGGCTAGCGCTGTATCTATTGGCCTTATCCAGCGTTGCCACCAGTGCCTTGGCTAACACTTCGTCGACATGGCGAGTGGCCTACTCAACTAAAGCTACCCTACTGAGTAATCACGTAATGCAGCGGTTTGTGGAGCAAGCTAAGGTTTACCACATCGATTCCTACCTGCCTTTTGCCCGCCGTTTAAGAAGTTTAAAGTTGGGCGAAGTAGATATTTCCGCTGGTCTGATTAAAACTGCCTCGCGAGAGCGCGATATTTACTTTCTTCAACCGCCTTATATCGTTTCGGCGCGTTACTACTTTGTATTACGCAAGCAGGAATTGCTGCCGCTAGAGCACTACCGCGATCTCTATGCCTTTGTGATTGGGGTGAAAAATGGAGCTAAGCATTTTCGTCGTTTTGACGAGGATCCTCAAATTAACAAAGTTAAGCTCAACGACAATAGCGAATGTTTAAGTATGTTGGTGCGAAAACGCTTGGATGTTTGTTTGGTTCGTGAGGTAGGGCGCCACCTCGCGCAAAACCATCCTCGTTGGCAAGGACAGTTTAAAATCGCTCCCTATCAAACGGCCTACGATAGTGACGTGTATATTGGCATTTCGCGTCATTCGCCTTTGTATGAGCAGCGCTATCAGTTAGAACAGCGACTAGCAGGCATGGTGGAGTCTGGGCAAATGGACAAAACCATTCAGGACTTTTACCAGCTAAATAATATAGCAGCTCCTTAAGTTTTGCGCGTGACTGGTAACCAACTTAACGGCGCTTTAAGCCCCCGTCATTTTTAGGGCTTGGGTTGGGTTTCCACACATTGCGTAGCCGCTGCAAAATGTTCTCGGGGATCGAGCTGGAGCATTCTAAATTAATTTGCTGGCCGCGGCGCATGCCATAAATTTTTCCCTGAATGGCCTGAGCACTGCGCTGGATTAGCTTGATCTCTCGAATAAAGTAATCAGGCACTTGGCCTTTTTTAACGGTGACTTTGATGCCATCAACTTTAATGACAAATACGGCTGTAATCGCTTTTAACATGGAGTGTTATTGGCCCACTAATGTTCTATAAGACTAAGGCTTTATCCTAAAATAACGGGTCTTTGATGGCCATGCTTTCAGCTAAAGTCTGAGAGGCTAATCTAATCGCTACAGGCTTTATGCTTGCGACAACCGACAGAATAAAGCAAAGTGGCTTAGTCCATTAGCTAACCGAGTCATTGTGATTAAGTTTCTCAGTTTAAACTTACTGAATTATTTAGCTCCTCCCTATGCGGCTTACGAGTTTGATAATATTCTCGAAGCTTCTCAGTGGCAGCAAAAGCAAGCCTGGCTTAGTCGGCTAATTAAGCAAGCCGACGCCGATGTGATGGCCTTTCAGGAGGTATTTAGTGCCGATGCCCTAGCGGAGCAGTGTAAGGCCTTGGGTTATCCTTATTTTCTGGCTACCACTAGCCAACTAGATGCTGGCAGTTATGTTTATCGTAAACCTGGTTTAGCTTTAGCCAGTCGTTTCCCGCTGCGCCAAGTGTCGCTGTATCAGGCTGCCAGCGCTGAAAAATTTAGCCGCCAACCCTTAGTGGCAAGAGTTAAACTGCCTCAGTTGGGTTGGGTCAAGGTGTATGTACTGCATTTAAAATCGAAACGGCCCATTTTAGATGAGGCGGCCACTCAACCTCCGGGAGATATTGAACAGTACCTTGGGCGTTGGCAGGCGGATAAGTTACGCACTCAAGAAGTCAGCAGCTTAATGGAAGACATACTGCTTTGCCGTAAGCACAAGTTAGAGGCTGTAATGGTAATGGGTGATTTTAACGACGATTTGTCGAAAGGTGCGCTTTCGCATATTTTTGACCCACCACAACCAAGCCAAGATCCTATAGAACAAGCTTGGCGCCTACACGATGGCTATTTGCTCAGCCCTCAACAAAGTGCACGCCCAGCCAGCCACTACTGGGGCGGCGAAGGCAGTGTACTCGATTACATTTTACTGTCTGGTGAGTTTGCAAATGATTACCAGCAACAAGTGGCCGAAGTTATCGCTTATCGTTGCTTCGACCGGCATTTAACCCATGCTGATTACGCTATAGATAGCCAAGCTAGCGATCATGCCGCAGTGATGGTAGAGATAAAAGCTTGGTTTGCCGATGCAGCTAATGCCGAGTAGTAAAGTTAGCTTACTGTAAAGATTGTTGATTGAAGCAATAAATAAAATGCGTGGAATTATTTTTAACTGTCATATTTTTGGTTAAGAATAATACGCTGAATGGATAGCTTACGGTAAACCTTAAGGAAAAGTGATGCCTCATTGCGTGATTGAGTGTCCAGCCGATTTGGCAAGGATCGTGAATTTTGATGTATTGGTTGAAGCCGTGCATGATGCCGCCGAGGCGTCGGGCTTGTTTAGCGCCGGAGATGTGAAAGCGCGTTTAGTGTTAGCCAACCACTATCGTGTTGGTGGTAAAAGAGCCCCTTATGTGCACATCAATGTGCACATTCTGAGTGGGCGCAGTGAGTTTCAAAAACAGGCCCTAGCTAGGGATATTGCCAGCGCGGTATGTGCGCTGCTGCCGCAGGTTGAGATGATCTCTGTTGAGGTGCGTGACATTGCCTTGCACTCTTATGCCAATCGCGCCTTAATCGCAGGTGTCAGTGAAGCGATATAGACCTCACAGTCGTTAGTTAAGCTGGGGTAAAATGCTGGTGTTGTGGGCGGCTTTTGATTAGGCTGAAAGTTGTTTGTTTAGCGCCTGACTAGGGGTTGTATGCTAGAGCCTAAACCGGTTTGTAAAAGAAGAGTCTTTCAATTAGAGCTAGACTCGCTAGATGCTGCTGCTCATCGGCAAGTGGCCTTGCGGCGTTATTCCCATCAAATTGAACAAGCCCTTCCCAGTCAACTTGACAGCATTGCCATAGAAGAGCCTTTACAGCTATGGCTGAACTGGTTCTGTCATACTCGTCAAGCTCAACAGCAAGCCGAACTTAGCCTCACTATGCGTACCCCCGGCCAAGATTTAGCCTTAGTGCTTGGTTTTCTATTTAGTCAGGGCATTATTCATAGTTTGAGTGACCTGCAGCAGTTAAGTTATCACCCTGCTAGTCACTCCGAGCAACAGTTTGACTACAATCAAATTGATATAGAACTTAGTCCTCAGCTAAATTTTCAGTGGTCAGCGGTGACTCGCCATTTTGCTAGTTATTCAAGCTGTGGTTTATGTGGTGCTAGTTCAGTCAAGGCCTTAGCGCTGCAGCAGCAAGGCCATATCGATAATACTCAAGCATGGCTAGATGCCCAAGTGATATACCAGTTACCCGCGCTGTTACAAGAGCAACAAAAGGTGTTTCAGCAAACAGGCTCAGTGCATGGCGCAGGCTTATTCGCCAACGGTCAATGGTTGGCGGTGGCGGAAGATATAGGTCGACACAATGCGGTAGATAAGGTGATTGGCCAAGTTTTGCTGGAGCAGCAAGTCGCGCCACGCTCGGTTTTAGTATTAAGCGGACGAGTCAGTTTTGAGTTAATGCAAAAGGCCGTAAAGGCAAATATTCCAGTGGTATTGGCTGTAGGGGCGCCGTCGAGCCTCGCTTTGAAAGTGGCGCAGCAGTTTAATATTACCTTGTTGGGTTTTGTTAAATCCCAGCGTTTTAATGTGTATCACGCCCCGTGGCGGATCGTAGATGGTGGTAAGCAGTATGAGTCATAAACCCTATAAGGGCGCCGCTGGTGGTTGGGGAGCCTTAGCCAGTACCGCAAAACATATTGTAAAAAGCGAAAACGTCGCTAAAAACATTAGAAACTTATTAAAGACCAACCAAGACCACGGCTTTGACTGCCCCGGTTGCGCTTGGGGTGAGAAGGGTAATAAAGCCACCTTTCGTTTTTGTGAGAATGGCGCCAAAGCGGTGAACTGGGAAGCTTCGGCAAAGCGGGTGGATAGCCAGTTTTTTGCTGCGCATTCGGTGGCTTGGCTGGCCAAGCAAAGTGATTACTATTTAGAGTTCCAAGGGCGTCTCGCTGAGCCGGTGGTGTACCAGCCGGGTAGCGATCACTATCAGGCTATTTCTTGGGATGAGGCCTTTCAATTGATTGCCAAACACCTGCACCAACTAGAGAGCCCCGACCAAGCTGAGTTTTATACCTCGGGGCGGGCCAGTAATGAGGCGGCTTTTCTTTATCAGTTATTTGTTCGTCGCTACGGTAGCAATAACTTCCCTGATTGCTCCAACATGTGTCATGAGGCCAGTGGTCATGCCTTAAACGCCAGCATCGGTGTGGGTAAAGGTACGGTGACCATTGAAGACTTTGAGTTGGCCGACGCGATCTTTTTGTTTGGTCAAAACCCCGGAACGAATCATCCTAGAATGCTGGAAACACTCGCCCATGCGACTCAACGGGGCGCTAAAGTGGTGGCCTTTAATAATTTAAGAGAGCGTGGTTTAGAGCGTTTTGCCAATCCGCAAAAGCCCCGCGAGATGCTAAGTGGAGGCGCAAGCCCTACTACTAGTCATTATTATACGCCCAAGCTAGGCGGTGACATGGCCGCGGTGAGAGGGGTGGTGAAGATCTTGCTGGATCGCCATCATCAGGCTTTATTGCATGGCGAGTCGGTATTTGACCAAGCCTTTATCGAGCAACATACCGAAGGCCTATCTAGCTATTTAATTGAAGTAGAACAGACTCATTGGGATTTTATCGAACAGCAATCGGGACTAACTAAGGTTCAGCTAGAAGCGGTAGCCGATATTTACCAACAGTCTGAGCGAGTGATTATTGCGTGGGCAATGGGCATTACCCAACATAAGCACTCGGTCGCAACGATTAACGAAATCACTAACTTGCAGTTGTTATTTGGCCAAATAGGCAAAGAAGGGGCCGGGCTTTGTCCGGTGCGCGGCCATTCCAATGTTCAGGGTGATCGCACCATGGGTATTAATGAAAAACCCAGTGCCGAGTTATTAGCCAGTATTGAGCAAGTGTTTGGTTTTACCCCACCAAGAAAACATGGGCATAACGTAGTTCAAGCCTTAGAAGCAATGCTCAATGGTAGCAGTAAAGTGTTTATTGGTTTGGGCGGAAACATACTGGCGGCAGCTCCCGACACTCAGTTGATAGAGCAGGCCTTAGCCAATTGCGAACTTACCGTAAGTATTGCTACCAAGCTCAACCGCACTCATGTTAATCCAGGGAAATATTCATTGATTCTGCCTTGTTTGGGGCGTACCGATGTGGACATGCAGGCTAGCGGCCCGCAAAAGGTCACCGTGGAGGACTCCTTCTCAATGGTGCATGCGTCACAGGGCTTGGTGGATGAAAGCCGCCATAATATGCGTTCTGAACCGGCTATTATTGCTGGCATGGCCAATGCGGTATTGGGCGCTTCGCCAGTCGACTGGTTGGCCTACATCGATAACTACGATCGTATTCGTGATGACATTGAGCGCACCATTCCGGGCTTCGAGCACTTTAATCAGCGCTTGCAGCAGCCCGGCGGTTTTTACTTAGGCAACAGCGCTCGCAAGCGTTTGTGGAATACCGCCAGCGCTAAAGCGCAGTTTATTAGTCATGCCTTGCCTGAAGATGTGGTACCGGCGTCAATAAGAGAGCTTAGCGATAACCGTATTTTTATTTTGCAAACTCTGCGTTCTCACGATCAATACAATACCACCATTTACGGTTTTGAAGATCGCTACCGAGGCATCTATAACGAGCGCAAGATACTGTTATTAAATGCCCAAGATATTGCCGATTTAGGCATGAAAGACGGTGATTGGGTGGATATTGAAGCGCTTTGGCCGGATCAGCAACAGCGTAAAGTGCTGGCGTTTAGGCTGATCGCCTATGATATTCCGCTGGGCAATGCGGCCGCTTACTTCCCCGAAGCAAACCCGCTGGTACCTTTGGCCAGTAAGGGGGATTTTAGTGATACACCCACATCTAAGTCGGTGGCAGTGGTCGTTACTCCCTGTAGCGCCCCGCCAATAATAAGCCACTAATCAAGCACTTTGAGAAAGTAATTTAACTAGCTGCCCCTGATTAATTTGGGAGCTGCGCTGGAGCTAAGCAGCTGTTGGACCGCTTGCTCAGTTAAGGGCTTGGCAAAGTAATAACCTTGTAGGTAGTCTACGTTTAACTGGCGTAGGCTTTCTAATTGCTGCTGTGTTTCAATGCCCTCGGCCACTACTGAATAGTCTAAGGCTTTGGCAATTTGCATCACCGCGGTGATAATGGCATGGCCATTACTGTCGATGTTATTGACAAAGGAACGGTCAATTTTCACCGTATCTACGGCTAAATCTTGCATGCTGGATAAAGACGAATAACCAGTACCAAAATCATCAATGGAGACTTTCACTCCTAAGTCTTGTAAGGCTTGTATCTGTTCACTCAAGAAGCTGATATCACTGGTGAAAACCGACTCGGTCATTTCAATATGCAGCCGTTCGGCGCTGAGTTGGTAACGCTCTAGCAGCCTAACCACCAAGGCTACAAAGTCGTCATCTTGTAGTTGCACCACCGAAACATTGACACAGACTGCAATGTGTTTAGGCCAGAGGCTGGCGGTTTTACACGCTTGCTCTAGTACCCAAGCACCAATATGGCGGATTTGCCCATATTGCTCGGCAATGGCGATAAATTCATCGGGGGGAATATTCTCTTGGTTAAGCGTCCAGCGGAGTAGCGCCTCAAAAGATACCACATGGCAGTCACTGGCCCGCACAATGGGTTGATAGAGCAAGTGAAACTGGTTTAGCTCAATGGCTTCACTTAAACCATCTTTAAGAGTTAATTCGCGGTGAATGCGCTTTTCTAAGGTTTTAGAAAATACTCCAACGTAAGAGGGGGCTCGTTTCTTCTGGGCGTACATGGCGGTATCGGCCAAGCGAATTAAGCTATGTCCGTCGCGCGAGTGTTGCGGACAGAGTGCCACGCCTACTGTTGCACCCACGGTGAAACGGTTATTTTCAAAGGTATAGGCCGCTGAAAGAACATCGATGAGCTCTTCGCCCAATAGCTTAGCCGCTAATTCATCGCAGTTTTCTACGGCCATAACAAATTCATCACCGCCCCAGCGACAGAGCAGCTTGCTGTTTAAGGGTAGGTGCTTTAAGCGTTGCGCGGTTTGAGTGAGAACTTGGTCGCCAATGTCGTGACCAATCGCATCATTAATTTTTTTAAAGCCATCAAGATCGATAAACAATACTGCTAAAGGTTGCTGCTGTTGTTGCGCCACTCTTAGGGTTAACTTTAAGTGTTTAAGAAAGGCGGTGCGGTTGAATAAGCCGGTGAGAGGGTCGAGGTTAGACAGTTGGTAAATGGTTTGAGTGCGCTGTTCAACTTGCTCTTCCATTTCATGAACTAGTACCGCATTTTGGTTTTTTAGCAACATCGCTTGGGCGGTAAATACTGCGGTTTTTTTGGAAATGGCCACCATCACCACTCCAAATAATAGTCCTAGAATCCCCAACATACGTTGTTCCTGGATACCCGAAGCGATCAGAGCAAGCGAGGCGGGAACCAATAACACAAAAGAAAAAAAGATAGCCGTGGGTTTATGTCCGGCTAACACGGTGGCAGAGCCACCGGCCATGGCTGATACAATAATCAGATGAGCACTTAAGTTAATGTCGCTGGTATTGCTGTTAACAATGACCGTGACGACGTAAATCGACCACATAATGGCGGTAAGGTTGGCGCCAAACACGAAACGATATACGGCTTTTTTGCCATCGAAGTGAGGGTCTTTATTGGGGCGGGTCCAAATTTTCCAGTCGATCAGCCTTACGCACAGTAGGCTCATCATCAGCACCCACCAAATGTATTTAAATTGTTCTGCTGCTGGAACGCTGAAGCTGAATACCAGAAAGGTAGAAGTTATCATAGTTATGAGTATTCCCGGTAAGGCATTGTCGTACAGTAGCCTTGCCGCATCTCTTTGAATACTTACATTTAATTCGTTGTTACTAATAAGCGTTCCCTTTGGTGCTAGCTTCGCAAAGCATTTTAATTGAGCTTTTTCTTTATTATCAATGGCATTTAGCTAAGCGTTTGTCTTCTGAATTATTGGTCTTAGCGGCTGATTTTATCAAGCCGTTCGAACCTTATTCGTGCAAGTGAGCCGGTTCTTATAGGCAACGTTGAGCCTGCCATTTAGCTCTATTGTTAGCACTTTACTCACCGATTAACCGTGAGTTATCACGCTTTTTTGCCTGCAAGCTTTACTGCGGTCTCACTAACGGCTTATATAAAACGGTGAATGGCAAAATCTAAGTGCATAGATTCTATGAATATAAGAAAGGTCGACCTTAACCTGCTGGTTTACTTAAATGTATTGCTCGAAGAGCGTAACGTGTCTCGCGCCGCGCTGAAGCTGTCGTTAACCCAACCCACCATGAGCAATGCGCTAAAACGTTTACGCGAATTATTTGATGACCCTTTACTGGTGCGCACCGCCGAAGGCATGACCCCCACCGAGAAGGCCAATAAGCTAAAGCCGGAAATCGTCAGCTTGTTGAGTATGGCGGAAAAAATTACCCAACCCGATAAGGACTTTTCTCCAGCCAAAAGTCAGCTTAGTTTTCGGATTATGTGTAACGACTATATTGAAGCATGTTTACTGGCCCCGTTTATTCAACAAGTCTTGCCCAGCGCCCCCAATATTACTTTTGACCTGTATGGGCCGGGGGATATTCGCCTTAGCGACATGGAAAAAGGCCATATTGATTTAGCGATTAATCGTTTTAATAGCCTGCCTAAGAATTTTCATCAATTAAGTTTATGGCGAGACAATTTCTGCTGCTTGCTACATCAAGACCATCCCTATGCCACGAGTCAGAGCTTAGAGGCTTACTTGGCGGGCGAACATGTATCGGTGAGTCGAGCCGGTTGGGGGCCGGAGAGCTCTTTGGCTAACCGAGCCCACGAACATAAACTGTCATGGGTTGATGAGGCGCTGGCGCAGCTAGAGCAAACGCGCAATATACGTGTTTATAGCCGACACTTTTCTTTGGCCGGCTTGTTGGTGGCGCAACCGCAATTAATTGCTACTTTGCCTCGGCGTCATGCCATGTTGTATCGGCACAACCCTGACTTACGGATTGTACGGGTACCGTTTCAGATTGTGCCCATAGAAAGCAAAATGATCTGGAGCCCCTTATTACAGCACTCTAAGGCGCATCAGTGGTTGCGTCGCTCGTTAAGTGAATTTGCCGCCAGTGTGCTAGACAGATAAAGCTTGGCAATGGCAGTCATTTCCTAGGGTTTAAGACTACTATTCATGGAATCTATAGTTTGTATTGAAAAGTATAATTTCATTTTATTTTACTGGAGCGCTAAGTTAACAGTGAGGCTTGCATAACAAAGCACTGCAATAACGATACTAGGTGAAATAAGGAAGTTGGCTATGAATACAAAATTAGAGAGCGAACAAGGTTACCAACACAAAGAACGACTATATGTTGAAGCAAATATGCTGAAGTTTATTGAGCAACAACTGCTTGTGGCGAGCCAGCTAAGTGCAAGGGTGTTTTTTGATACTTTAACTACTTTGCTAGATGAATTTGGCGCTACTTACCGTCGTTTAAATCAGCAAAGTCAGGAGATTGGCAGCCAGCAGCATTTGCAACAAGCTGAATTGAGCTTACGCCAACCAATGCGGATTAATATTAGCGCGGGCAATAGTAAGGCAGTACTTGATGAACATGCTTGTGCCACGCCTAGTTGTATCTTGGATGCGCTAATCACCACGTTACTGGCCGAACAGCAGCAAATGATTTTATCTTTAAGTACTCGCACCGTGGAAGAAGCCCAGTTATTTGAGGCGGTGTTTAAACGGGCGCACCACTTGCTTGGCTATAACAGCCGCCATATTGAAGTGAACCCACCAGTAGACAACGTGAGTTGCATTGCCCAGGCGCGTAAGCGCGCCGAGTATGTCGCTACAGAAGGGCTGTTAAATCAAGCCTAAGCATCAGCAAAGCTAGCCAAGTACCCACTTGGCTAGCTTTGTTAGCATTAACTAAAGTGTTTAATAATCTCATCACCAAAAGCCGAACAGCTTATTTCGCTGGCTCCCTCTATCATTCGCGCAAAATCATAAGTCACCTTACGAGCGCTAATCGCACCATCTAAACCTTGGCTAATTAACTCTGCGGCTTCCTGCCAGCCGATGTGTTTTAGCATCATCTGGGCGCAGAGAATAATCGAGCAGGGGTTGACCTTATCTTGACCCGCTAGGCGCGGCACGGTGCCGTGGGTGGGTTCAAAAAACGCTACTTCACTGCTCATATTTGCGCCTGGGGCAATGCCAATACCGCCAACATGGGCGGCCAGTGCGTCGGCTAGTAAATCACCATTTTGATTCATGGTGGCGATGACATCGTAGAGTTCCGGATGCAGGGTGACCTGCTGAAACATGCTGTCGGCGATGATGTCTTTAATGATTAAGGGCGCTTGGTTTGGGCGGGGGATTTCTAGCCAGTAACCATTGCTGTGAACTTGCGCGCCAAATTCCTGCTCGGCCAGTTCATAGCCCCAATTTTTAAAGGCTCCCTCGGTGAATTTCATGATGTTACCTTTATGCACAAGGGTAACCGAGTCCCGATGGTGCTCTAGGGCATATTGGATGGCGTGGCGAATCAGCCGCTTTGAGCCCTGCTCCGAGATATGTTTGATGCCAATACCGCAGTTTTCGCTAAAGCGTAATTTATTCACCCCCATTTCTTGCTGTAGGAAGTCGATCACTCGTTCAGCTCCGGGGCTGCCTGCTTTCCATTCTACTCCGCTATAGATGTCTTCTGAGTTCTCACGAAATACGATCATGTCAGTTAATTCAGGGTGTTTAAGCGGCGAAGGCACGCCTTTAAACCAACGAATCGGGCGAATATTAACGAATAAGTCCATCTCTTGACGTAGCGAGATATTAAGCGAGCGAAAGCCACCACCAATAGGGGTTGTAAGCGGCCCTTTAATCGCGACATGATGTTCTCGGATCGCCGCCAGTGTCTCTTGCGGAAACCAATCCCCATCGTACATGTTGGCGGCTTTTTCTCCATTAAACACCTCCATCCATTTTATTTGTCGTTGCTCGCCATAGGCCTGCTGTACCGCGGCATCAACCACTTTCAGCATGACTGGCGTAATGTCTACGCCTACGCCGTCACCTTCTATATAGGTAATGATGGGTTTGTCGGGAACAACTAACTCCTGCTTGGCGTTTATGACAATTTTTTCCCCATCCGCGGGCTCGATTATATGTTGGTAGGGCATGTTTTAGCCTGCTGTTAATTGCGTCTAAATGGCACTCTACTAGGCTAATTTTTCCCTCGCAATGTTAGCCCTAGTAAGAAGTGAACTAGGTGTGGTTTTGTGCCATTCAAAAAATACAGCAAAGCTTTTGCTGTATTTTCTTTTATTTTTATAAATGGTTTATTTTTGGTTTTTTATTCTTTTTTGTTTTTGGTGTTTTATTGTAAGGTTATGCGTGGATTTCTGGTTTATCTTGTCTTTAAAGTGACTGCTTTAATTATCTTAATAAGCATTTTTATAGGATTTATTTAGTTTTAGATACTATTAATTTTAGTTTATGTTTGTTTTTGTGCTTTTTCATATTGTTTTTATGGTGTTAAACTCTATTTCTTGGCTTTGATTCAAAATTGTGATCTTTGCCGCTGTAAAGCTTTGTTTGCGTGATTTTTATCTCATAAATACCGATTTTTTGGAGTTATATTTCAAATCGAAAGCGAGGGTGTTTATATCGCTAAAGTAAAATTATAAAAAATATTATTCCTTTGGAGTTTTTTCTATGAAAATGAAAGTGCTTACATCTGCCATTGCAACGGCCTTGGTTTGTTCTCCTCTTGTTGCTGCTGCAGAAGAGCAAGCAAATGCCGCACAAATTGAGCAAATGGAAGAACATCAACCAGTGGTTCTTGATCCTGAATTTAAAGTAGAGGAAGGTATTATTTTCTCTGGTTATGCTCGTTATGGTTTGCACTACTCAGATGATTATAACAAATACGTGCGTGCTGAAGGGCAGCTAGCAGGACAAGCTGCTGGTCGTTTAGGTAACGAAGAAAACGGCGGTGAATTTCAGTTTGCTAAAGCCTTCCAAAGCGACAGTGGTGCGATTTGGGATGTGGTATTAATGTTAGAAAACTGGTGGAAAGCACCAGATGAGTACGGTGATGTAGCGCTTAAAAAATTCTACGCTGGCGGTACTAATATTTTTGCTTCACAACCTAATGCCTATTTTTGGGCGGGTCGAGACTTCCACCAACGTCCGCAACAAAATCTTAATGACTACTTCTGGATGACCCACGATGGTCAAGGTGGTGGTGTTTACAACTTAGAATTAGGTTCAGCTGCTAAGTTAGATTTCTCTATTGTTGGTCAAGTTGACGGGCCAGGAGACAACGGCAACTACGCCTTTACCTCTAAACTTCATGATATTAGCTTAGCTGATAACTTATCTTTGAGCTTCCTATTCAACTATGGTTTTGAAAGTGACCAATACGATGACAACGGCGTAAAAGTTAACGAAGACAAGATTAATGCTTACCAAATTGCCGCAGTACTAGACCAATCTTGGAGCAAAGGTCATAACCAAGTGGTGGCTCGTTACGCCGATAACGCTGATGCCAGTGTTTACAACAAAGTTGATGATTTAACCACTTTGTACTTGAGCTTAGAAGGTCAGGTAAATGTATCTGAAGCCTTCAGCCTAGGTTACTTAGGTGGTTACCACGATTACGATGCAAAAGACTCAGCTGACGCACGTTCAAACTACAGTGCCATTGTTCGCCCAATGTACGCTTGGAACAATACTCACTCAACTTGGATTGAAGCGGGTTACTCTATGGTAGATTACCAGCAAGGTGGTAAAAACACCGCGTGGAAAGTAACTGTTTCTCAAAACATGGTGATTGACGCGTTTGCTAACGCTCGCCCAATGTTGCGTTTTTACGTGACTGCTGGTCAAGTTGATAACGAAGTACGCAGCAACGAATTAATTGAAGCAAGACAAGATACCCTTGCTCTAGGTGCAATGTTCGAATCTTGGTGGTAAGCGCTGAGTTAAATAAACCTTATAACTTATATTGAGTTTGGACCTAGCCACTGGCTAGGTCCTTTTTTTGTATCTGCTATAAAGTGCTTTGGGGTCAAGGTGTGGTTGTTTGTTTTTGGGGCTGTCAGTCTCGTTATCATCGTTTATTTTTGTTGATAGTTGTTAGTGATGATTTCGCCTTGACGGCGACGTCATAAGCTTTGACTGCTAAAGCTTAAAAGCAAAAGAAAGGCTGCCCTGCATCTTCTTAGATCCTGTGTTCAAGCTTACAAAGCGATGCTTTGTTTAAAGCCAAGCTTTCACCCCATTCACAAGGGCGTTGAAGTAAACACTGCGCTCAAACAGACTTCAACTTAATCCCTTGTTCACTTGCGCTACTCGGCGAAGATTAAGGGGGTAAAAAAGCATTCAGCTTATTTAATGAGCTTTGCATCTTCGGGACATTAAAAGCTTTCGCCTACGGCAACGTCATTTTCTTTGCACCAGCCAAAGAAAACGAAGCAAAAGAAAGGCTGCCCTGCATTATCTTTATCCTGCGCGACTTGTTTCCAAGCGCGCCTGCGCAACTCGCTGCGCTCAAACAGTGCTCGGCTTCATCGCTTGTCAACGGCGTTGCTCGGCGATAATGAAGGGATGAAAAAGCGCAGTCTTGAGTATCGAGGGTGGGAAAGGTTTTGCCCTATTCTGTGTTAGTAACGGGATAAAAGCTTTCGCCTACGGCGACGTCATTTTTCTTTGACGAGCAAAGAAAAACGAAGCAAAAAGAAAGCTCGCCCTGCATTATCTTTATCCTGCGCGACTTGTTTCCAAGCGCGCCTGCGCAACTCGCTGCGCTCAAACAGTGCTCGGCTTCATCGCTTGTCAACGGCGTTGCTCGGCGATAATGAAGGGATGAAAAGGCGCAACCTTGAGTATCGAGAGTGGGGGAAGGTTTTTGCCCTATTCTGTGTTAGTAACGGGATAAAAGCTTTCGCTATGGCGACGTCATAAGCTTTGACTGCTAAAGCTTACAAGCAAAAGAAAGGCTGCCCTGCATCTTCTTAGATCCTGCGTTGCGCATTCCCAAGGGCGTTGAAGTAACTCGCTACGCTCAAACAGACTTCAACTTAATCCCTTGTTCATTTACGCTACTCGGCGAAGATGATGGGATATAAAAGCGCAGTCTTGACTATCGAGAGTGAAAAGTTTTTGCCCCATTAGGAGTTTCAAACCTAAAATAACTCAAACTAAACTTTGTATTTTCAGCAAATTAACCTCATCTCTAGCGCTAAGCTTAATGAGTATTTTAATATTTATATTGACTCCCTTGTTATTAGCCTGATAACATCACGACCTTATTGATTCTTAAGTCAATTTTGTCCAGATAAGCGAGCAAGGAACCGCATGTTTAAGGCAGTGAAATCGATGGCGTGTTTGGGAGGCTATAATGCACCCAAACGCTAACCCTTTCGAGCAAGCTAAGTTTAACCAAACTCTGTTAGTGGATGCCTTTGGCCAGTCTTATATGTTCTTACCTAGGCATGTAAGCTATGTGCCTAATTCTGGCGAATTGATTCATCACCATATCGATACATATTGGGCGCAATCCTTACTGCAAAACCATAGCCCTATGTGGGGTTATCAGTTTGACTTAAACAAACTCTACTTTCAGGTATCTGGCGATTACATGGCCGGCCACAAAAGCGAGCAGCAGAAAATTGCTTGGCTGAGTAATGGCATTGTGAGCGGTGAGGTTAAGGTGCTTAAAGGTGCAAACTTTGCTCCACCACCGCCTTCGAATATGGAAGGCGGCATGCCTGTAGCAGCTTTGCCAGAGAGTGTTGTTACTCGCGCTAAGCCAGCTCAAAAGCCCTTGGGCCAAGGTGGACAATCAACTGAAGACATTCGCGAAGCTTTAGACTTGTATTGCGCATTACCAGATGGCTCACCTGCGGCCAACTTGCCTTACAAGGCAACCTTAGCTGACGGCACAGTATTAAAAGGCATGCTCGATGCTGATGGTTTAGCGCATCTACCTAACCTTAAACCCAATAACGTTGATGTTGAGTTTGGCGAGCAACCCAATGACGCCGCCATTGCAGCTACTCGAGCCGAGATAACTGCCGTACTCAGTAGCATTATTACCGCCGAGCGAGCAGAGGGCGCCAAAATAGCCGCCGAATATGGTGAGCTAAATGCGCTTGAAAAGGGGGTATCGAGTATTGGCTCTCTGTTAACTGGGATTGGTGGTGCGCTTAGTGATACCGCTGAATTTACCTATAACCTTATAGAGCTTGGCTCTATGCAAGGGCAACTTAAGCGAGCCCTTAACGCTGGTTGGGATGCTTATAATGTTGAAGACAATGATAGTTGGGCGACCAGCTTTGCCAACAATTGGACGGCTCAGCAACACCAAGCTTATGTAAAAGCATTAGGGTTTGACCCCGCCTCTATTACCAAAGAAAACCTCACCGAAGCCTACGAAATTGCCAGCTTTATTAGTGATGACGACGAAACTCAAACGGCCTTACTGCAATTTGTAAAAGACTTTGCCGACGCACAGCATCATACCGAGCTTACCGAAATGGGCGGCGCTGCCATATTTGATATTGTGCTAGGCGCAGTTCTCGTCGCCCTTACTGGAGGTGCAGGTACCGCCGCTGTAGCCGCTAACAAGGTGCGCCATTTAGATAAACTTGGTGGCCTATTTAAAAAGCTTGCTAAGCAACTAAAACAAAAAGCCAGATTTAAAACTCAATCCGGCCGTACTGGCGGAAAAGTTGAACAACAAATTGCTAAGCCTGCAGGGGCACAAGTGTCTACTGATGCGGCAAAACAAAAGCCTGCTAATCATAAGCCAAAGCGTATTAGCCCAGTACAAACTATCGATGAAGCAGAAAAGCGCTTAAGCAAAGCTAAAGATGCTATTGCCGAAGCCAGAGCCTCTAATTCTCCACTGCCAAAAACACCCTATACCCTTGAAGATAAGCTTAATATTGTAGAAAACGGGCTTAACGAGAATGTGTTAGTGCGTATTATTGAGACTGGGCACTCAAAGGACTCTGGCACAATTGGTCAGGTTAAGAATGGCCGCGCAGTGACATGGACCGCCCCCATGAGCCAAGTCGAGCATGCGGATAGCGATGCGAAACTCATACTGAATGCTTTTGGTACTAGATATGACCCAAATAAAAATTACACGATGTTGCTTATCGATAATCAACAATTGGCTGATGCTGGGGATGTCGTATCTATTATTCCCACTTTCGATAACATAAATAAAATAATTGCTAATAACCCTGATATGGGGATTGACCCAAGTATAGCCAAAAGAGTAATGAACGAGGATTTTGCGCCTAAATATGAAGACTTCGCTAACAAAGCGTGGGAAGCAGGAATAGACATGAATAATCCAATAAAGAGGCGGGAGTATGCTGAAGCGCTTGGTTATGATGCTGAAACGATTGGTTTATTAAGCGAGCGGCATGATATAGCTACCAAAATTAGCGCATGGGAAATCTTCACCGGCAATGGCATGACTCGTGATACCAATGTTGTTGGGAAAGTAGCTTATGGCCCTGTCGAAGTCTTTACTTATGATAGGAATCCACAACAGCTAGGTAAGTTGGAAGACCTAGGTGCAATTAAGCGGATTAACTTATGAGAATATTTAATAACACCGACCCAAATAAGCTTGATACGGATAAACGAGTAGTTTTGCATTATTCGCAACCTACATTTAATAACAAAAATACAGATTACTACTATTTGCTACTAGATGATGGGTATCTAATTTGGGCAACTAAAGGTTATTTTCCACCTGTGAATGGTAAGCCAGAAAAGTGGGTTGGAGGCTCATTTATAGAAATACCTAAGTCAGGTTTATCTTGGTTTATCAATGCTATTGAGCAGAAGTTCATGAAAACAGAGGCTGAAGGTGGTTTAAGGAAAGGCGAGTTCACGTACGCTAAGGAAATCGCTGGTGAAAAACTTGTAGCTAGTCGCTGGTTTGGTACGCCCGGTTATGGATTAGCAAACGCAAGTCGTAATAGATATGGAAGCGTTACAATTAAAAAGCAGCAAGAGTTTTGTTTTACTGATGAAATGTTATTTGACAATGGTTTACTAGAAGAGCTCAAGCTGGTTGCTAAAAAAATTGATAATGGCGAGCTCTAGAGGTACCTCAGTTATTCTGATGCTAAGTGAGCAAAAAGATGATGTTAGAAGTGGACCCCGATGGTTGGACACATAAGCTCTTTCTTTTTAAGAATGCCCTGTAATGTTCCTAATTAGCACTTTCCCATACTCACAATAATCCGAAGCAATATTATTAGTTCAAATATTCTAAAACGTTTCTGTCCAAAAATGAGTTGTTCCTAGTGTAGGGGGGAGCGCGTTTAGGTTTGCTGGTATGCGGTAAAACGAATGTATTTGGATTGATATATCGGATTGGACCTAGTCACTGGCTAGGTCCTTGTTTATGTGGGTTTAGCGCAATTCTCGGCGGAGGATTTTGCCCACATTACTCTTGGGTAATTCTTCGCGGTAGACGATTTCTCTGGGCATTTTGTAAGCGGTTAAGTGTTTACGGCAATGCTTTTTAATTTCATCTCTGGGCACTCTGGCGTCACATACCACAAATAGTCTTACCCGCTCGCCGGTAACATCATCGGGTACGCCTACTGCTGCGGCTTCAACAATGTGGCGGTGTAGGGTGGCGACTTCTTCGATTTCGTTAGGAAATACATTGAAGCCAGAAACCAAAATCATGTCTTTTTTACGGTCTTCAACAAAGAAGTAGCCGTTTTCGTCCATGCGGCCAATGTCGCCAGATTTTATCCAGCCGTCTTTGCTGAGTACATTGGCGGTTTCTTCGGGCTGCTTCCAATAGCCTTGCATCACCTGCGGGCCTTTTATCTCTAGCTCACCCACTTCACCTACATTTAGCTCTTGGCCTTGTTCATCAACAATGCGGATTTGGGTGCTGGGCATCGGCACACCAATAGAAGCAATAAAGGCTTGTTGTAGGTGCGTTCCAGCGGCCACTACTGGCGAACATTCGGTTAAACCGTAGCCTTCAATAACGGGCATTTTGGTAAGCTCTTGCCATTGTTCGGCAATGTGTTTTTGGGTCGCCATGCCGCCGGCAATGGTGAAACGCGCTCTGGAAAAGTCTAACTGTCTAAAGCCTTCATGTTTCAGCAAACCGTTAAATAGGGTGTTTAAACCGAAGATCATGGTAAACGGGTACTTCTTCAGGTCGTTAACAAAACTGTCGAGATCACGTGGGTTGGTAATCAATAGGTTTTTGCCACCAATGTACAAGATGAACATCATGCTCACGGTATTGGCAAAAATATGGTACAGCGGCAGCGGTGTTACCGCGTGTTCTTTATCTTGCAGGGTGCGTGGGCCAAAGTGGTAATACACTTGAATTACGTTGGTCAGTACATTGTAGTGGCTGAGCATGGCGCCTTTGGCTCGCCCGGTAGTGCCGCCAGTGTATTGCAGGTAGGCAATATCATCGCCGGAAATGCTGGGCTTTTGGTAAGCCATGTTTTTGCCTTCGGTGAGGGCGCGTCGCATTGAAATGGCACCGGGTAGATTGTATTTGGGCACCATTTTTTTTACATACTTCACCACAAAGTTAACCAAGGTGCGCCTATGCGCGGCTAGTTGGTCGCCAATGCTAGTAAGAATAATGTGTTTTACCTGAGTCTGCTTAATCACTTGCTGCAAACTATTACCGAAGTTGGTTACGGCGACTACCGCTGTGGCTTCAGAGTCACACAGCTGGTGTTTTAATTCTCTGGGGTATATAAGGGGTTTACGTTCACCACCACAAGGCCGGCACGTAGTGCGCCATACAGGGCGATGGGGTATTGCAATAAGTTAGGCATCATTAGCGCGATGCGCTCACCCTTTTGCATACCTAGGTGCTGCAAATAGGCGGCAAAGGCTAGGGATTTTTGATCGAGCTGCTGGTAGGTGAGGTTGTGACCCATATTAACAAAGGCCACTTCTTGGGGGCTCTTTGGCAACTGTGTTCAAACAATTCGAGTAGGTTTTCAAACTGTTCGGTGCTGATTTCAGCGGGTACATCCTCAGGATAACTTTTTAACCAAGGTTGGTCTGTTGAATTCATTATTTTTCCTCGCCAGCGACGGTTGTTTATTGTTTGAACGCTGCTGTTAGCCACGAAGCTGAGCCGTGCTGGGCTTATTTATTTTTGCCCGCAAGATTAGCCGATTGGCAAGATAAACCCTAGCCCAAATTTTTAATTCGTTGAGCTTAATCATCATCAAATACTAGTGATTAAGTCATTTTAGGGATAAACGGCTGACTTTGACGGTGTGTTTTGGCAAGCATTGGTTTAATTACTGTTGGAGTCACAGCAAAGTCGCTATTGCTGGCTTTAACCATGCTTGTGTTTTAGGTGATAAATATTGTACATGCAGCATATCTTTAGCTCACCAAGCGCTAGCTTGGTGAGCTGGGTTAATTAAGGTTTAGTCTTCTTCTATGTTTTGCAGCTTGGTTGAGCCACCGTGGTGAATTTCTCTACGGCGCTGAATTAAGGCATAGAAGCCGGGGATTAGGAAGGTGCCCACTAATAGTACACAGAGTAGGCCGCCCACCAGTGAAATCCCCAGTGAGTTTTGGCTGATATGGCCTGCGCCACTGGCTAAAATCAGTGGGATCATGCCAAAAATGAATGACCATGAGGTCATGTTCACCGCTCTAAAGCGCAGCGTTCCCCCGCTGACAGCCGCTTGGTCGATGGGCATTTCATGCTCTTCGCGCTGCATTCGGGCAAACTCGACGATCAAAATAGCGTTTTTCGCTGCCAGCGCAATCAGTAGCACCAGACCTATCTGAGCATACAAGTTCATTGGTAAACCCGCCGCCGCTAAGGCGAGGTAAGAGCCCAAGGTAGCCACTGGCACCACTAGAATAATTGCCAGAGGAATGGTCCAACTTTCGTATTGAGCCACCATAAACAGGTAAATAAATAGCAAGGCTAGGCCAAAGGCAAATACTGCTAGGTTGCCAGCTTGAATTTCTTGGTAGGCCATACCTGTCCACTCAAACTGATAGCCGTTGCTCAGCTCTTCGGCGGCGATGCGCTCCATCGCGGCAATTGCATCACCAGAGGAGTAGCCCGGTGCGGGCTGCCCTTGTAAAATCGCGCTGCGATATAGGTTGTAGCGCCACGCTACATCGGGGGCAAACTGCTGTTCTATGCTCACTAGGGTACTCAGTGGCACCATATCGCCGCTGGCACTGCGTACATGAAATTGGCCTAAGTTATCAAGGCGGCTGCGGTATTCATCTTCAGCCTGCATGGTGACTCGGAAGCTTTTCCCGTAAAGGGTAAAGTCATTCACATACAAGGAGCCGAGGTTGGCTTGCAGGGTGGTGAATAAATCCCCAGAGGAATGCCCAATTGTTTAGCCTTATTGCGGTCAATGTCGACATAATAATGCGGAACATCGGCGCGGAAGGTGCTAAAGGCACTGCCAATTTCTGGCGCGGCATTGGCTTTAATGGTGAGCTCTTGCATGGTTTTAGCCAATTCGCTGCGTGAGCGGCCTAAGCCGTCTTGCAATACAAACTCAAAGCCCGAGGCGGTGCCCATACCCGGAACCGCAGGGGGGCCAAAGGCGAAGATCACGGCATCTTGAATTTGGCGGTAAGCCTGCTGGTTAATCCGTTGACTAATCGCTGCGGCAGAGTGGTCCCCATCTAGCGCGTTACGCTCATCCCAGTGTTTCAGTTTAACAAACATGGTAGCCGCGTTAGATTGAATGGCGCCGGTGAGTAAGCCATAACCATTGGCAACGGTGGCGGCATCAACCCCCGGCTCTTGGCTAATAATCTGGTATACCCGTTTAGAGATGTCTGCGGTGCGGCTTAATGAAGCCGAGTCGGGTAGCTGTACGTTGACCAGTAATACCCCTTGTCTTCTTGTGGAACAAAAGCCTTAGAGGTGTTGTGGTTCATCCATGCTACGGCGGCAATCGCCACCACGAAGAACACGATTAACATGGCACTGCGCCGCACCAGTACCGCGGCGGCTTGACCATAACGTTGGGTAATGGCGACTAAGCCACGGTTAAATAGCTGGAACCAACGGGCCTGTTTTTGTTTGCCGCGTTTAAGCACTAGCGAACAAATGGCGGGCGATAGGGTTAGGGCGTTAATCGATGAGATGACCACCGAAATACAGATAGTAATTGCGAATTGACGGTACATTACCCCGGTAATGCCGGGTAACATCGCTACCGGCAAGAATACCGCCAACAATACCAAGGTGGAGGAAACAATCGGGCCTGTTACCTCGCGCATTGCCTTTAAGGTGGCTTGGCGAGGGCTGAGTTCTGGATGGGCCGAGAGTTTACTGTCGACGTTTTCAATCACCAAAATGGCGTCGTCCACCACAATGCCGATGGCCAAAATTAAGCCAAATAAGGTGATGGTATTAATGGTAAAGCCGGTGGCTAACATGATCGCAAAGGTGCCGATCAACGAGACCGGAATCGCCACCACAGGGATTAGGGTAGAGCGCCAGTTACCTAAGAATAAGTAGGTAACTAGAATCACCAACAGCACCGCTTCAATCAGGGTTTTCACCACGCCTTTTACCGATTCGGCAACAAACAAGGTGGTATCGTAGGCGATGTCGTAGTCCATTTTTTCTGGCATGTTTTGCTTCAAACTTACCAGCAGTTGTTTCACGCCTTCGCCACTTTCTAGGGCGTTTGCGCCGGTTTGTAAGGACAAGATCACCGATACCGAAGGTTGCTCGCGGTATTCACCAAAGGCGGCATAACCACGTTTACCTAATTCTACCCGCGCTACGTCTTTCAAGTAGGTGCTAGAACCATCGGCGTTGGCCACCAACAGAATGTTTTCAAAGTCGGCGACGCTTTCTAAACGCCCTTTGGTGAGCAGGCTAAACTGTACTTCGTTGTTATTTTCGTAAGGTGGCGCGCCAATGGAGCCCACCGCCACTTGCACGTTTTGCTCGGCCAAGCTGTTACGAACATCGCTAGCGGTAAGGCCGAGGTTGGCCAGTTTTAGTGGATCTAGCCAGACGCGCATCGAGTATTCCGAAGAACTAATCACCCGCACATCGCTGATCCCTTGCACCCGCGCCAATTGGTCTTCGATGTTAAGGGTGACGTAGTTATTTAAGAAAGTATCGTCATAGTGCCCGTCTGGAGAGTAGAAGTTCAATACCATCAGTAGGTCGGGCGAGCGTTTGCGCACCGTTACACCCACTTGGCGAACCTCTGGCGGTAGCTTGGATTCGATTTGGGTGACCCGGTTTTGCACGTTGATTTGTGCCATGTCTGGGTCGGTACCAATGTCGAAGGTAACGGTGAGGCTATACGAGCCATCGTTGGCACTTTTGGAGTTCATGTACAGCATGTCTTCCACGCCATTCACCGAACTTTCAATCACCTCGGCTACCGCTTCTTCAACGGTTTCGGCGCTGGCACCGGTGTAGTTGGCCGATACACTCACCGATGGCGGGCTAATCTGGGGGTATTCAGCTACTGGTAATACGCTTAGGGCAATTGCACCGGCAAGCGATAACAGAATAGATATCACCAAGGCAAACTTGGGGCGTTGAATAAAAAAGCGACTTAGCATTCGACTATTCCTACTTAAGCTTGAGGTTCAACGATTTGCACCGCTGAGCCGTGACGTACCCGCTGTAAACCGGCACTTATCACCTGTTCATCGCCGCTTAAACCTTGATTAATCACCACGCCTTGTTCGATTACCGGACCCAAGCTTACATTTCTACGCTCTGCCTTGCCTTGCGCGTTCACAATCATTACGTATTCACCCTCAAGGTCACTTTGTACGGCGCGTCTTGGAATCACCTGAGCGGCCACTTGCTGGTGGCTACTAAGTTTAATTTCTACGTATTGGCCAGGTAGCAGTTGTTGCTGCGGATTAGCGAAGCGAGCGCTCAGTGCAATGGTGCCGGTTTGGCGGTCAATCCGGTTATCAATAAAGTCCAATTGACCCGCTTGGTTATAGCTACGCTGGTCACTAATTTGTAGCTCTACCTGGGCGGCTTGCTGGCTAGAATGCTGAGTGACTTGGTCTAGCCCCATGCTAAGGCGCTCGCGCTCAGAAATGCTAAAGCTGGCGCGGATCGGATCTAGGCTCACTAAGTTAGTGAGTCGGCCACTATTGCTAGAGATTAAATCACCTTGACTTACTTCACTTTGGCCGATGCGGCCGGTAAAAGGCGCTAGTACTTGGGTGTGTTTTAGGTCAACTAAGCTGGCGCTGAGCAGCGCTTCGGCGGCTTCTAGTTGCGCTTCGCTAGAGAGTTTTTCGGCGGTGAGGCGATCAAATTCCGCTTGGCTGATATTTTTTTGCGGCAGCAAACTCTTGCCACGTTGCCAATTTAGGTTGGCGTTGGCGAGGGCCGATTTAGCTTTGGCAAGCTCAGCTTTGGCTTGAGCAACCGCTGCTTGGTAACGGGTAGCATCGATTTCGTAGAGCAGCTGCCCTTGTTCTACCATTTGCCCATCTTCAAAGTGGCGAGCGATTAAGTAACCGCTCACTTGAGCGCGAATATCCACGTCGTTATAAGCTTCAATGCGACCGACAAATTGTTGAGAGGGTGCATAGTGAATTGTTTGTACGCTGGTGGTGTTAACTAGACTGGCAGGGGCTGCGTTAGACACCGTGGCTGCAGGCTCACAGGCGAGCAGAAGGGCAAGGAGAGAGCGATTGCCAATATCTTAGGGCGACTAAAAAACATGGATATTTATCCTCAAACTATACAAACAAGCTAAATAAACAGCTTAAAGAGCAATCTGAGCTCCTTGCTGAATGTATAGTTGGCGGATGCTAACTAGCACGCGATCCTTGCGGACGCCCTTTGACGCCGATTAAAATTTAGCAAATGCTAAAAATATGAAGCAGGGAATATACACGGTTATTAAGCCGATTACCCTCAGAAATACCGAGGGTAATTATCGGCAAAATGAGTTCAAAACTTAGAACGCAGAATGGGCCTGTCTGTATAGGCTGAGATAAGCGCGCTTGTTTTCAATAAATAACGGTAAGTTAAGCAACTTTACTATATTATTCGCGGCTGATATTGAATATAGAGGTGTTTCATGGCTCGTCAGGTTAGCTATAAATTTAAGAAGCAAACGAAGGTGATTAACTTCTCCTTTGATAAATTTCATGACATTCACGAGGCGGTGGCTGCTGCTGAAGGTGTTGATATTAGTTCGTTTTTGGCCATGGAAAAGCAATTAGCGATGTCTACGCGAGACAAGGCTACTTTAAAAGAGTATCGGCAAAATGAGTTTTTACGGCTTGGCTTTAGTGAGATCCGTTTTTTGAAGGACGAAGAAAAGCAGGATAAACAATAAATTCATGTTTTAGTGAGCATTTTTTCGCTTTGCTGCTGGTTTGTTAAGGCGTTTCACATAAACTGAGGGCTGTAATTTAAGGAAGCCCTATGATGAATGAGTCGGCCCATTTTTTAGCTTTAGTAGATGAATTATCCAGCCTGTCACAAGTTGACGCTTTATTGTTAGCCGGGTCGCGAGCCACTGGTCTGGCTGATGATGATTCCGATTATGACCTGTATGTTTACTTAAATGCGCCGCTGAGCTTAGCAAGTCGACAACAGATCCTCGATAAATATTGCCGATATATAGAACTCAATAATCAGTTTTGGGAAACCGAAGACGATGCGATATTACATGACGGCATAGAAGTTGAACTGATCTATCGGGACTTTGAGTTTCTCAACCAACACTTACAGCAGTTGTTGCTGCACCATCAGGCCTCGGTGGGTTATAGCACCTGTATTTGGGCGAACTTGCTGGATTCAAAAATTCTTTATGATGCTAATGGCTTAGCCGGGCAACTGCAGCAGCGCTATAAGCTGGCTTATCCTCAAGCCCTGCAGCAGGCCATTATCGACAAAAATCTGCCCTTGTTATTAGAACAAATTCCCGCCTATAGCCATCAGTTAGCTAAGGCCTTACAACGCCAAGATCGAGTTAGTTTAAATCATCGCTGCAGTGAGTATTTGGCCAGTTATTTCGATGTATTGTTTGCGCTTAATCAGCTGCCTCATCCCGGAGAAAAACGCATGTTGAATTACGCCGAGAGCCATTGCCAGCGTCGTCCGCAACAGCTTCGTCGCAATATAGAAGCTTTGCTGAGCGAGGTGGGGCAGGGCCAAGCTTGCTTACTTGAGCGCCTAAAGATACTCAGCCAAGGCTTATGCCAGTGCATTGAAGAGCATCCTGACTTAGAGCTTCCCGGTATTTGAGTCTCTGCTAGTGCCTAGGTTAGTTGCTGGCTTTATTTGAATAAACAATCTACATGCATCAGCGTCTTGTTTCTGGTAAATTACGCCCGCATTTATAAATGCCGCTAACAAGCTGTCTCATGGAATCCTGTTTTACAGCTGAGAGCGTCCACCCCATGGATTGGGCCAGCACTTTGGACGACCTTTTTTGCTTGTTAATGAGAAAGCTATGCAAAGTATTCTGGTAGATCTTGTTGGTCTTAGTGGTACCGCTCTAGTCGTAGGAGCGTTCTTCCTATTACAGTTGGAGCGCTTAAATCCCAAAAAACTCACCTATAACCTAATGAACCTTAGCGGGGCCATCCTGTTATTGATTAGCCTGTGCATCAATTTTAATTTAGCCAGTTTCATTATTGAGCTATTTTGGATCGGGGCTTCAGTGGTGGGCATTGTGCGTTATTTCAAACGTGAACCCGAGATGAGCCCAAGCTAAGCCTTGCAAATGAGTCGCTTGAAGCGAGGCATAGCGCCTCGCTTTGAGTTAAATTTCCGCTTCTTCCTGTCTTGTGCCAGCCAGCACGCTAGCCCTCCAAGCTGCTAAGCTTAAGTCATAACTGCAATCTAACGCACGCTTACAACGCTATAAATTTGCCTGAAAGCTTTGTAAGCTAGTTTCTTTTCCTTGGGCTTTTTTATTTATATGAATCAAATAGATCCTCGCTTACAGGCGGTATGCCAACAGCTTGAACAACAGCTACTTGGAAAAACTCAAGCGGTACGTTTAGCCTTGAGTTGCTTGTTGGCCGGTGGTCATTTGTTGATTGAAGACTTGCCCGGTGCAGGCAAAACCAGTTTGGCTAAATGGCTAGCGGCGGGGTTTGGCATGAGTTTTCAGCGGATCCAGTTTACTAGCGATTTGTTGCCCGCCGACATCATTGGCGTATCGGTATTTGAACAAGACAGCCAACAATTTCGTTTTCACCCTGGGCCTATTTTTAATCATTTGGTGCTGGCCGATGAACTTAATCGTGCTAGCCCGCGCACTCAAAGTGCCTTGTTAGAAGCCATGGAAGAACAACAGGTGAGCACCGACGGCCAGCGTTATCCCTTAGCCGCGCCCTTCTTTGTGATTGCCACGCAAAATCCGCGTGAGCAGCTGGGCACTTTTGATTTGCCCGAGTCACAGCTAGACCGCTTTGCGATGCGCCTTAGCATTGGTTTTCCTGACTTAGATTCTGAAATGGCAATGTTGAAGCGTGGCAGTACCGAGAGCGCGCCGCAGTCCAGCCTTGATATGCAAGATGTACTAGCCTTGCAGCAGCAGGTGCAGCTCTTACATTGCAGTGACGCCTTATTGGCTTATTTACTGCGCTTGATTCATCGTAGTCGCGAGTTGGAAGGGCTAAACCCCTTATCGCCACGCTGTAGTTTAAGTTTGTTGTCTTGTGCCAAGGCTTGGGCCTTTTTACATCATAAAGGGCATGTATCACCGGAAGATTTGCAAGCAGTGTTTGTAGCGGTCAGTGCCCACCGCTTAGGTCGTGGCGATAGTGGTGAGGCCTACGCCAAGCAAATTTTGGCTGATGTAGACCCTTACCAAGATTTAGCTTAAGCATGATTAAAGCTGGCTTATCCCGTTTAAAACAATGGCAGGGCTTGCGCTCTCAAGCTTGGTTGGTGCGGCGCATTCCAGCGGCGAAAAGCTTGCAGCTTAGCCGCAAGCAGCTATTTATTTTGCCCACAGGTTTTGGTTGGTGGTTCTTGCTGACGCTGCTGGTGATGCTAGTGATGGGCAGTAACTACCAAAATAACTTAGTGCTGGCCTTAGCCTTGTGGATGTTAGTGCTGTGGTTGATGTGCCTGTTGCTTTGCCATCAAAATCTCTCTGGCTTAGTGGTTAATTTGGTGCATGGTCCCGAGGGCCAGCTTGGCCAACCGCTACGCTTGTTATTATCGATGAAAAAATCTCGCGGCAAGCCGGTTCAGGCCTTACAAGCAAAAATCAAACAGTGGCCACTGCAGCAGGCCAGCCAAGTTCTCGATGGCCAGCTCGCCTTAGATTTAGAGGTAAAACAGCGTGGCTATCAGCGCCTACCTCGGGTCACGCTGTATAGCGTATTTCCCTTTGGTTTGTTTCGCTGCTGGACGGTGGCCGATTTTTGCTGTGATTTAATTGCTTATCCTCAGCCGCTAGCCGGTCATGCTTGTCCGGCTAAGGCGCAAACTGAGCAGCATGACATTGAGCATAGCCATAGCGACAGTTTGCAACAGCATGAGTTTTCCGGTTTAAAAGCTTATCGTAGCGGTGAACGCAAAAGTCTGTTGGCTTGGAAGCAGTACGCGGCGGGGCGCGGCCTGCAAATTAAAACCTTTACTGGTAATCCCGCCCAAGGGCTGCATTTAAGCGACAGCTTATCGGCGGGTTTGGATTACGAGCAGCGTCTAGCGGTATTGGCATTTTGGGTTCGCCAACTGGCCAAACAACAGCATAGCTTCAGCCTTAGAGTGAATGGCGAGCAACTGGCCATGGGGCAAGGCGAGCGGCATCAGCAACAGGCTTTACGTATGCTAGCAGGAGCGCCGAAACGCCTATGACCGTGCTCAAGCTTTCCCATATTCGGCTGTCGTTGCTGTGCTATTTGGCCACCGCGCTCTTGCTATTGGGCCACGTGCCTTGGCTCTTAGTGCTGGTTGGGCTATTGGCTGGGAGCTGGCGAATTAGGGTGGTGAAGGGCTTAGCCAGCTTGCCTAAGCCGCGCTGGGTCAAACTATTACTGCTGGCGCTATTTTTAGTGACGCTGTGGTTAAGTCGAGGCCTTGGTCTATTTGATAAGCTGGTGGCCTTAGTCATGTTGGGTTATAGCCTTAAATACATCGAGTTACATGTGCGCCGAGACATTGAAGTGTTTGTGCTCACCGGTTTGTTTTTGGTGGCGCTGTCTTTGGTGTTTTCTAGCCAGCCGCTGGCGGCCTTATTAGCCTTGCTCGTTGCCTTTATCCACTTGTTATTGTTACTCAGTTTAGATATTCAATTGAGCCGCGCTTGGGTTAAGCAACTGGCGCTGTGGCTGTTGGGATTAGCACCGCTAGCACTGGCCTTATTTGTATTGGCTCCGCGCTTGCCGCCACTGTGGCAAATGCCCAACCCCAGCAGTGCCCAAACCGGCTTATCTGAAGAAATTAGACCCGGTGACATTAGTCAGTTGATCCGCTCCGATAAGCTGGTATTTCGAGCCGAGTTTGCTAAGCCCATGGCCAACCAGCAGTTGTATTGGCGAGCGATGGTATTAGATCAGTTTGATGGAGAGCGCTGGCGGCGCAGTGAGTTGGCGCAGCAGCCTCAACGCTTTAGCCCTGCATCAGCTGAGCCACTCAACCAATATCAATTACTCCTAGAACCCGCCGATGGGTCATGGCTGGCCAGCTTAAACCCGAGTAGCTTAACTGCTGGGAGTGGCCAGTATTTTGCTGATAAAAGCTGGCAACGCCGCCAAGACAACTTTACCCGTCAGCTGTTTCAGTTCGACTATTTGCCTGCGCCATCAAGTGAGACGAGCAATGCTGCGCAATTAACTCTGGCCAAGCAATTACCGGCGCAGCTGCCCGCGGCCATTGTGGAGTTAGCCGAGGGTTTACAGCAGGGTTTAGATCGCTCTGCTAGTGATTATGCTCAGCGTTATTTAGCCCAGCTAGAGCAATGGTTTATGGCGCGGCCTTTCAGTTACACCCTCAATCCACCGGCTTATCCGGGGCTTCGCGGCATAGCAAGTTTTTTGTTTGAGCAGCAGCGCGGCTTTTGTGTGCACTACGCGCAAAGCGTAGTGGTCATGGCGCGTTTGCAGGGGATTCCCGCGCGCATGGTGGCCGGTTACCTAGGTGGAGAATGGGAGCAAAGCGAGCAACTACTGGCGGTGCGTAACTACGATGCCCATGCTTGGTTAGAGTTTTGGAACGGCCAAACATGGCAGCGCCTTGACCCCACCGCATGGATAGCGCCAGACCGAGTGGAAAATAGCCTGCAACAAAGCCAATCTACCGCCGAACAATGGCGAAACTTAAATGGTTGGGGAAAACGTTTTTGGTATACCGAAGGCATGAGTCGCTTACGCTATTGGTTCGCTCAAGCGGATTATTGGTGGGCCAAATGGGTGCTTAACTTTGACCAACAACGCCAGTTGCGGTTATTTGCCAGCTTAATGGCATGGTTGCCGGGCAGTTCCATGTTAATGTTAACGGCCAGCATGTTGTTTTTGGGCATAGTCGTTACCGCCACCATATTTGCCAAACCGTGGCGTTGGCGTTTGCCTGCTAAACCGGTATTGGCGCTGCGTTGGCAACTCTGGCTATTAGCTCGTTATCGCTTAAGGCGCGAAGCCGGTGAAACCTTAGCTGCTTTTGTGCAGCGGGTGGAGCGCCAAGCCCCCAACGGGCTGCCGCGCTTAAGCAGGCGGTAGATGGCTATCAACAAGCTCAATATCACCCTTCGAAATAGTGCTGCCTTCGCTCCGTACGCTGTCAAGCCTTGGAGCAAGCCAAGAAAAGTCTAGTTAAGTCACTATATTGCTGTATGCCTAGGCCAACTTTAATGGGCTGCTGAGGAGCAGTATTTTAAAAATACCAACATATTTGGCTAAGATTATATTTTGGCCCTTAAGTTATTGGAAAAGTCGGCTTTATTTGGGGTTTTCTGATTTGGAACATGGGCGCTTGCTCACTACACTTGAGCGCTCAAAATAAAGACAAGAATAAGCAGGAGTCGCTATGTTAAGACAATTCCCAGTAACCGATTTACATCGTCATCTCGATGGTAATATTCGCGCCGAAACCATTTTGGAACTGGGCAGGAAGTTTAATGTAGCTTTGCCTGCAACAGACTTAGCAGGTTTGATCCCGCATGTGCAAATCACCAAGCAAGAGCCTAATTTGGTGGCTTTTCTTTCTAAGTTGGATTGGGGAGTAAAAGTCTTAGGTGACTACGACGCCTGCGTTCGCGTGGCCGAGGAAAACGTGGCTGATTTGCAGCGTGCCAGCATCGATTACGCAGAGCTACGTTTTAGCCCCGGTTATATGGCGATGAGTCATCAGTTGAAACCCGAAGGGGTGGTTGAGGCGGTGATTGAAGGAGTGCGTCGTGGCATGGCAAAGTATGATGTGCAGGTAAATCTGATCGGCATTATGAGCCGCTCTTTTGGTCAACAGCGTTGTAGTGAAGAGTTGGCCGCCTGTATTGCTTTTCGCGACCAAATTGTGGCGATGGACTTAGCTGGCGATGAGCTGGGCAAACCCGGCGACTTATTTGTAGAACATTTTGCCCGGGCTCGTGACGCGGGGTTTGCCATTACGGTGCATGCCGGTGAGGCTGCGGGGGCAGAGAGTGTTTGGCAGGCGATTCGTGAGTTGGGTGCTACTCGAATTGGTCATGGGGTGAAGATTGCCGACGACCCTAAATTGATGGACTATGTGGCTAAACATAAGATTGGTGTAGAGTCGTGTTTGTCTTCTAACTTTCAAACCAATACCACGCCCGATCTTAGTCAGCATCCGCTGAAGCAATTTTTAGCCCATGGTATTCGTGCCAGCTTAAATACCGACGACCCAGGTGTATCGGCCATCGACTTGCCTGATGAGTACCGCCTCGCTCGCGAAGTATTAGGTTTTGCCGACGAGCAGATTGCTCAATTGCAAAGTAATGGATTAAAAATGGCCTTCATCAGTGAAAAAGCGCGCCAGAGCCTGCGAGAAAAAGCGGCTAAGCGGGCGCTTTAACAACCCGCCATTCATAGCACTAGCCGATTAAGCTTTAATGGTCTGGTGCTATTTCCATTTTTAGCTGTGGGCTGGGGCAATCCATCACCGCGGCGATACAACGGATCATCTCATATTCTGCGACCGTGAGCTGTTTATCTAGACTGACGCAGGCGGCCAGCGCTCGTAATACTCGCTGTTTAATTGGCGGATGGGCATTGGCCAGCTGTTTCACTGCCGGGCCAAAATGTTCAACTTGGCACTGCTCTTTAGGTAATTGGCGCAGGGTATACAAGCCGATACTGTTAATGCCAATGCCATAGGCGCGTTGGATCTTAGTATCATCATCATGCCCAGCATAGGCGAGGCTCGACAGCACAATGTTGAAGTGCTGAGCAATCGCGGGAATGCTGCTGTATAGCGCTTTACTGCGGGCGAGGCTTTCAAACTGCGCAGCCAAGTAATGTTTGACTAAGTGATAAAGACACCATTCGTAACGGTCTACCTGTTGATCGGCTTTAATCAGCTTGCGCAAATTCGCCATCAGGTTTTGGTATTGCGGTTTGGATAGCTGTTTTAAGGCGGGAAACGCCATCTCCAATAAGGGCAGGCGGTAAGACCGATCCAGCGTAGCTAGCCACTGCCATGCTTGCTTAATCTCACTCAACTCCACTGTTTGCTGGGCTGGGGCTTCGATAACAGCTAATTGTTGCTGGCGTAATTCGGCCTGCTCACTTAACAACAGTGCATAGACCAGGTTCATTGCTCCGCTGGGTTCGTGGGCCAGATTTAATAGGCCCTGCGGTAATTGGGCCAGTTCTTGGGCCACTGTGCTGGCATTATTTGACAGTGAAAATGACGCGGTGTTTGATGAGCTGTCAGTGGCAAGCGCCGCTCCTGCGGCGGCAGCGGCCAAAAAGGTCGATTGTTGTCGTTCGGGGCTAGGTTCGCTAGCTCGGTAGGCTCGCGCATAGATGGGCTGGGCGCGATGCTTGATTTGCCGCTTGGTCACTTGGCCATTCCAGCTAGGTAGCAAACGTTTGATGCGTTCATCAAGCGGCGGATGACTGGCAAAGAAGCTGCCTAAGCGCCGAGCATTACCGATAAACATATGGCTGGCTTCTTGGCTGAGCGGCGAGCGTAAACCCGAACCAGCCTCATAGCCGGCGATAATTTTTAGTGCATCGGCAATGCCTTTGGGGTTACGAGTAAATTGCACTGCAGAGGCGTCGGCCAGGTATTCGCGCTGGCGGCTAATTGCCGCTTTAATCATGTTGGCAAAAAACACCCCCAACCAACCTAGTACTAACAGGCCTAAGCCAAGTGCGGCGACTCGGCCATCGTTATTGCGCCGACTAGAGCGCGAATAAGCACGATGGCGCTGGCTATACAATACGAACTCGCCGATGTTGGAAATAAATACAATGCCGCTGAGCAATGCAATTAGCTGCATGTTGAGGCGCATATCGCCGTTTAATATGTGGCTGAACTCATGAGCCACCACGCCTTGTAGTTGGTCACGGTTGAGCTGTTCTAGTGCGCCTTGAGTAATGCCTATCACAGCATCGGCCGGAGTATGGCCAGCGGCAAAGGCGTTAATGCCAAGTTCATCTTTGAGTAGGTAGACCGGCGGTACCGGCATACCCGAGGCGATGGCCATTTCTTCCACCACGTTTAAAATTTGCCGTTGTTCGGCTTGCTCGGTATTGGGCATGAGTACTTGTCCGCCCAAGGACTCGGCCAAGCGTCGCCCGCCGTCGCGTAATTGATACCATTTATAAGCGATGGCGCAGCCGATCACCCCACTCATCAGTAGGCTTACCACTAGAACTTGCGAGGTAGAAAAAAGCTGCTGCAAGCTTAAGGGGGCTTGTTGATTAAAAAACCACAGGGTGGCGGCAATCAGTAGGTTACTCAGCCCTATGATGAGGAGTACCGCCACAATAAACAGCAACAGTAAGTACTTGCTGTTGCGCCGTGCCAATTCCTGTTGTTGAAAAAAGTTCATCGTTTAGGCGGTTTAGAAAGAGACTTTAGGCGCACTTTGGATCTGTTCACTATCGGCGAATTCTAATAATTCGGCGTTTCTCTTATGACCAAATTGTGCGGCAAAAAACACCGGTGGAAAGGACTGTCGGTAGCTATTGTAGTCGGTCACCGCATCGTTGAACGCTTGTCGCGCAAAAGCTACTCGGTTCTCGGTGCTGGTGAGCTCTTCGCTCAGTTGTGCCATATTTTGGTTGGCTTTTAAGTCAGGGTAATTTTCCATCACGATATTGAGCTTGCTCATGGCACCTTGCAGTATCCCTTCGGCACTAGCTAATTGCGTTAGGGCATTGCCACTGGGGTCACTGGCGGCTGCTTTGAGTAGGGCGCTGGCATCATTACGGGCGCTAATTACCGCTTCTAGGGTTTCCCGCTCATGGCTCATGTAGGCTTTGGCGGTTTCAACTAAATTAGGGATCAAGTCATAGCGGCGTTTCAATTGCACTTCTATTTGGGCGAAGCCATTTTGATAGCGATTACGCAGGTTAACTAGGCGGTTAAATATGCCAACGATATAAAAAATAAGTGCAACCACTAATAGCAAGATAATGATCAGTGAAATGGGCATGGTAGTTATCCTTTACTTACCAAAGAGTTAATAGTTGCATAATACGGATTTAATGACAGATTACTATGTGTGGCTTAGGGGATTATCAGTAAAAGATGAGCGACTTAGCATTATCGCGATGATGAGAGGGGGCTAATTAAACTGTGCTGGCCGATGTGAGATAAAAAACCAAGAGCTTGGCTCTTGGTTTGCAATTAAGTCACTTTAAGCTGAAACGTGTTCTGGCTTGGTGGATAATACGGCTAATAATTTTTGTGCATGTTCGGCCACTTCTATGCCTAAGTCGGTGAGGTAACCGCCATCGGTTTGGGTACTTAATCCTTTATCAAATAAACTTTGTGCCGCCGTAACTAACTCGGGAGCGGCATCGTGGTGAACTTTAATCCCAGTTTGTAAACTGCTCAGGTCAAATTGCAGTAGTAAGTTAAGTTCGGCGATAGTGGCAGGAGTAAATTTCATCGGACCATCCTTTTTTGTTTTTGTTGTCTCCACATTAGAAATTCGGCTGCATTTGCGCAAGCCTTAGGGTTGAGAACTGCTAGCTTACGCACTGTTTTGTGCGCGCAGGGCATCTTGCCGCAGACTTACCATGACGCAGCGCAATTTTGTTCAATAAACTCAGCGTAAAGCCACCTATAGTGATGACTTTAAATGTATTGGGGAATGGCTTTTGAGTGTAATTCTATCGATGTTGATCTTTGCTTTAATTAGCGCTATTTCACCGGGCCCGGTGAATATTATTGCTAGCAGTGCTGCCGCCAACTTTGGTTTTCGTCAAGCGCTGCCCCATGTGGTGGGAGCCAGTCTTTGTTATTGCTTGGTGGTATTTACAGCAGGCTTAGCGCTTAATCTGACCTTAGATGTATTACCCGCCTTGACCCATCTATTGCAATATTTGGGAGCGGCATTTCTTTTATACATGGCGCTAAAAATTGCTTCGGCTCCCGTGAGTTTGCCGGGGCAACAAAATTTGGCTAAGCCTCCTAGTTTTTGGCAGGGGGTATTGGCTCAGGGTTTAAACCCCAAAGCGTGGTTAGTGGCTATGTCTGGAGTGAGTTTGTTTGTTGCGCCGCAGCAGCAAGCGGAATTTTATTTGTTGGTATTTTCTCTGATCTCTCTTATGGTTTGTTTAGTGGGAGTCGGCACATGGGCCGCTATTGGCTCGCTGATTTCCCGTTACTTGGGTTCGGCTTGGCGGCTGCGGGTGTTTAATTGCTCTATGGCGGCCCTGTTAGCCGGTTCGGTACTATCGCTGTTTATTTAGTTGGATTTGGCTTTGGCTTAAAGCATGGGGTTAACTATGAGCAACAATGCAAAACACCTGTTTAAACGCTTTGAACAACTTCCTTTTATGGAGCTACGGCAGGTTCAGCATTCGGCGGCTTGTTATCATAGCCATGCCCATGACGAATTTTCTTTTGGGGTGATCGATGCTGGCCAAGCCGTGTATAAAAACCAGACTCAGCAACACTCTATTGGTCAAGGACTAAGCGTCACCATTAACCCTGGTGATGTTCACTCCTGCAACCCTAAACAAGGGCAGTGGTCTTACCGAATGCTGTTTGTAGAAAGCGCCTGGGTGGGCCAAGTGCAGCAAGAAATGTTGGCTTGTCCAGCCAGCGATTACTTGGCTTTTGAGCGTCAGCTAGTTAGCGACAAACAAACTTATGCCCTGCTAAATCAGCTGTTTTTAAAGATTCAACTTGAGCAAAATCCGCTGGAACAAGAGAGCCTGTTGTTGGCGTTTTTTGAGCAACAGTTTGCCAGCCAACAGCGTTTTCGCAGCGATGTCAGCAGTGTGGCCAAACCCCAATTGCAGCGAGTCAGAGAGTGTATACAAGATCAATTGCAGCACAATCTTAGCTTAAGTGAGTTGGCAGCAATAGCTGGGCTGAGTCGTTATCACTTGGTGAGAAGCTTTAAGCAAGTTTATGGTTTATCGCCCCACGCTTTTCAGCTTAACCAGCGCATTAATCGAGCAAAAGGCTTATTGCGAGAGGGCCGTAGCATTGTCGATACCGCTAATCAACTCGGCTTTGCTGACCAGAGTCATTTTCAACGAAATTTCAAGAAGCGTATTGCGCTTACGCCAAGGCAATATCGAGCCTGTTTTACTTAAGCGTAGGGGCTGAAGGAGTTAACGCTGGGAAAGTAAGGCTCGTGGCGTGTAGCCACGAGCCTAGCCTTTAGAACAAGTAGCTGTACTGCATCGAGTAGTAGATAGCGTCGGAGCGAGTATGGCCAACCACTTCACCAATCACAGGAATGGCACTGCTTTCACGTACTTCCACATCTTCGCCGCGGACAAAGCCAAGACCAAAATCTATGCTCGAGTGTTTGTTGATGTAGTAACTCGCACCAACGGTATACCAGTTACGGTCAGAATCAGGTATTGATAAGGAACTGACTTCGTCCACCACACCTTTATCGTGCATGTAACCGGCGCGTAGTGCCCAGTTTGGGTTTAGCTGGTAGGTCGCTCCCACGCTAAATAACCATGAGTTTTTCCATTGGTAGCTTTTTACCGTTTGTTCCGGTAACGAACCTGTCACGGTAATATGGTCGAAGTCGCTCCAGCTGGTGTGCTGAGCGGTGTAATGTACCGCCCATTTGTGGTTGAGCTCGTGATAACCAGCAATTTGGAAAATATTTGGTAGTGGAATATGGATGTCATCATAAGACTGGCCTTGATACTCCACTTTGCCAGCCGCTTTAAAACTAGGGCTGACTCGGTAACTCATACCTAAACGGTTGTTATCGTTAATCTCGTAAGTGGCGCCAATAATGCCGCCCAGTGCCCAGCCATCGGCATCAACGTCAACCAATTTACTTTGAACGCCAGAGCCGCCAACAATTTCGCCTTGGCGCCTGAGTGTGCCTTGACCATATATAAGGTCGACCCCGGCACCAATGCTGAACTGCTGGTTGATGCGGTAAGACATACTCATATTAAAGGTTGAGGTGATGACTTCGGTATTACCAAACAAGTCCACCGGCGTGACTGGCGCGCCGCTGTTGTTAAGCTCGCTAATGTCTGTACCAGTACCAAAGTTACTGAAGGCGCCTACACCAACGGCAAAGTCATTATTGATCGGGTGAATGTAATAAATATTAGGAATGACTTTATCGCCAGCAGCATCGCCGACGCTGCCATACTCAACGGGGCCATAATTGACATCTTTAATGGTGACATCAACATCGGTATAAACGAGACCTAGTGACAACGCTTTTTGCTCAAACATCGCCATAGCTGCTGGGTTACGCGCCAATACCGAAGCATTGTCGGCTATCACCGCATCCCCTGAAAAGGCGCGACCAATACCAGTGGCAGACTGGCTATTTACCTGAAAGCCAGCGGCTAGGCTGTGGCCGCTGAGCAAGGTGGCGCTAAGGGCAGTTAGACTGAATATGCGTTTTTTCATGTAATGTTGGTCTCTAAGCTGATTTGTTATGGAGCGAGTTATAAAAATGGATTAATTGTTCTAATATCGGGCGCATATTAGGCAAGAGATAGCTCCGCTACAACTCCGACCAGAGTGTATATTCTATGGTTGGTTATCATTTTTGTAGTTTTGTTATCTGTTAAAAATAAAATTACTAAATAAAAATTTTATTTTTAACTGCTGTGGCGTAAGGACGAGGCTTGGTATTTTTTATTAGAAGATTAAACTCGTCGCAACGGTGTTGGGCAGGAGGTGAATGGTAATGATAGAGTTAATTAGCAAGTGTTTGTTTGCCAGTAACAGTATTGCTGCGAGTGCTTGCAGCATCTATTTTTTTTGGCTGGAGCGCTTGGCCATTGTTGTTTATTGGTATTGGTTTGTGGGTGCTGCTGTCATTACGCTTTACTGGGCTAAAGCCTATGGCACGAATACTTAGTAAAATTTCGGCGTTGCTAGCTCTATTAGGCTTGATGTTATTGATGTTAGCGGCGATGACTGGCGGGAGTTTTCATCTATCGCCGAGTAATGTGGTGCTGGCATTATTAATGGCGGGCATGGTGATTACCGGTTTTAGCGCTTTTTTCTGGAAATCGACAATCGACACCGACAGTCAATAACAAGGAAAAATCATGCTTAAAGGTTTTCATCATGTCGCGATTATTTGTTCTGATTATGCTCGCTCGAAACATTTCTATACCCAGATCTTAGGATTAAAGCCCATTGCCGAGAATTATCAGCCGCAGCGAAATAGCTATAAACTGGATTTAGCGCTTCCAGGAGGAGGGCAAATCGAACTGTTTGCCTTTGCCGAGGCTCCGCCTCGTCCCAGTTACCCGGAAGCTCAAGGCTTGCGGCATTTAGCTTTTGCGGTGGATGACATCGAACAGGCGGTGGCTGAGTTACGTAGCCACAATATTGCGGTGGAGGCCTTACGAGTTGATCCCTATACCGAGAAGCGCTTCACTTTTTTCAACGATCCCGATGGTTTGCCTCTAGAACTCTATCAGCTTTAGTCGGTTTATCTTTAATGGCGGCTGATCGAAGCCTATGGGCTACACGTAATGCTAGCAAGCAATTATTTTAGGGGTGGTGATGCAACATCAATTAGTCTGGTTTAGAAATGACCTTAGGGTCAGAGACAATCAAGCTTTAAGTCATGCGGTGGCCAGCAACCAAGCGGTACTTGCGGTATATCTGGCCTGTCCGCAGCAGTGGCAAGCCCATGAGCTTGCGCCGATTCAGGCAGATTTAATCGAGCGGCGCTTAGTGGCGTTACAGCAACAGTTGGCAGAGTTGAATATTCCTTTGTTGGCCGTGCATTGTTCCGACTTCACTAGCGTTCCACAGTGCTTATTACAGTTAGTTCAGCAGTATCAAATTGGCGCTGTGCATTTTCAGCAGCAATATGAGTTAAATGAACAAGGCCGTGACCAAGCCGTGCAGCAGAGCTTGAGCCAGCAGGGCGTTGAGGTAGTTAGTTACCATGGCGATTGCATATTGCCACCGGGCTCGGTGCTCACTAAGAGCCAACAAGTATTTAAGGTGTTCACTCCCTTTCGCAAGGCTTGGTTAAGCCAATTAGATGAAGCCTGTTTTAGCCCATTGGCCGCGCCAGCAGCGGTATTATCTTCATTACTGCCGGACAGTTTTAGCAAGCTCTTGGCTAAGCCTGAGCCAATCAAACTCGATTATGCCACCAGTAACAGCAGTGCTTGGCTGTGCGATGAAAGTGAGATTATTCAGTGTTTACGTGATTTTAGTGCGGTTAAGGCCGAGTCCTACCAGCAGTTACGTGATTTTCCGGCAGAGCCCGGCACCAGTAAGCTTTCGCCTTATCTGGCTTTAGGCATAATATCGCCCCGCCAATGCTTGGCCAGGCTCTATCATGACCACCCACAAGCGCTGGAAAGCCAGCAAGGGGGCGCTTTTGTTTGGTTAAGTGAGATTGTTTGGCGGGAGTTTTATCGCCACCTCATCGCGGCGTATCCGCAGCTTTGTAAAGGCCGAGCATTTCTAGACTGGACTGAGCGAGTTAATTGGCAGCATGATGAGCAGCTCTTAAAGGCATGGCAACAGGGACAAACTGGTTATCCGATAGTGGATGCGGCAATGCGCCAACTGGCAGCAACAGGCTGGATGCATAATCGCTTACGCATGATAGTTGCCAGCTTTCTCAGTAAAGACTTGTTGATTGATTGGCGCCACGGAGAGCGTTGGTTTATGCAACACCTAATTGATGGTGATTTTGCATCGAATAACGGTGGTTGGCAGTGGGCGGCCTCAACGGGTACCGATGCTCAACCCTATTTTCGAATTTTTAACCCGACTACGCAGGGGGAGCGCTTCGATCCTAAGGGAGAGTTTGTTCGTTACTGGTTACCCCAGTTAAGTGAGATTGCTGGGAAAAAGGTGCATCAGCCGCATAGCTGGGCTGAAAAAAGTGGCCAGTATTTGGCTTACCCCAAGCCCATCGTAGACCATGCCAAGCAGCGTAAATTGGCCCTGAGTTTATTTGAGCAGGCGAAAGCGAATATGGAAGACCTTGCCGATTAAGAAGAGTGGAGTTTAACTAGCTGCGGCGCAGGCGTACCACTTTCATGATTTCGAACGCTAAGCCAGCAGTAATTTGTCGGCTTGGGTAGTAACTTAAATTGACTCGGGCACCGCTAAGGTTTTGATAGCGTTGCTTACGCTTGTAAACAAAGGGTACATCATAGTCGCTCAGCATTAGCGTATGTACGACCCAGTCATCTTGTTCTCGCTGTACATGCGAACGCACCTTCATATTTTCTGAATGAATTAACTGAGGGCGTTTTTTTAACAATTTGTCTGGATCGTTATTCAACATTTCAGATTAGCCGTAAACACATAAATAAGCGGTTTCGGTGGGCACTTTAAGTTGGAACTTGGCGTTGCCCGGAACATTAAACTGCTGCCCATCTTGGTAGCTGACCCATTCAGTTTCGCCGGGTAATTTTACAATCAGTTCGCCGGCGATAACCACCATTAACTCAGGCTCGGCTGTGCCAAATTCATATTCACCTTCTGCCATTACGCCAACAGAAGAAGGCTTTTCTTTCCCTGCAAAGCCGATGGATTTTACCTTGCCGTCAAAGTACTCGTTGCTCTTTAACATTTCATTTCCTTGGTTGTTTTTATTGTACAAAATGGCAGGCTAGCATAATGTGAGCGAATTTGGATCGCCCAAGGAGCTATTTGAACAATGAGTGAGCAGCCTTCCCCTAGCGAAGCGCTTTTTGATAAAGCAATGTTACTAAAAGTGGCTCGTCATAAAATGCCTTTTGGTAAGTATGCAGGCAGAGAGATTATCCGTTTGCCGGAAGAATATTTGCTTTGGTTTGCCAATAAGCAGGGTTTTCCTAAAGGCGAATTGGGCCAGTTAATGGCCTTGGCTTTAGAGATACAGGTGGCGGGTTTAGAAAAACTGCTTTGGCCACTTATCGATACAAAGCAGCCATAACTTTAGTCGCAGACTGGTTGTTTTTTGTTCATCACTTTGCTAGCTTGTTAATTCTAAATACCTTTATTCAAAGCTTTAATTAAAATTTAACATTATTTAATGACTTTGCTCTGGATTTATTGAGTATTTAGTAGAGAATGTAAGTTGCTGTAGCAATGCTTGTTGATAGTCCAAAGTTTTTCGCTGTTCTAATATTTTAGGTGGGTTTAACTTTTTGTCGCTGGCTTGCCTAGCTAATACTACGTTAAATATGCACATGGAATATGAGAGGACGATAATGTCAGGTCAGGTATTATCTGGAACCGTTAAATGGTTCAACGACGAAAAAGGTTTTGGTTTTATTGCACAAGAGAAAGGTCCGGACGTATTTGTTCACTTTCGTGCCATTAATGGCAATGGACGCCGTACTTTGCTTGAAGGTCAAGCAGTAACGTTTGAAGTAGTTCAAGGTCAAAAAGGCCCACAAGCTGAGAATGTTACCGCGGTTTAATTATACGCCTAACATTTCAGCTAAAACGCTATCTATATTGATAGCGTTTTTTTTTGTTTACAGCTAAGTAAAATAAAAAATCTGACTGAAATATCCGTTACACAAGGACTTTGTTAGGCTGGGTGTTCAGATATATTGACAGTGGCTTGCTTAGCCCGCGTAATAGTCCTGTTTTGCTGGTGAGATGGAGTATGCCGTTATTTCGAAGTCTTGTTTAGTCCCCAACTTTCAAAACACTGTTGAACGTTTCTGGCGGTTTTCCCAGCATGTTTACGCTAACCCCGAATTGCAAAGCTTGTGTTTGAGTTTACAAGACAAGCAACAGCGTAATATAAACCTCTTGCTTTGGTTGAGCTTTTGCCAGCTACAACGTTGGACGGTAAACCTAGATCAGTTGTTGGGGCAAATTCACCATAGTGAACAAAAAATGACGCAGTTTCGCCGCCACCGAAAAACCATTAAACCTTTACTTAGTGATACCCAATATCAATTGTTATTGAAACACGAACTAAAACTGGAACGCCGTCAGCAGCAATTGTTAGTGCTTTGCCAGCAACGTCACCCAGGGGAGCAAGCTGCGGAGCAAGCCTTAAAAGCTTACTTGCAACAAGCTGAAGCGGCAGAAAGTTACCTGAGTAGGGTGAATGCTGCGTTAAGGGCTTAATCTTGATGTTGATAAAGCGTTTGATATAAGCCGGTTTGCGCAAGCAGTTGCTGGTGTTCGCCAGCTTGGCTAATTTTCCCGTCGTCTAATACATAGATTAGATCGGCTTGCTTAATCGCACTAAGTCTATGAGCAATGATTAAGGTAGTGCGCTGTTGCAAGAAGGCCTTAAGGTTACGATGTAGTTTTGCTTCGGTTTCGGTGTCTAAGGCCGAGGTCGCTTCATCTAGGATCACCACCTGCGGGTCGCTTAAGACCATTCGGGCAATCGCTAAACGTTGTTTTTGGCCGCCAGAGAGTTTGACTCCACTGCGCCCGACTAGGGTGTCGAGTTGCTCGGGTAATCGTTTTACCGTATCGGCTAATTCAGCAATGGCGAGGGCCTGCCACAGTGCGGCTTCACTGTGTTGTTTACCCATGCTTAAGTTTTCTCGAACGCTGGTATTAAATAAAATAGGTTGCTGTAGAACAGTGGCAATATTACTGCGAATGCAGGCATAGCCGACTTTCTCTATGGGCACGCCATCGAAGAGAATATCGCCACGGTCTTGTTGGTAGAGTCCTAATAATAAGTTAACCAAGGTGGACTTACCGCCACCGCTCACCGACACCAGCGCGACCTTCTTACCTGCGGGTAACTTAAGGCTAATGTCTTGGAGTACTGGAGACTCGGCCGTATAGCTAAAATCTACATTTTTGAAGTCGATATCAAATTGGCGCTGTTCGGCAAAGGGGTTGATTTCACAAGGGTAGTTGGGCTCTTGTTTCAGTTCAAATAGTTGATTAAGTCTAGCCAAGGCGGCATTGGCACTAAAGTAGCTATATTGAATATTGAGAATTTCTTGCACTGGTCCCATCATGAACCAGAGGTAACCAAACACCGCAAATATTTGGCCTACAGTGAGATCGGAAAATACCACCATTAACATGGCTATGGCGCGGAAAATCTCAAAGCCAACGAGAAAAATCGTGAAACTAAGGCGATTAACTGCGTCGGTTTTCCAATGCGAGGCAATCGCATGATCTTTTAATTCAGTGGCGGCATTCACCACCCGTGAAAAATAGTGGCCTTCACGCTGGCTGGCGCGCAATTGCTGAATGCTATCTAGGGTTTCAATCAGTGCTAATTGAAAGGCCTCAAAGGCGGCGTTTTCTCGTTTTTTTAAGTCTTTTACATGACGCCCAAAAGAGCGGGAGAAGTAAATTACCGCAGGGTTGAGTAGCAAAATGATTAAACCCAGTTGCCAGTCTATCCATAATAAAATCGCCGCAGTACCAATAATGGTAAGCACGGCCACTAGAAATTTAGACAGACTTTCGCTAATAAATTTATCGAGCGTTTCTACATCGGTCACACAGCGAGCGCTGATCCCACCAGAGCCCTGAGTTTCATATTCGCGCAGTTCCACCTTGGGCAGGTGATTGACTAGGCGCTCGCGGATCAAAAAACTAATTTGTTTGCCAATGAAGGTGAATTGTCGTGCCTGCAGCACACTAATCACCAGAGACATGAGGCGTAGGCTAATCACTACCAGCAAAATGCAAATAATATAAGCGCTAGCGCTGTGCCACTGTTGGGGAAGTAGCGATTGCATTAGCGCAACTGCTTGGCCTGGTTGCTTGAGTAAGACTTCATCAACCAATAGCGGCATAAGTAAGGGAATGGGGACGCTAACTAGTGTCGCCAATATTGCAATCAGGTGAGCGTAGACCAAGGGTTTTTTGTATTGAAATACTTGTTGGCGAATGGTTGCCCAAGTAAAACTGGAAGAGTGAGAAGCTGCCTGCATAATCTAAATAAGAATCTTTTTCATTTGTAGTGGCGCCAGTCTACGAAGACACTCATGAAAAAGCCAGTATTAGCAGCCAGTGATTGGCTGCTAATTGCCGATTGCTAGTCTTCGCTATTGTCTAAGTCACTAAGATTATCAACTTTCTTCTGGCGTTTAATGGGAGCATCACCCATATCTTTACCCACCACGAAGGTCTTATTGGTTTTCACCGCTGGCTTCTGTTGGTGCTTGCTGGCGGTTTTGGCTTTACGTTTTGGTGCTTGCTTACCAAGGCTAGGTTTGTGTTTCTTATTTGCCAGACCTTTAAATTTAGCTTCTAGGCCATCGAGGCTAATAAACTGAATTTTCTGTTCTAATAGGGCTTCGAGGTTTTTAAAACTGAACCAGTCTTTGGGGCCCACTAAAGAATAGGCTTGGCCTTGGTTACCTGCGCGGCCGGTGCGGCCAATACGGTGGACATATTCTTCCACATGTTTCGGCATATCAAAGTTAATTACGTGCGACACCTGCACGATGTCTAAACCACGAGAGGCTAAATCGGTGGTAAATAATACCTTTTGTTGGCCTCGGCTAAACTCGTCCATGATTTTATTACGCGCGCCTTGGCTTAAATCGGCGCTTAATGCAGAGCAGCGTAGCCCTTGCTCACTAAACAGTTGGGCTAGGCGCTCGGTATCGGCTCGAGTCGCGGTAAACACAATCGCCTGTTTAAGCGAGTCTTGCTTAAGAATTTCGCTAAGCTGTTGTTGTTTATGGTCTAAATGATCACTAAGTAAAAACTGTTGCTGAATATCTTGGTGCTGAGTAAAGCTAAAACCAACCGCAATACGCTCGGGTTCATTTAATAGTTTTAGTGCGAAGCTATTAATTGCTGCATCATCCAGCGTGGCCGAAAACATCAAGGTTTGGCGCTTGCGGTGGCTGGCGGCTTGATCAACTGAATTTAATTGTTCGGCGAAACCGAGATCTAGCATGCGGTCTGCTTCGTCGAGAATTAGCAGTTCTAAACCATCGAGGAATAGATGACGCTTACTTAAGTGGTCGGCTAAGCGCCCTGGTGTGGCCACGATTATCTGTGGCTCTTTGCGCAGCAATTTACTCTGGTCATTAAAGTTTTCCCCGCCGGTGATTAAACAGGCGCGAGTTTGAGTATTGGCTATCAATAAACGTAGCTGGGCAAAAACTTGTTTCGCTAGCTCTCGGGTTGGCGTCAGAATTAAGCAGCGAGCGTCTCGTTTTGATAAGGCGCGAGTTTTGAGCATGCGTTGCATGGCGGGTAATAAGTAGGCAAGGGTTTTGCCTGAGCCGGTTTTTGAAGAGGCCAATAGATCTTTTCCTGCCATGGCGGCGGGAATGGCTCTCGCTTGGATCTCGGTGGCTTCGCTAAAGCCCAAGTGTTGAATGGTTTTATTTAAGCGGGGATCTAGGCCAAATTCAGAAAACTGCAAGTTGTAACTCTCTTAACTAGTAAATTGATTGAGATTATAACGCTAAATGGCCGCACTAACATTAAGGATCCACTGATTGTGCTGTTTGCTGATGGTTTTTTATTGCACAGAAATACCAGTTTAGGTTTTTTTTAAGCAATAAGGCGTTGTTTGAGGTCAAGTAAATGTACCGCCCTAGATACATAACAACATAAAAAATAGGCATTTTATCTTGCGTATATCGGTTTAGCTTGCAATAGTTGAATTATTGCTCAATAGGTGACGTTAATAGGGCTAGGATAGCTAATGACCTCCAAATCCTCAGATACAAAGCGGAATTCGCGACGATTTTCATTTCAACTCCACTTGGTAGTGGTAATGATCATCATGCTATTTTCTAGCGGTTTGGTGATTGGCACCATCAATTACTTACATATCAGCGATATGGTGGCACAAAACCAAGCGCGAGCGCTGGACCAAGTGGGGCGAGCCACGGTAGCAGAACTAGAGAGTGTGATTTTCCCCGCTCAGCACTTTGTGAGTAGTTTAGCTGCGATGAACTTAACGATTAAGCAGTTGCAGCAAGATCAACAAAGTTGGCTGCCGATGCTATATGCCACTTTGCGTCAGCAGCGCGGCTTGTCGGCCATTTACATGGGTTATCAGAATGGTGATTTTTACTTAGTTAGAGCCCTCGATTCAGCAGAAAAAAAAGCGCTAGTGCAAGCGCCCGAGGGGGCGGTTCTGTTGGTCAGCCAAGTAATTAATGGGCTATCTCAGCAGCTCTTTTTTGATCAGCAGTTGCAGCCGATTATCGATGATACTCAACGCGATTATCGCCTTGACCCTCGCCAACGACCCTGGTTTAAATTGGCGATGCAGCAACCCACCATGGTGGTGGCTACGGCTCCTTACGTGTTTTATACCACTAAGCAAGTCGGCGTGACGTTTGCGCGAGCAAATACTCAGGCTAACATGGTGGTTGGTGCCGATATTACGCTGGCCAGTGTTTCCAGTAGTTTGCACAAGAACTTGATTAGCCCATCTTCTTTGCTGGTATTGTTTAATAAGGACTTTTCAGTGCTGGCTCATCAACGCCCAGATTGGATAGCTGAGCACATTAAATTTGATAATGAGCAGGTCATTTTACCGCGGTTAGATAGTCAGGACTTTGGGGTGATCTCTCGTTTGGCCGAATATTCGCAAAATCACCAAGTCAACTTTACCATCGAAGGCGAACATGAAGATTGGATTGGCCAGCTGGTAGAAATTAAGCTAAATACCGACTCGGGGAAGCCGCACCCATCGAAGGGCTGCACTTGGGTTTGGTTTCACCCGAGGATGAAGTATTAACCGACGCGCGCTTTGCCCGCGATCAATCCATCTTGTATAGCTTGTTAATTATCCTGTTGTCGATTCCTGTCGCTTGGTATGTGGCACGTTTAGTGGCAACGCCTTTGCAAGAGTTAATGAAGCAGAACGAAGCGATAATGGCTTTTGATTTCGACGCCACTAAGCAGGTGCATTCAGTCGTTTTAGAAGTTCACCAATTAAGCCGTATCACCGAACAGCTCAAAAAGACCATTAAACAGTTTGCTGATGTTTCAACTATGTTGGGTGAAGAAGATAACTTTGAACGCTTATTGAAGAAAAGTGTTCAGGAGATGCAAACCATTGTGGGTATGGAGTATGGCGCGATTTGGTTGAAGCAAGACCAACAGTTTGTACTGCAAACGAAACCAGCTAAAGACTTCCTGTTGCCTACGGCTTTTTCTTATAGTGATACTTTGTCACAGCCGCTAGTGCAGCACTTGCTGGACGGCACAACCAGCCCCACCACCAAATTTGTACAGTTTGAATATCAAGAACAAACTCTGGCGATGGTCGTTGCGCCACTGATTAACCAAGAACAAAAGTTAGTAGGCATGAGCGCGGCGTTTAGTTTTCAGCAGCGTAAGGTTATGCCTCGGGTTCTGTCATTTATTGACGCCTTGAGTAGCCTTGTGACTGTGGCCATTGAGAACCGACATTTAATCGAAACGCAGAAGAACTTACTGGAAGCCTTTATTCGTTTAACGGCGGGAGCGATTGATGCTAAGTCACCCTATACCGGTGGCCACTGCCAACGGGTGCCCGAGCTGACTAAGATGTTAGCCTCGGCGGCAGTTGAGCAACAACAGGGGGTATTTGCCGACTTCTCAATGAGTGAGGCGCAGTGGGAAGAATTATATATTGCTAGTTGGTTACATGATTGCGGCAAGGTAACCACCCCTGAATACGTGGTTGATAAGGCCACTAAGCTTGAGACGATTTATGACCGTATTCATGAAATTAGAACTCGCTTTGAAGTGCTTAAGCGTGATGCCCAGTTAGATTATTGGCAGCAAATTGCCAAGGGGGTGAGTGCCGAACAGCAGCAACAGTTGCAGCAACAGCTAGAGCAAACCCTGCAGCAGTTAGACGAGGAGTTTGCCTTTGTCGCCAAAGCGAATATAGGCGGCGAGTTTATGGAGCCACAAGACATTCAACGCTTGCAACAAATTGGGCAGCGCACTTGGCAGCGTACTCTAGATGATCGTTTAGGGCTGTCACATATGGAGTTGGATCGCCGCAATGAGCCACCGCGTAGTTTACCGGTCACCGAGTTCCTACTGGCCGATAAACCTGAGCACATTATTCATCGGCGCGAAGATGAGAAGATCAGCGATGATAACCCTTGGGGCTTTAAGCTGAATGTGCCTGAGTTTAAGTATAATCGCGGTGAGCTGTATAACTTGAGTATTGCTCGCGGCACCTTAACCGAAGAAGAGCGTTACAAAATTAACGACCACATTGTACAAACTATAATTATGCTCGATAAGTTGCCTTTCCCTGATCACTTAAAAGGCGTGCCGCAAATTGCTGGTGGTCACCATGAGAAAATGGATGGCAGTGGTTATCCGAAGCAGCTCACTAAAGAACAGATGCCAATCACCGCAAGAATGATGGCGATTGCCGATATTTTTGAAGCGCTCACCGCGGTAGACCGCCCCTATAAAGAGGGTAAGAGTTTGAGCCAATCACTAAAAATTATGCGTTTTATGTGTGATGACCAGCATATTGATGCGGATATCTTCGCCTTGTTTTTAAACTCGGGCATTTACTTGGATTACGCCAAGGCCTATCTCAAACCAGAGCAGATAGATGAGGTAGACATTAACGATTATTTGCCGCAGAACGCATAGTCAAGGCTCTACGTTACAACCTCGCGCTTTGGCGCTATTGAGCGCAAATAGTCTAGCTGTCCTCGCACTGAGTTAGCCGAAGTTGATGCTGTTTATGGGGCAAGCCTATTCGCGGAGCTTCGGGTTAAATCTTTTTGCATCCAGTTTATCTCGAGTGTTGTTTGCGGCTCGATTTACCAGAGCACGCTATTGGGAATATAGTGTAGAGCCAGCCAATGCTCGTTCGCCTTTGTCCTGTTCATTTTCTGATGTTTATCACCCAAATAAGCTCTTTTAATTGAGTTTTATATCTACAGTTGGAGTTTTTAACGTGTTGTTTTTATTGGCTTAGTGCTTTGAAAACTCTCTGGGTCTCAGGTGTTTTTTGCTATATTTAAGTGATGATGAATAGTGGCCGTTGAGTTTGCCTATTCAGTTTGTTATTAATGCTAGGCTTAGAGTTTCAACATAGATAAGGATGGCTTGTGTTCTGGAGTGAATTTTTAACCGTGGTGGTGGTGCATTTGTTGGCGGTGGCATCGCCTGGTCCCGATTTGGCGGTAGTGCTTAAAAATAGTATTTCCCTAGGGCGTCGTTCAGCCATTTTCACTTCAATTGGCGTTGGCTGCGGTATTTTGGTTCATGTTTGTTATTCAGTATTAGGCATTGGTCTTATTATTTCTCAATCCATCTGGTTGTTTAATATAATCAAATGGATGGGCGCTGCGTATCTTATTTGGATTGGTATTCAGGGCTTGCGAGCTAAGCAGAGACAAATGCCAGAGCTCGCTGTTTCGCCAGAGCTTAAATTAAGCGATCGCCGCGCTTTCATCAGTGGATTCATGACCAATGGTTTAAATCCCAAGGCCACCTTGTTCTTCTTATCGCTATTTACCGTAGTGATACAAACCAGTACGCCATGGCCGGTGCAATTGGCTTATGGTTTGTACATGGTGCTAGCAACGATGCTGTGGTTTTGCATGGTGTCTTGGCTGTTTAGTACTGCACGCGTGCGGAGTAAATTTATGCAAGTAGGCCATTGGTTTGACCGAACCATGGGCGTGGTATTGGTGAGTTTGGGAATTCGTTTGCTTTTGAGTAGTCGAAGTTAATAACAGTTTAGGTAAAACGGGAGCACCATGAAGGCTGCCAGTTGGATGAGAAAAAGGCTTAGCGCTTGGCAAGCTAGCAAACGCTGGCAACGAGTAACGACCTATTTGGCCTGCGTATTTGTTTTGTACCTCGTGGTTTCACTGACCTTGCTACCTTGGCTGCTAAAGCAGCAACTGGAAAAACAATTAAGCGAACTGAGTGGTCACCCGGTAAGTGTGCAACAAGTGAGTTTCCATCCACTTAAGTTATCGCTAACTCTAAGGCAGTTTGCCATCGCGGAATTGGAGCCAGAAGCCCCTCAAGCACTACTCAGTTTTGAGCGTTTATACGTCGACTTCAGCCTTAGCTCGTTATTTTACTGGAGCTGGAACTTTGAAAGCTTCGAATTAGATGGCTTGTTCTTTCATCTAAGCCGACTAAAAGATGGCTCCTTAAACATTGCTAGTTTATTCCCCCCATCAGAAGCAGAGCCAGAAGCTCGCGATGAAGAAAGCGCGGCTAGCGTGCCTAGATTGCGGGTCGATAATTTTGTCCTTCGTCAAGCAGAGCTCAGCCTTAGCGACTACCAACCCGAGCAGCCGATTGACCTTTCTATTTCGCGTTTTGACTTAGCTTTTAGCGATTTCTATACCCAAAAAACCGGTAATGATGCCAATGCCTACCAAATTAATGCGCAAGTAGGAGATGGTGGGCAACTTGCTTGGCGCGGTTTGCTGGATCTGCCTGCCTCGCAGATCTCTGGCCAGCTTAGCCTCAGCGATTTGCACTTGCTTAATCTGTTTGATTTTCTGCGCCCTTATACCGATATGAGAATCACTCAAGGGACCGTATCGATTAGCACGGATTACCTAATTGACTATCAGAATGCTTTTAACCTGAGCACCCAAAACGGGCGCTTGGCTATCGATAGTTTTGAGCTTGAAGCCTTTGCTCAACCCAGGGCCAGTTTTGAGGTTTTGAGTTTGCAAAACATGGCATTTGATTTGCGCCAAGGCCAAGTTGAGCTGGGAGACATCGCACTGAATGATGCACACTTGGTAGCAAACTTTTCGGCAGACTCTCAGCTAGATTGGTTGTCGTGGCTTGATCTGGCGTCTTTCGCTGCAGAGCCAGAGCCAGAGCCAGAGCCAGAGCCAGAGCCAGAGCCAGAGCCAGAGCCAGAGCCCACAGCCGCGCCAACTACTGCTACTTCGGCCATGCCATTAGAGGCTCAAACCACCGCCGAGGAGCAAAGCATCCAAAGTGCTTGGCGAGTGTCTAGTCATAGTATTGAGCTAAATCAGCTGGCCTTGGAGCTAGGAGAATCCTGGCTGGGTAGCCAGAAAACCCATCAGCTCGTTTTAGAGCAAGTCAAAGTAGGGCCCTTTAATAGTGACATGCAGCAGCAGACTCCACTTTCCCTGCAAGCGCGTGTCTATGAAGAAAGTCCGCTGCAAGCAGAGCTGTTGTTTGATGGGCCTACGCAGCGGTTAAGCGGTGAGGTGGGTTTAAGCCAGTTGCCGTTAAGTCAGCTTGAAAAGTGGTACCGGCCCTTTGTTAAATTAAATTTGCAGCAAGGGCGCTTGTCTTTTAATAGCCAACTGGAAGTCTCTTTAGCCGAGCCTTTTAACATAGCGAGCCATGATGGCGAGCTGCAAGTGGAACAGCTGAACTTGGTTCAAAGCGCAACGCCACAATCATCATGGCTGAGTAATCAGTCGCTTATCGCCAGTGGTATTAGTTTTAACCTCAACCAGCAGGTGCTTTCCATTGCCAAGCTAGATAGCCAAGATTTGCAATTTAATGCAGCCATTAATCAGCAGGGTGAGTTAGACTTTTTGCAAGACTTGGGGCTCGCCCCTTCGGCAGAGACCGAGGCGGCAGTCGCAGAGGCTTCAGAGTCGCCCAAAGAGCCGACTTGGCTGGTTAATATTGCCGAGTTAGATGCTCGTGATACACGAGTGAATTTTACCGAGTCTTTTTCCGGCCAAGCTCTTGAGCACCAAGTGTTGGCGCCACAACTTAGCCTTCGTGAGCTCAGTTCAAACTTAGCCACGCCAATTGCACTTGAGCTGCAACTTGAAGCCGAGCAAGGCGGGGTACTAGATCTACAAGGACAGCTTGATATTGCCCAGCAACAGGCCGATTTAGCCTTGCAAGTAAAACAATGGCAATTGGCTTTCTATCAGCCCTATCTAGCCCAATTTACTGAGCTGGCCTTAGACTCGGCGGCTTTAACTAGCGAGCTTAAATTACAATTAAGTTGGTTAGAGCAGCCTGCGCTGAAATTACAGGGGCCGCTGCGCATAGATAACCTAGATCTAAAAGATCAACGTAGCCAGTCAGATTTATTAAAATGGTCTAGCTTCACTCTGAGTGACATTGATTTGGATAGCGCCAAGCAAACGCTGGCCTTGGGGGAGATGAACTTCAATCAACCCTATTTTTTGATTGAGATTGCCGATGATTTCTCAACTAATCTCTCCGGCATCGTTAAATCCTCTGGCTCAGCAGAACCTAGCCAAGGCTCATCTGAAGCCGCTTCAAGCGCTACGCCTTGGCAAATCACCCTCGCTAATACCCAAGTTAGCCAAGGTTTGGTAGATTTTGCCGACCGTTCATTAAGCCCTAACTTTTCCGCTCGAATCGAACAGGTGGAAGGCCATTTAGGGGCGCTCACTGAAAATCCCGAACAACTGGCGGATGTGAGCCTTAGTGGTGAGGTAGACGGCTATGCACCAGTGAGCTTTGCTGGACAGGTGGCTCCGTTGGCAAGTCAGCCAAAATTTGATGCCGCCTTGGACTTTAGCCATTTGGAGCTGACTCGCTTAAGTGCCTATTCGGGGACCTATGCCGGCTACGTCATTGAGCGTGGACAGATGTCTTTGGCCTTGGCTTATAAATTACAGCAAGGCCAATTGCAGGGTTCTAACCAAGTGTATATAGAGCAGTTACAGTTAGGGCAACGCACCAATAGCGACAAAGCGACCTCTTTGCCGGTGGAATTGGCGATAGCCTTGCTAGAGGATGATAAAGGAGTCATCGATTTAGGTTTGGAAGTTAGCGGCGATGTGAATGACCCCGACTTCAATGTGGCGGGGCTAGTATTTAAGGCCCTAGGTAATGCGATTAAAAAGATCATCACTTCGCCTTTTTCCTTATTGGGTTCTTTAATTGGTAGCGATGAAATGCTAAATCAGCTGGTATTTGATGCCGGTAGCAGTCAGTTACAAGAGCAACAAAATAGTAAGCTAGCAAGTTTAGTTGAGGGTTTAGCTAAGCGGCCACAATTAAAAATGGCAATTATTGGCTCGGTCGACCCAGTGCTGGATGTGCCGGTATTAAAACGTCAACACCTAGCCGAAGAGTTAAATCAGCAAGCCAAACTAGAGCTGCCCATCGAGCAGATTAACTTAAGTAAGGTGCTTGAAGAACCGGCGCTGCGCCGAGCCCTAGAGTTATTATCTCAGCAACGCTTGGAAGAAAGTCTTCGCCAAGAGCAGCGCAAGCAGATCTCTGCCAAACTGCGGGAGCAACAACAGTTGAGTCCAGAAAATGTCAATCTGGAACTATATAGTCTGTGGTATCAATTGCTGGTGGAGCAAATAGAGATCACTGACGGCGAGCTCGAAGCGCTGGCCGAGCAGCGCGCGATTGCGGTGAAAGATGCCTTAACCGAACAACACGGCTTGGCCTTAGAACGCGCTTTTGTTGAGCGTAAGGCCTTGCCACAGCAAAGCGGTAAAGCTGAGGTGAGCCTGAGTATTCTTACCCAATAAGCCAGCACAGCTTGTTTTCCCAAGCGGCTTAGTGATAATGCTCGGGTATTTTATTAGGAATTAGCCCATGCAAGCGCTTCGTTTAGTGGCAGAACACGACGATTTTATTATTGTGAACAAGCCTTCAGGGCTTAATTTTCATACTGAGTCTGGGCAGCTTGGCGTGGTTGAATTGGCGCGTCAGCAGTTTGAACAGGACTTATGGCCAGTACATCGATTGGATAAGTTAACCTCCGGCCTGTTGATATTGGCGAAAAACAAAGCCGCGGCAGCCAGCTTTCAGGATTTATTTAGCCAAGGCTTAATTAATAAGTATTATTTAGCGATTGCCAGCCATAAACCTAAGAAAAAACAGGGCTTAATCAAAGGCGACATGCTAAAAGCCCGCAATGGCAGTTGGAAGTTGGGACATACCTTAAGTAATCCGGCGGTGACGCAGTTTTTTAGCTATTCCTTAATGCCTAGGCGACGCTTGTTCTTGTTAAAACCGCATACCGGGCGAACCCACCAGCTACGTGTAGCACTGAAAAGCCTGGGCGCCCCCATTCTTGGTGATAGCCGTTATGGTGGTGATGCGGCCCAGCGCGGTTATTTACACGCCTTTGCCTTGCAATTTACTTGGCAGCAGCAGCTGTTGAGCTATGTAGGTTTAGATAACTTAGACGGCGAGTTTACTGAGTATCAAATACAGGAAAAAATCGCCAGTTTGTTGCAGCCTTGGTTACAGCCTTTTCCTTCTTTGGGAGCGAAATCTTAGCCATAAAAAAAGCCGCAGTAGCGGCTTTTTTAGTTTTGCTCTGAAGTGTTTAGGCTTCGTTAGCCGATTTTAGGCTAGGAGCGTCCACTTCATCTAAGTCGTCTTCACCAATGCCTTTGAGTTTGGCAATTAGTAGGCCGGTAATCACTAGAGTGAATACCACACCCGCAACGGTTGAGATGGTCATCGGTAGGCCAAAACCTAAAGTGCTTGAGTTAAGGATGAAGGTAGTCACAACCGTGGTCATAAACATCGCTGGTACCGTAGTGATCCAGTGGAATTTATTGTGACGCAACAAGTAGGCAGTGGCTGTCCATAACATCATTACTGCGGTAGTTTGGTTGGCGAAACCGAAGTAGCGCCAAATAATACCGAAGTCTACCTGAGTAAGAATACCGCCAATCACGAAGATAGGAAGGGCGATGAGTAAGCGGTTCTTAATCGGTTTTTGCGATAGGTTGAAGTATTCAGCCAAGATTAAGCGGCTTGAACGGAAGGCCGTATCGCCAGAGGTAATAGGCAGAATCACTACGCCAAGGAAAGCTAAGATTCCACCAAATACACCTAATAAACCGAATGAAGCATCATAAACCACTTTACCTGGCCCACCACTTGATACAGCGGCTTGTAAACCTTCAACAGAATCGAAGAATGACAGAGCGATAGCACACCAGATAAGGGCGATAACCCCTTCACCGATCATTGCGCCATAGAATACGAAGCGACCGTTTTTCTCGTTTTCTACGCAGCGCGCCATCAGCGGTGACTGAGTAGCATGGAAACCAGAGATAGCACCACAGGCAATGGTAATAAATAGCGCAGGCCATAACGGTAAGTTATTAGGGTTCATGTTGCTGAACATTTGGCTGACTTCAAAGCTGCCCATCACTTGGTGCTCGCTAGAAAATGCTACAGCGGTAATTAGACCTACCGACATAAAGATTAACAGCGCGCCAAACAAGGGGTAGAAGCGACCAATGATTTTGTCGATGGGCACAATGGTAGCAATGATGTAGTAAATGAAAATAACGCTGACCATGGTACCTAGGCCAAGGCTTACACCGGCTTGGTCGTTGATAAGGTTGGTTAACATTCCCGCAGGAGCCGACACAAATACCACGCCCACTAGTAGCAGCAATACAATGGCGAAGAGGTTCATAAAGTGGCGAGCACTTTTACCGAGGTAGCGGCCTGATAATGCAGGAACCGAAGCGCCGCCATTGCGTACCGACAACATACCTGAGAAGTAGTCGTGAGTAGCGCCAGCAAATATACAGCCTACAACAATCCATAACATCGCGGCTGGGCCGTATAAAGCGCCCATGATTGGGCCAAAGATTGGGCCCACACCAGCAATGTTGAGTAGTTGGATTAAGTACACTTTTTTCTTCGACATCGGCACGTAGTCAACACCATCTTGCTTGGTGTAAGCAGGCGTTTGTCGTTTTTCTTTAATGCCAAAGACCTTTTCTACGAAAGCCCCGTAGATGAAGTAGCCGCCGAGTAGTGCAGCAACTGAAACTAGAAACCAAAGCATGTTGTCCTCTCAATACTTAGTTGTAATCGAGCACAGTGTAGTGAAAAGGGTTTCTTAGCGCCGCCGCTGTTTCACTAAGCGGCGCTATGTGTTGCTGAGTGGTCGAAATAGCTTTTTAGCGGCGGGCTAAAAAGCTAAGTGGTGATGAGTTATAAGCCAAAGTGCTGTTTAATACTTTTAAAATAACGGCGGCTTACCGGCAGTTGCTGACCACTGCGGGTAAATAATTGAGCTCCACCGTTGTCTTCCATGGCTATTTCGGAAATGGCTTCTACATTCACTAGGTGTTGCCGATGGCAGCGCAGCAGGGAGGATTTTTCTTCCAATACCTTTAGCGTGAGCTGAGTATGGTAGGTACCGTTTTTGGTGGTGACATGCACGCCGCTGACATCACTGGAGGCATACTCGATGTCTTCGAGGCGAACCAGTTTAACCCGCTGTTGAAAGTAACAAGGGATCAGTTTAAGTTCCTGGCCCTTTAGCATATTTTGGTAGCTATGCTGTGCTTGTTCTTGGCCGCCGTCGTTACGAGCAAGGCGTTCTTGTAGGCGTTGAATAGACTTGTTCAGGCGTTGTTGGTTAATCGGCTTTAGCAGGTAGTCTACGGCGTTTTGCTCAAAGGCATCTAAGGCGAACTGGTCGTAAGCGGTAACAAAGACAATCGCTGGCGCATTCTCGCTATCTAGCATGTTGGCCAGTTCTAAGCCGCTCACTTGCGGCATTTCTATGTCTAAAAAGAGAATGTCTGGCTGTAGCTGCTTGAGGTTTTTTAAACACTCTATGGCATTGCCAAACTGGGCCACCACTTCAAGTTCGGGGTAGGCCTGAAGCATTTCAAACAGTTCTTCGCGGGCTAGCGGTTCATCGTCGACGATGACGGCTCTCATGGCTTAGGCTCCCTCGGCAGTGAAATAATTACCCGTGTATATTGGTTTAATTGGCATTCTACACTTAGGCCGTAGTGGCTACCAAAGGCATTACGCAGGCGGGTATCGACAATGTGCATGCCCAAGCCTTCGTGGGTGGCTTGGTCGGGGTGCTCATATAGACCGGCGTTGTCTTCCACCACTAACTGTTTAATACCATTATGTACTCGGCTATATATGGTGATTTCCCCGGTCTCTAGTAAGTGTGCGGTGCCGTGTTTAATGGCGTTTTCAACCAGCGGCTGCAGAGTGAAGGTGGGTAATTCTAGTTGTAAAAAATCTTCGGCAATATCTTGTTTAATCACTAAGCGGTCGGCAAAGCGCACCTGCTCAATATGTAAGTAAGCATTTACATGCTCCAACTCAGCACTAAGGCGGGTGGTTTGTTGATTACGCTTGAGGTTGACCCGTAAAAACAGCGCTAAATCGGCGATTAGCTGCCGCGCTGCGTTGGCGTCGCGCTTGACCACGGCACTAATGGTATTTAGTGCATTAAATAAAAAGTGGGGGTTAATTTGGGCTCTGGCTAGCTTCAGCTCTGCCTCGGTAAGCAGCTGCTGCTGATGCTGAACCTGGCTTTCTCTCACCTGTTCGGCGATGACTTTAGCGATGCCTTCGCCTAGGGCGCGGTTTATATGAAGAAATAAGCGACGTTTAGATTCGTACAGTTTAACTGTACCGATTACCTCATTCTCGCCACCTCGAATCGGCACTACCAAGGATGAACCTAAGGGGCATTTGTCACTGGAACTGCAGCGGTAGGGTTCTTCTACACCATCGGCGAAGACGATTTTGTTTTCGTTAATGGCTTGATGGGTTTGTTTAGATGCGATGGGGCGGTTGGCTTTGTGGTGATCTTCGCCCAAGCCGGTAAAGGCCAATACTTGCTGAGTATCGGTGATGGCTACCGCCGATACGCCAGTTTCTTCGCGAATGATGTTAGCAATACGGATGGCATCGGCCTGCTTAAAGCCGTCATGAAAGGTGCCTACCATGCGCTGGGCCAAATTTAAGGCCTTTGCCGATGAATGGCTGGTAAATTTGTCGTAGAGGTGGCGTCTATCGCGGATCATCATCATAAACAGCGCCGCGCCAACCGAGTTAGCTGTCAGCATCGGCAGGGCGATCACTTCCACTAGGTGCAGGGCCTGCTCGAAGGGTTTCGCGATGAGCAAAATTAGCAGCATTTGCAAGGCTTCGGCCAGCAGGGTGGCCACAAACGCAATAGAAGGAGAAAATAGATGCTCATTATGGCTGCTGCGACGGCGGATCCACAGGTGAAATAGCCCCCCAACCAAGCCTTCAAGGGTGGTTGAAATGGCGCAGGCTAAATCGGTAAAGCCGCCCATGAAATAGCGATGAATACCGCCGGTAAAGCCGACCAGAATGCCTACCACTGGCCCACCCAATAAACCGCCTAATACCGCACCTACCGCTCGGGTATTGGCAATCGCATCATCAATGGCTAAACCAAAGTAAGTACCTAAAATACAAAAGCCCGAAAATAAACAATATAAGATGAAGGTATTGGGTAAGCGCGGCGACAAATTACTGAGAGGTAGAAAGGCTGGAGTTTTGCTTAATAGGTAGGCAATCACCAGAAAAACACTCATTTGTTGAGCTAAAGACAATAACAGGGAAAAATCACTCAAAATCATCAGCTATTAAAGCCTCGCAAGTTGGCGAAAGGATATCTGGTATTCACGCTAGATGGCAGCATATTAGCATACTGTTTCTGGCAACTAATAGGACTAAACAAAAGTGGCCTCAAGGCTGTTAACATGCTGGTAACGCTTGACTGCTTGCAAAAGCCGCTATCACTGGTATTGTGGTCGGTTTCTATAATAATTAATCCCACTCAGGGAAAGGAAAAGTGTGGTGAGTGTCACCGCCGGAGTATAAAGAGCAAATGCAAAACGATCCCATTAATGATATTCATATCACTTCAGAACAAGTATTAATCACCCCCGAGCAATTACGTCAAAAGCTACCCGTTTCTAAAGAAGCCTTAGACTTTGTTCTGCAATCTCGCAAAACCATTGCTGATATTTGTCATCATCGTGACCCACGTTTGTTGGTGATCACCGGTCCTTGTTCTATTCATGATTTAGACCAAGCTAAAGAATATGCAACGCGACTTAAAAAACTACATGATCAATATAGCGATCGCTTATTTATCGTGATGCGAGTTTACTTTGAAAAGCCGCGTACTACCGTGGGCTGGAAAGGTTTTATCAACGACCCTCACATGGATAACTCTTTTGATGTTGAGACCGGTTTGCATAACGCCCGTGAACTACTGACTTGGATTGCCGAGTTAGGTCTACCTGTTGCTACCGAAGCGCTAGACCCAATTAGCCCACAATACTTGTCTGAGCTATTTTCTTGGGCTGCCATTGGCGCGCGTACTACCGAATCACAAACTCACCGTGAAATGGCCAGTGGCTTGTCTATGCCTGTGGGCTTTAAAAATGGTACAGACGGTAACCTTGGCACCGCAATTAATGCGATGCAGTCGGCGGCCTCCTCGCACCGTTTCATGGGGATTAACCAACTAGGTCAAGTGGCACTATTACAAACTCAAGGTAATGCCGATGGCCATGTGATCCTACGTGGTGGTAAACAACCTAACTACGATTCTGTGAACGTGGCCTTGGCTGAGCAAGCCATGAAAAAAGCCGGTTTAGAGCCTAAGTTGGTGGTGGATTGTAGCCACGCTAACTCTAGTAAGAACCATGAGCTACAGCCGCTAGTTGCCGACAACGTGATCAACCAAATTGAAGAAGGCAACAAGTCGATTATTGGTTTAATGTTAGAAAGTAATTTGGCAGCCGGTAATCAACCTAGCGAAGCGCCTAAGTCTGATTTGAAATACGGTGTATCGGTTACCGATGCTTGTATCGATTGGGATACTACCGCGACATTGCTAGACAAAATGTACAATGATCTTGGTGATTGCTTAGCTGCGCGTTTAGCTTAATTTATACGGAAGAAACATGGTTCAAGCCCTTAATCATTTGCGCGACCAAATCGATGAAGTTGATCAACAGCTTCTCGATTTATTGCAGCAACGAATTCAGTTGGTACATAAGGTTGGTGAAGTTAAGAATCAACATGGTCTACCAATTTATGCCCCAGAGCGTGAAGCGGCAATGCTGGCTAAACGCCGGGCGGAAGCTGAAAGCAAAGGTGTGCCTCCAGCCTTAATTGAAGACGTGTTACGTCGGGTTATGCGCGAGTCGTATACCAGCGAAAAAGACAGCGGCTTTAAAACCATTAAGCCTGAACTGGGCAACATTGTGGTGATCGGTGGCCGCGGTCAACTGGGTCGTTTGTTTGTGCAAATGTTTCGTTTATCGGGGTATCAGGTAGATGTTATTGGCAAAGAGGATTGGCAACAAGCTCCAGAGCTATTTGCCTCTGCTGGCTTGGTCTTGGTGTCGGTGCCGATTAACCTCACCGAACAAATTATCGCGCGTTTAGATTGTTTGCCAGAGAATTGCATTCTTGCCGATATTACCAGTATTAAGGCTGCGCCTTTAGCTAAGATGTTGGCGGTGCATAAAGGCCCTGTTGTGGGGCTACACCCGATGTTTGGTCCGGATGTACCAAGCCTTGCTAAGCAAGTCATTGTGTATGCCGATGGCCGTGGTAGCGAACAATACCAATGGTTATTGCAACAAATGGCTATTTGGGGAGCGCGTTTACATCAGGTTGAGGCCGAAAGCCACGACAAAGCCATGACGCTCATTCAATCTTTGCGCCACTTTACCTCTTTCGCTTATGGGGTTCACTTGGCTCAAGAAGAGGCCGATCTGGAATTGCTGCTGGACTTAAGCTCGCCGATTTATCGCCTTGAGCTAGCCATGGTAGGACGTTTGTTCGCTCAGTCTCCTCATCTGTATGCCGATATTATTATGGCGTCGGAACAGAGTAAGGCGATGATTAAACGCTACCACCATAATTTTGGTGAGCTGCTTAAATTGCTAGAAAACGAAGACAAAGCCGGTTTTATTAAGGCTTTTGAACGGGTGAGTGAGTGGTTTGGTGATTACTCCGAAGAGTTTTTAAAAGAGAGCCGAGGTTTGTTACAGCAGGCCAATGATAGCCGTCGAGGCTAACAGCATTAAGCCATAAATTAATTAGCCAGTCGCAGACTGGCTTTTTTGTGTCTCAGACTTCAGCTTAGCCGCTTTGGGCTGCTTCTAGCTGCTGTTTTAGCCAGGCTAAAGCTTCACACCTATTGTCAAATATTTTTAGGCTTTCGCCTGCTTGTAGATAGATTTGGCTGAGATGCCATTTGGCCATGTCTGGGACACTGGCATGGGTAAGAATTAAAGCGGTAGCCACACGGCCACGCAGTTTTTCTTTTTTTATCCATCCTACCAGTTGCTCGGCAGCATCCTCGGTATAAAAGGCTTCGCCATGAAAAGTGGCCAATACCGCCCAAGGGGAATCAAGAAGTTGATTAAGAATGGGCGCGGCAGCGGCGCCGCTTTGTTGCATTTGTTCTAGGTTCCAAGGGCCGGTGCCCTCTAGTTCCATGATTTTACCGTTAACCGAAAATGTGACAGTACCATGTGCTTCGCGCAATACTTTCTCCTAATTAACTGCTAGATGCTTAAGAGGCGCAGAATTGCAAATTATCCTGAGTCGAATAGTTACGCAAGTTTTAGCCCTCAAAACAGTCTTTCGCCAAGTTGGGATTTTGTAAACTTGGGCTTACTGCTTGGCTGAGTGACGGGGTGGAGGCTGCTTGAATGAAGAAAAACCACTTATTTGGCATTTTCATTACGCCTAACTATGTTTATTCCTGTCTTTATTGGTTAAAATTGCGCGTTTTTGGTACTTCGAGGCAGGTCATTGCAAGATGTTTGAAATTAATTCGGTGAATAACACTTTAGCAGATATAAAAGAGCGCACAGAAGTGCTCCGGGGGTATCTTTGACTACGCTGCTAAAGCAGAGCAGTTAGAAGAAGTGAGTCGCGAATTAGAACAACCTGAAATTTGGAATGATCCGGCGCGAGCGCAAGCCTTAGGTAAAGAGCGCTCAGCCTTAGAACAGGTGGTGAATACCATCGATCAGTTAACTCAGGGAACCGACGATGTTGCCGGTTTAATTGAGTTAGCGGTAGAAGAGAATGACCAAGAAACCTTTGATGAGGCCCAAGCCGAAGCCGAAGAATTGGTAAAACAATTAGAGAAACTCGAGTTTCGCCGGATGTTTTCTGGCGAGATGGATGACAGCGATTGTTATATTGATATTCAATCTGGCTCTGGTGGCACCGAAGCGCAAGATTGGGCCAATATGATGCTACGCATGTACTTGCGTTGGTGTGAAGCCCATCAGTTTAAAGCTGAAATTGTGGAGCTCTCCGAAGGTGAGGTGGCAGGCATTAAAGGGGCAACCATTAAGGTGACGGGTGAATACGCCTATGGTTGGTTGCGCACCGAAACCGGGGTGCATCGTTTGGTACGTAAGTCGCCTTTTGACTCCGGTGGGCGTCGCCATACTTCATTTGCTTCGGCGTTTATCTACCCTGAAATTGATGACAGTATCGAAGTTGATATTGACCCGAGTGATTTACGTATCGATGTTTACCGTGCCTCTGGAGCGGGTGGGCAACACGTAAACCGCACCGAGTCGGCGGTACGGATCACCCACTTACCCACCAATACGGTGGTGCAGTGCCAAAACGATCGTTCGCAACACAAGAATAAAGATCAAGCAATGAAGCAGCTTAAAGCCAAATTGTTTGAGCTAGAATTGCAAAAGCAAAATGCGGAAAAACAAGCTGCGGAAGACAACAAATCGGATATTGGCTGGGGTAGTCAAATCCGTTCTTACGTACTTGATGATTCACGTATTAAAGACCTACGTACTGGCGTTGAGAATCGTAATACTCAAGCAGTACTAGATGGTGATTTAGATAAATTTATTGAAGCTAGCCTTAAGTCAGGGCTGTAACGAGCAAGGTTTTCACATGTCGGAACAAACAGAACAAAGTCTGGAACAAGCAGCACAAGAAGAAAATAAACTGATTGCAGAGCGTCGCGCTAAGTTAGATAAGATCCGCGAAACTTGCTCGGCCAACGGCCACCCCAACGATTTTAAACGTGAGCACCTAGCAAACGATTTACAACAAAAGTTTGGTGAAGAGAGCAAAGAAGAGCTGGAAGCTGCGGCAAATGTAGTGAGCATTGCTGGCCGTATCATGGCTAAACGTGGCCCCTTCTTGGTGATTCAAGATGTCTCTGGTCGCATTCAGGCTTATGCATCGAAGACCGTTCAAAAAGAGCTAAAAGAAATTGGTGGCTTGGATATTGGCGATATTATTGGTGTGAAAGGCGCTTTACATAAATCAGGTAAAGGCGACCTTTACGTGAATATGGACGAGTACAGCTTACTAACTAAAGCGCTACGCCCTTTGCCTGAAAAATTCCATGGTTTAACCGACCAAGAACAACGTTACCGTCAGCGTTACGTTGATTTGATCATGAACGAAGAATCTCGTAACACCTTTATTATTCGTTCGAAGATCATTAACGCTATTCGTCAGTTCATGACTCAACGTGACTTTATGGAAGTGGAAACGCCAATGATGCAGGTGATTCCCGGTGGCGCGTCGGCGCGTCCGTTCATTACTCACCATAATGCTCTAGACCAAGAAATGTTTTTGCGGATTGCCCCAGAGCTTTACTTGAAACGTTTGGTTGTGGGTGGTTTTGAGCGTGTATTTGAAATTAACCGTAACTTCCGTAACGAGGGTTTATCTCCTCGCCACAATCCAGAATTCACTATGATGGAATTCTACATGGCTTACGCGACCTTTGAAGATCTTATGGATTTGACTGAGGAAATGCTGCGCAGCGTGACTGAGCAAGTGTTGGGTAGCTCAATCGTTACCTACGGTGAAGAGCAATTTGACTTTGGTAGCGCTTATAAACGTATTTCTATGAAGCAGTCGGTATTGGATTACAACCCTGAAGTGACCGAGGACCAACTAGCCACCCTTGAGAAGGCGAGCGAAGTAGCTAAAGACCTAGGCATTGAAGTGCAAGCTAGCTGGGGCTTAGGTAAGGTGATTACCGAGATCTTCGAAGCAACGGTCGAGCACCGTTTGATTCAACCGACCTTTATTACCGAGTACCCAGCAGAGGTGTCGCCACTGGCTCGTCGTAATGACAAAGACCCCTTCATCACTGACCGTTTTGAATTCTTTGTGGGTGGGCGAGAAATTGCTAATGGTTTCTCTGAGTTGAATGATGCGCATGACCAAGACCAACGTTTTAAAGATCAGGTATCGCAAAAAGATGCTGGCGATGATGAAGCCATGTTCTACGACGCTGACTACATCACCGCCTTAGAGCACGGTTTAGCGCCTACTGCTGGTCAGGGCATTGGTATTGATCGCCTAGTGATGTTATTTACTGATAGCCATACTATTCGTGACGTGATCTTGTTCCCAGCGATGCGCCCACAAGCTTAAGCGTTTTTAGCTAAAGATTTAAAGGCCATTCCCTTATGGCGAGTGGCTTTTTTTTATCTGTTTTGCGTATAGTAGCATTATGGCTTGGCATCACTTGCTTTGGCTTATAGGGAGAAGGATAGTGAAAATGTTGGCAGCGGTAGTAGCAATAATCATACTGGCAGTGGTGGCGGTAATGGTTTATCAAAATCTGACTCCACCGAGTCAGCTGGGGCTTCATCAAGGGCGGTTAGCGGCTTTAGCTAGCACTCCCAATGGGGTATCAACTATGGCCCAAGATAGCGATAAAAGCGTAGCGCCTTTAAACTTTAAAGCCGACTTAAAGGCGACTCAGTTAGCCGCCTTACGCGCCTTCGCTCACATGCCTAATAACCAAATAATAGAGCGTAATGAACGCTATGTTCACGCGGTGTTTTTTAGCCCGAGAATGGGCTTTAGAGATGACGTGGAATTGTATTTTGACCAACAAAATCAAGTATTGCATTACCGCTCGCAATCGCGAGTAGGTTATTCGGATATGGGCGTAAATCGGCAGCGCTATCAGCGTTTTGCTGAATTGTATGCAGAAGCACCTTAGATTTTGTGTCTGTGCTTGCAGCTTCAAGTTTTGCTGTAAACCAAAGCGTGACCCATTATTCAAAAGCATTTATTAGTGTTTGCTAATCTCCTTGTTTGACCTAAGTTGAGATTATCTAAGCTAAAAGTTGAGTTTGATGAAGTCACTGCTTGTTGTCTGTTTACTTGGGCTATTTAGCCTTAGCGGTTCTGCTGAATCGGCAAAACCACGTTATTTAGTGGTGCCTAAGAGTGTGAATTCCCCTTATTTTGACGAGGTTGAGCGCGGTTGCATCGCGGCTGCCAAGGAGTTAGCCGTAGAGTGTTTATATGTGGGCTCCTATGAGGCTGATGCGCGCTTTCAAGACCGTATTATCGCCGAGCATCTTAATGAACACATAGATGGTATTGCGGTGTCAGTGATTAATTCTCGTGTGCTAGTTAACCGCAGCATGTTATTAGCGGCCAAGCAATCTGTTCCGGTGGTGACCTTTGATTCGGATTTTTCGGCAAAGGTATTGGCTCAAAATCCGGCCTTACGGGCCAGTTACATCGGTAGTGATAATTTTCAATTCGGCTTTCAGCTGGGATTATTAGCGAAGCGTTTTAAACCTGAAGGTGGGATTTTTGTGTATTGTCGGGCCATCGCGCGGCCAGCAATATGCAGCAGCGCTTGGCTGGTTTGTATGCGGCTTTAGGCCCTCAAAACTCGGAAAACAGTAGCTGGGAGGAACATTCTCGCTGCCCGATTTATTCCGATGATGATGCCGAGCGGGCTTTATCTAACCTGGAAAAAATGATGCGCTTACATGTGTATGCGCCAGAGTTACTGGATGTTTTGATTAACTTAGGTACAGGAGCGCAAAGCGAAGTTTTAAAATATAGCGATGAGGTGGGGCACTATCAGAATGTCATCGATAAGCAGCAGTTAGTGCTGCTGTTTGGCGATACTTTACCTTCGCAAAAAAAATTATTGGAAGCGGGATTAGCGCATGGCAACGTAGGTCAGCGACCTTACGACATGGGCTATCAGGCGATTTATACCTTGCATGCCCTGAATCAGGGTAAGTCGGTTCAGCCAATCATTTATACGCCACTGGAGGTGTGTGTGGCAGGCAAACAACCGCTTTGTCAGTGAGCTTGCCGCGTCGTGAAGACGCGCAACGCGCTGCTTGATTTTGTTATGTTTGTCCGTAATCGCTCAAACTAAAGGCTGCCAGCAATTCCTAGAGGCGGATGTTTATTTCAACTCTGTTGGCGAGAGGTTAAGTTTTTAGTTAGTTGAGTCTGTCCTTTCGCTAGTTTCAGGTAACGGTTCACTCGCATCAACACCTATGCTCGCAGAGCGGCTGCTGCTTCTGTGCGTTTGGTGGCGCTCTCGAAAAAAATCGATATTAGTTAGCGATTTTTCTTGTAAGTTTTTGAATTAATATTATTTATGTGTAAGGTGAAAGCTGATTCACGGTCATGGATAGGCCAATGGTAGAGCCATTAATACTGAGTAAACATTTAGCCAAAAGTTTAGGCCACTCGCATTTACGCATTGCCGGAGAGTATTGGCATCTTAGCGAAATATTGCAGTTGCAAGCCTTGTTGTTTGAGCATGCGCCGGTTCTTAACGAAGGTTTGGTGTGGTGGGCAAAATGTGTGTCTTTACTCGACCGAAGTGTTTATGTAGAGCTGCAAGAGCAAGCGGAAGGCGTGAGTTTAAGTTTACGCTGCCGTGAACAACATAGTGCTCCATCGTGGGCAGAGAACTTACTCGGTCAATTATACCAACAGCTACAGCAGCGCTGTGAAGCCAGTCAGCTTAAGTTGTTGAATGCGCAAAGTTTGTGGCTTGCTGAAGCGGCCCGCAGTTTAAGCTTAGCGCAGCAGAGCGAATTACATCATCTCGCCAAGAAGGTCCTGGTGTTACTCATGCATCAGTCGATTGAGCGTCCCGATCTGCAAACCCAATTGAGGCGGAGCATTCAAGCGGGTATTGAACAGCCCTTAAATATTGCCGGTGTGGCTAAACAACTGGGCTTGTCTACGCGTACTCTCCAGCGGCGGCTGAATGCTAAACAACTGAATTTCAGCCAATTGGTAGAAGATGAGAAGAAAACGCTGGCCTTAAATCTATTGGCAGACACCAATTTGCCGGTTGCACAGATTGCGCTGCGTTTGGGCTATGATGACCCGGCTAACTTTCATCGCTCGTTTCGTCGTTGGTTTAATTTTAAGCCCAGTGCTTATCGTCGTCAGTGCCAACAGAACCGTGTTCAATCAAAACAAATGCCGGTGCGCCTGCATTATGCCCGCGGGCCAATTGGCCAACCGGGCGAGCTACATACTCAAGAAGGCCAAGTTTGGTTGGAAGTAGATAATATCGCCTTTGAAAAAGTAGTGAGTGTTGAGTGCAAAGATCATGATGGCATTTGGCGCCATTACCCCGCCTTTTTTAACGATTTTTTGGCCGAAGGCACTGAGCTTTGGTCCACGGCGAACTTACCCGTGGCACAGCCTCTGCGCTTTCGCTTGCGCTACGAAGTAGACGGCGAGATCTACGTAAATGACAATCAGCAGCAAGACTATTTAGTGACGCAGCGCCTATTGCTCGGGGCGCCTAGCTATATTGTGCCTACCCTGCATATGATTAAGATCGGTTTTGCCTACCAACTGTTTATTGAGTTGGCCTGTCGCTTAGAGGGGGTTGCGCAAATCCTTTGTTATGTTGATGAGCTGCAACAGCCCTTGGCCCTGCAACAGGTGAGTAGCAACTCTCATTACTCTATGTGGAGTTTGTCGAGCCCCTTTCCTACATTAGCAAAACGTTGCAGCTTTCGCTTATATGATGCGCAGAGCCAAGAGTTGGCGACTCAGCACTACCCTCAATATTATCAATTTGTGCCGCCACTGGCTTAATAGGGCGTTGTTGTCATGCCGAACCGGATTAAAAACGTTGCCTTGCTCACAGCTTAGGTTGGCTGGCGCATCTTTGCAGGATAATTGGCGCATTATGACACTTAAAAGGCCTCGGCTTTCACATACTGTTGCAAGCCTAATTGCACACTATGGAAGGCGATATGAAAAGTACCAAACACTTTTATGCAAAGCCTATGGGCGCGCTGGCTGTTGCCGTTGCGTTAGCCTTGGGCGGCTGTAACTCGGATGATGAAACTACGGTTGTTAACGGTAGCCATGTAAGCTCACCGGAATGGCAGGATCAAATCATCTATTTCTTAATGATAGACCGTTTTAATGACGGCGATGTTAGTAATAGTGACCAGGGGCAGGGAGAGTTTGACCCCACTTCGGAGAAGAAATTCAGTGGTGGAGACCTTCTCGGTGTTAGTGATAAATTGGATTATATTCAAGAGCTTGGGGCTAGTTCTGTATGGATAACGCCACCAGTGGCGAATCAGTGGTGGGATAATGAGCAGGACTATGGCGGCTACCATGGCTATTGGGCTAGAGACCTACAGCAAGTGGATGAGCACTTCGGTGATATGACAAGTTATCGAAACTTGGCGCGAGATATACATGACCGCAATATGTATCTAATTCAAGATATTGTTGCCAACCATGTGGGTAACTATTTTACCTATGATCAGCCATGGGAATACGATTCTAGCCTACCTTGTGCCGGTTTTCGTTTAATTAGTAACGCCCTAGCGCCTGGTCAGAGTCTGCCTTACCCCTTAAACCAAAATGCTTGTCGTGAAGATGGCAGTGGCAGTTACCACTGGACACCTAGTATCAGTGATCACAACGACCCGCTACAAGAAAAAACCTGGCAATTATCCGATCTAGATGATTTAAATACTACTGACCCAGAAGTCATTGCTTACTTGAAACAGAGCTATCGTAAGTGGATCCGTGAGGTTGGGGTAGATGCTTTTCGTATTGACACAGTGAAGTTTGTTGACCATCCGTTCTGGCACGACTTCTTACATGCTGATGACGGTATTATGGCGCAGGCCGAGCAAACCGGGCGTGAGCAGTTTTTAACTTTTGGTGAAGTGTTTGAAAGTTCTACTGCCTACAATACCGAAGGTGAGCAGAAAATGCTGACGTATCTAGGAGAGGGTGATAATCAGCAATTAGCGTCGGTGCTTAACTTCCCACTACAAACCACCATGACTCGGGTATTTGCTGGCGGGCAAGCTACCGATTATTTACGCTTTCGCTTAGAAAAGATGATGGAGTTATTTCCTAACCCTTATCTGTTACCCAACTTCATCGACAATCACGACATGCCGCGTTTTCTGTCCCAAGCCAGCACAGCCGATTTGAAACAGGCGTTGATGACGCTGCTTACCGTTCCGGGGATCCCTGTGATTTACCAAGGTACTGAGCAAGCCATGGTTGCGAGCCGTGATGCGATGTTTGAAGGAGGTTACCGTGAAGATGGTGAGCAAACCGATGCATTTGACCAAAATAGTGAAATGTATAAGTTTATTCAGCAGTTAGCGCAGTTGCGACGTAATAATCCAGTATTAACCCGTGGTGATATAGAGGTTATCGCCAGTGATAAAGCCGGCGCTGGTGTATTTAGTTTTGTTCGCAAATATGCTGATCAAGAAGTATTAGTGCTGATGAATACCGCCACAGTGCCGATGTTGCTTAACCACTTAAATCTGCAACAGCCAGAAGGCACGGTATTTGAGCAGCAAATTCAAGCTAACTGGCCACAAGCGCCAGGCGCATTGGTGAGTGATGCTAACGGCGAGTTGAGTTTAAGTTTACCCGCTAAAGCTGCTGTGGTGTATTTCAAAACCAATAACATGGCGCCAGTAGACACTCCTGAATTAAGCATTACTTTAAGCGATGACTGGAATCAGCGAACCATTACTCAAGATACCTTGATTAGTGGCAGCGCGGAGCCAAATCAGCACTTGCAATTAGTGGTAGATGGTAATTTGGCCAAGGCTACCGCGTTTCAGGCCGACGACAGTGGTCAGTGGTCTGTCACCTTGTCGACTCGTCATTTTGCCATTGGAGAGCAGCAACATCGTTTTGCCATCTATTCACCTGAGCAAGCCGCTGGCTTGGCAGATGTGCACTTTACCTCGAATTTGGCTTGGTCGCAGACTGCCGACTTAGTTATCGACGACAGTGGCGATGCCCAGCAGGGCGCGGGTGGTCCAAATGGCGTGTATTCTCTTCCTTCGGACCCCAGTTTTGACCAAGTGAATAGTCAATTGGCGATTGAACAAGCTGAGGTTTACACCGTAGGCAGCAACGTTCGCCTAAAACTGACTATGAACAATTTGACTGACACTTGGTTGCCACCTAACGGCTTCGATCATGTTGGGTTCACTATTTTCATTGATCTCCCTGAGCATGCGGATAGTGGTGAAACTGTATTACCGAAATTGAGTGCCAGCATGCCTAGTGGCACTTGGAATCTTAATGCGGTGATATTTGGCTGGCAAAACTCTATCTATAATAGTGAGGGAGCCAATGCCACCACGTGGGGAGAAGCCGTTACTCCAGCTCCTCAGGTGAGTGTTGATAAACAGCAACGCGCCATATACATGGACTTTGCTAGCGATACTCTAGGTCGCCCAGAGAGTTTAGATGGCATTCGTTTCTACGTAACGACTTGGGATCTTGATGGTCTGTCTGCCACTTACCGTCCATTGGCTATCGATGCTGGTCCTTGGAATTTCTCGGGTGGTGCAGCGGATGAAGCCAAAATATGGGATGAGTTACCGATAATTACGCTGTCGGAATAAGTCTAAATTTTAGCCTAACCAACTAGCCCTACTTCGGTAGGGCTTTTTTGTGCCGTAGTAAACGCTGTTGGTTTTGAGCGGCTAATACCATCGGCGCGGCGACGCTGGTGGCGGTATCTTGGTCGAGTAAGTGTTCGACTAAGCTCAAGCTAAACTCTAAGGCGGTTCCCGGCCCTTGGCTGGTAATGAGGCGCTGGCTGAGATCCACTACCACTCGCTGTTGGCTTAGTTGCTTGGCTGAAATCTGTTGCTGGAAGGCGGGGTGACAAGTCATTTGCGCTTCACTACAAATGTGATGGGTAGCCAATACTACGGCAGGCGCTGCGCAAATAGCAGCCAGCCACTGTCCTGCTAGTCGTTGTTTCAGTAACTCAACCAGTTGTTGGTTATCGCGAAAAACTTCGCTGCCGGGGAGACCACCGGGCAATACCAACATTTGGTAGTCACTGGCTACAACATCGTTTAAATGGCAATCTGCCACCAATTTTACTCCTCTAGAGGCGGTGATTTGCAATTTGCCTTGTGGGCAGACGCTGACCACATCCACCTCTAGCTCAGCTCGGCGCAGCACATCAATAATTGTTACCGCTTCTATCTCTTCGCTTCCTGGGGCTATTGCCACCATGATTTTATGCATAATCTTGCTCCATCTGTTTGATGCGTTGTAGCAGCGCGAGGTTGCATGGAGTATCCAATCCATGTCGTTTGGCGCATTCCACCAAGTACCCATTAATGTAGTCTATTTCGCTGCGGCGTTGCTGTGCGAGATCTTGTTGCATCGAGGAAAAGTTATTGGCGGTGAGTTTGGCAACCTGCAGCACGCTTTGTTGTAGTTGTTGCTCGCTGAGTGCTATGCTCTCGAGCGCAGCCGTGTGACTGATTTCTGCGCATAAGTGGGTAATTTCGGATTGATACTGCGGTTTTAATAACTCGCCATTGCGACAGCGGTGAATCGCTGTGAGTGGGTTAATACAACAATTAATCGCCAGTTTTTGCCATAACACCGGATAGATATTATTGTGCCAATAAACTGGTTCAAAGGCTTGGTTTAGATAAGCTAAATACTGGGGTTTTAGCACTTGGTTGAGGTAGCCGCCAAGGTCAATTTTACCTAAGCCAGTATGTTTTACTCGCAGCTGATGAGCTTGCTTGTCGATGAGCAGTGCGCCATGAGTATTACTGGCCAAAAACAGTTGCTCGGGTTTAAGGGTGCTTAGCAGACTTTGTTCGGCGCCGATGCCATTAACCATTAACAATACTTGGCAGTCTGCAGCAATGCTTAAGCCCTCTATAGCTTGAGCGACTTGGTGGGCTTTGACGCAAATGATCAGCCAACGACAAGGTGCTAACTGGTTTAAATAGGGCAGCTTAAACTGTAGCTTTACCCCTTGCCATTGCTCCAGTTCAAGTTCTAGCTGAGAAGACTCGCTTAAGCGCCGGTCCACAAAACAGACCTTGTTGTGGTTTTGGCTGAGCTTGGCCGCTATTAACCCCCTACGGCTCCGGCACCAATAATTGCGCAGTGATACATACAACCTTCGTTTATTGATTAGTGATAATTGACACAAGCGAGTGCTTGGCATGTGCCCAACCATAGTCGCTATCGCTGGCTTGTTCAATAGTAGGCAAGCGCGTCCGGTGAGGTTGTGTCATCAAACTATGGCTTACTCATGTTGCTGTGTTTGAGGCTGAAGATAGTGCTGTTGCGCTTTAGCGCATATAATGTCGAGATTATTTGATTTACTGTTTTTAGGAGAAGGCTGATGCCATCATTTGATATTGTTTCTGAGATTGATACTAACGAAGTTCGCCATGCTTGTGAGAATGCGGTGCGCGAACTCGAAACTCGCTTTGATTTTCGTGGCGTGGAAGCGAGTTTTGAATATAAAGATGGCTCGATCAAGATGACTGCGGAAGCCGAATTTCAACTCAATCAAATGTTGCACATTCTTCGTGGCACCTTGGTTAAACGTTCAGTAGACGCTAAAGCGATAGATTTAGCCGAGGTAACACGTAGCGGTAAAACCCACTCGCAAGTGGTGAACTTTAAAAATGGTATTGACCAGCCCACCGCTAAGAAAATCATTAAGCAAATCAAAGATGCCAAATTGAAAGTTCAGGCCTCTATCCAAGGCGAGCAAGTACGGGTAACCGGTAAGAAACGCGATGACTTACAGGCGGCAATGGCTTTGGTGCGTGGTGGAGACTATGACCAAGCCTTCCAGTTTAATAACTTCCGCGATTAATATTGGCTCCCAGCGGGCAGATTAAATGATTTATTTTTAAAGGCCGAGTTCTCGGCCTTTTTTAATGCCGTTGTGGCCAGTAATGGCGCAGATAGCGAGCCGCTACGTAAACCACCATGAGACTGGCTACAGCCAATTCTAGATAGGCTAGGCTCTCTACCAAGCTTTGCCCTAGACTGCCAGCCTCGATGCGATTTTGCATAAATAGCCCTAATTGAAATAAGGCGCTACTGCTGACGACCAATGGAAAGGTAAAGGCTGCGTAAGTTGGGCTAAAAGGTAGCTTGAGTAATAACAGTGCCAACAGTAAATAAACACTTAGGGTCATGAGTATTGCTAGGGCGGCAAGACTGTAAACGAAGGCCGGGTTTAGTTTTGGTGTAGTCACCAAGTAGGCCAATAAAATCAAGCTGGCTGGGGTGGCCAAAATGGCTAAAAAGGGGCGCTGCTCTAAGGCCAAAGGCGCCGCTTTAAGGCGATAAATGACCAAGGGCAGCAGCAGTGCATAGGCCAGTAAACTGCCATATAAGATAATTTTAATCAGCGGGGTAGACAGTGCGATTGGACTTACCACCAGCCATAAAGCCAAGCCTATGGGAGGTATAAACCAGCAAGGGATAAAGTGCTCTAACACTAAGTATTGACTGCGGTAGTAAGCAAAACTAAGCAGTAACAATAGTTGCAGAATAAATGCACCGAAGCCTAAAGCCACCGCCCACTCCAGTTGCACCACTGCCAGCGATTTGGCCATTACCATGATGCTCATGGTAACCACCGGAAGCATGGCGCCCGCTACAGGGTGTCGCAGTTCTTTAACTAACAGGCTTGGGCGGTAACTAAACTTTAACAGTAGCGGTAACACCAGTGCCGCCGCAACCAGGGCCCCGAGGTATTGTAGCCCGGTAGAGTGAGTGACATGCTGAGACCAAACTAAGCCAAGGCTAGCAATTGCTAAGCCAAGACCGGCAATCGCCGTAGGATAATTAACCAGTTTTGTAGTAAAGGCCATTGTTAGTTGAGTTCCTTGTTCCTCGGCTTTTGTTATTTAGCCCGCTTACGGCGTGTTATCTTTGCTGTCTTGATTGTGTTTTAGAATCTTAGCAAAGTAAGCGCGCAAGCTGACTAACATTAGTAAGCTAGGCGTTACCATGACCGCAGTGAGTATGAAAAACAGCGGCCACGAGTTTAGGTAGTCGGCCAGGCTGCCACTGAATGATGCCAGTGTGGTTCTGCCTAAGTTACCTAAACTGGCTAATAAGGCATATTGGGTGGCCGAAAAGGCTTGGCCGGTGAGCACGGTTAAAAATGATACAAAGGCCACGGTGGCGAAGGCGCTGGTAAAATTATCCACAATAATGGTGGCTAAGAATAGCTGCTCATCAGGACCGGTTGAGGCTATCCAGGCAAACATCAGGTTACTGGCAGACATGGCGATGCCTCCCAAAATCAAGCCCTTAACCAGACCAAAGCGCACATTGAAGGCACTGCCGATTAAGGTAAAGGCAACGGTGGCTCCCCAGCCAATCAGCTTAGAGTAATAGCCAATTTGATCGTTGCTAAAGCCGACTTCGCGATAGAAGGTGATCGACATTCTGCCCAAAAAGGCTTCGCCAATTTTGAATAAAAAGACGAATAACAGCAGCGTTACGGCGACTCTTACGCCATTACGCCGGAAGAAGTCGAGAAAGGGTTCTGCCACGGTCACGGTTAGCCAAGCCACCATGGGGGATTTGGTGCCGAGGTAGGCGGCGTGACGCGCTTCAGCCTGTTGTTGTAGGGCATCGCGGTTAGTCAGCGGTTCTTTTACTAATACGGTAAATAGCATTAAGAGCGCTACGATGATACACATGCCTAAATACACCCCGTTCCAGCCAATTTCATCGGCATTGATGAAGGCTAAATAGCCGGGGAGCGAGTAGCCGGTCCACCAACCAATGACGGCCATAGCCGACGCTTGCGGCAGGCGGTGCGGATCACTAGTAGAGAAACTGTCGATACGGTAAGCATCGATAGCTATATCTTGAGTAGAGGAGGCGGTGGCAATGCACAGGGCTAACAGTGAGGTAAACATCAGGCTTTTAGCCGGGTCGAACTGGGCGATGCCAAAGGTGCAGATTAATACGATGCTTTGGCAGAAAAATATCCAGCTGCGGCGTTGCCCCAACCAGGTATGCAGTAGTGGCAGCTTAACCCTATCCACCAATGGCGCCCACATAAAGTTAATCGCGTAAACCGTGAATACCGAGCCAAAAAAGCCAATGGCCGAGCGAGATAAGCCTGCATCGGTGAGCCAGCCCGACATGTTTGAGCCTATCAGCACCCACGGAAAACCACTGGCGCAACCCAGCATAAATACCCAAAGTAAGCGTTTATCAAGATAAGAGCGTAGTGTTTGGGACCAGTTTAGCGCAGTTTTCATAGTGATCCCGATGATGGGGGCGATGATCGGCCAAGGCTTAAGGCTGTGCCGGCTCCAGCAGTAGCCCGTCTTCGATGATGACGTTTTCCATGGGAGCGTTGTGCAAGCCAAGGATTTAGCGCTGTTTTCATATTATGCTCGGTGGCGGGGTGAAAGGCTAAGGTTGTGCTTGGTCTACAAGTACTACGTCTTCGATAATGACTTTTTCCATGGGCACGTTACGCATGCCGGGAATCGGACCGCTTTTAGTGGGTTTATTAACGATTTTGTCTACCACATCCATACCGGCACTGATTTCGGCAAATACGGTATAACCAAATTTATTGGGGCTGCCATCGAGATAGCCGTTGTCGATAACGTTAATGAAAAACTGGCGAGTGGCGCTATGCGGATCGTTGGTTCTGGCCATGGCTACGCTACCGCGGGTATTGCTTAGGCCATTTTTAGATTCGTTTTCTACTGGTTTATAGGTAGCGACTTGTTCGTAATTGATGGAGTAACCACCACCTTGAGCCATAAAACCGGGAATGGTGCGATGAAACAGGGTTCCTTTGTAGCTACCATCCTCAACGTAACGTAGGAAGTTAGCCACCGTTTTAGGCGCTGCTTCAGGTTTGAGCTGCATTTCAAAATTACCTTGGTTGGTAATAAAGCGGACGGTTTCTGCACTCACATTTAGGCTTAACAAGGCCACTGCGGCGGTGATAAGTCCTTTGCGTAAGATACTCAAATTCATTGTTGATTCTCCAATACTGCTAATAATTGAGGGTCGCTGGCAATTTCACTCAGTAGTTGTGACAGTTGTTGACTCATGGCCTCCGCCTGTTTATTCACATTGACTGAGAATGCCCCTTCATGGCTATGCTTTGAGCGAAATTGCTTAGTTAAGGTTTGACTGGGGTATCTACAGTAACGCTAATGCGTATGGTACTGCTGGCTTGGTATTTAACGCTGCTTTCGTCTACCCGGCTGGCTAGCTCAAGAATATCAATGGTAATGCGTTGTGGAGCATCGGCAACCACGCCTAAACCTTGTTGCTGCCAAGCTTGGCTTAACTGTTGTTCAATGCTTTGGCGTAAGTTATTGGCACTGGCGATAAGCTCAGCCTGTTCTTGGTCTTGTTGATGAATGCTGATTAAAAAACGGTTGCTGCGTAGATCTTGCGAGCGTATGGCGATGATACTATTTACCTGCTGCGCAGTGTTGAGTTCTACCTGAGGAGTAAGTTCAACCTGTTGAGGTTGGCTACTACAGGCGCCAAGTAGGAGAGTCATCCCCAATGTGAGGGCGGTTAATAAAGACGGCTTTTGCAATGGGATCACCTATATTGTCGGATTAACGCTTAGTACTGCTCAGAATAACAAATTTACTATTGCTGGCCAGCAACTTATAACCCCCAAATAAGCTTTTTAATAAGGGGTGGTAGCCAAGGTGGCGGTTGGCCACGACCAATAGCTGGCCGCCCGAGCGTAAGCAGCGCTTAGCGTCACGAAACATTTGCTGGGCGATATGGCTGGAAATGGTGTTTTGCTGATGAAAAGGTGGATTGCATAGGATCAGATCGGCGCTATCACTCTCTTGATGTTGCAGCCCGTTGTCTTGGCTAAAACGGCAGCGAGCTAGCTGTTCTGGATGATTTAAACTGACGTTATTTTGCGCCGATGCTAGAGCCATGGCCGACTCATCACAAAACTGAACATGGGCATTGGGATAAAGCTCTAAAGCGCGTAAGCCTAACAGGCCGTTGCCGCAGCCAAGGTCGATCACCGTTTCGACATCTTTGGCAGGAAGGTGCTGTAACATGAAGCGCGTACCAATATCGAATTTGCCAAAGCAAAATACGTTGGCGTGGTCCTTGAGTTGCCATTGGTATTCGGCAATCTGCCAGCACTTAGGGTAGGGCATTGCGCTGTGCTTTTGCTGGTAATGGCCAAACAATAAACGGGCTTTTTTCTTTGCTAGCGAAGTGGTGACATTACCGAGATGTTGTTCAAATAAGCTAAACACCGACTTGGGTAAGCTTTTTAACATCGCTCCACAGGCAAATTTACTACTTTCGTTTAATATACTTTGTAGGCTTATTAGCTGATATTCCAAGTAATTTAGGCTTTTGGCTAAGCGCATCAAAATCAGCTCAGCCGCGGGTAGTTCAGAAGTACTTGATACAATATTAAGCCGCTGTGGGTCGAGTTGATTGGCTGCTAGGTTTTGTTTTAGCGCTTGCTGTGCCACAAAGGAGTCACTTAGCCAAGTAATTTGGCTGTGGGCAAATTGCGGCATGGCTAACACACCACAGGCCAAAGCACCAAACTCATCATTAATAATGAGAATGTGATGCGCGATGGCGTTTTGCTGATTGGCATAATCAAGCAATAACTCATCGGCGGCGCTCCAAGCGCGTAAATCTTGGCTATGCTCTTGAGGATAACGTGATAAGTTTAGTGAGTGCGAGTTTAGCTGCAAATGTTGACTCATTATGGGTTTGTTGACGCAGGCCTTGAATAGTGGCAGCAGTGTATCTAAGTTGAGGCCTAAACTAAAGCAACAGTGACGAGGAATCGACTGCAGTGGAACCGGCAACACACAGTGATATTAACCAGCAATTGTTAGTTTATCGAGCTTGGTTAAATGCCGGAGAGGCGACACGGTTGTTTCAGCGCTTACAAAACGAGTTGCCATGGCAGCAACACCATATTCAAGTATTTGGTAAACGTTGTTTAGAGCCTCGCTTGTCATTGTGGGTAGGTGATGAAGACTGCGCTTACCGTTACTCTGGTCGCTGGCGTGAGCCAAGCCCTTGGCCAGACTATTTGTTAGCGTTAAAGCAAGCCTTAGAGCAGCGAGTTCAACAGCCGTTTAACAGCGTTCTGCTCAACTACTATCGAGATGGCGCAGATTATATGGGCTGGCACAGCGACAATGAGAAGCAATTGGGCTCGGCCCCGGTAATTGCATCGCTGAGTTTGGGCGAAGCGCGACGTTTTTTATTCCGCCATAAGCTGAATAATGAGCGCAGGGAATACCTTTTGGAACACGGCGATATGCTGCTAATGAATCAACTTTCGCAGCAGCAATGGCAGCACAGTTTACCTAAGATGCTGAAAGTAAAACGTCCAAGGATTAATTTAACGTTTCGTTATACAATGAGTTTAAGTTAATAAAGCAATGCAGGACTCTAGCATGCGTGTAGAAACCATCATCAAAGAGAAGTTACAACAGGCCTTTGCGCCACAATACTTAGCGGTAGAAAATGAAAGCCATATGCATAATGTGCCAGAGGGCTCAGAAAGTCATTTTAAAGTGACTATAGTGAGTGAGGAGTTTGAAGGGAAACGTTTGTTGCAATGCCACCGGGCGGTCAATCAGGCCTTAGCCGATGAGCTGAAAACCGATGTTCATGCTTTGGCGATGCACACCTACACCCCCAGCCAGTGGGCACAGTTGCAAGCTGTTCCTAGCTCTCCACAATGCCGTGGAGGCCACTAAGCAAACTTAATCATAGATACGCATCAAATAAGGATTGTTTAATGCGCTTATATATAAAAGTTAGCTTGTTAGCTTGTTTGCTAACATCCTGTTATGGCTCGATATTTAACGAGTCGGCCGCGAGTAAGCCAGAGTTTACTTGGACTTTGGTAACCTCATGGCCCAAAGACTTACCTGGTTTAGGTTCAACCCCTGAGCGTTTTGCAGAAGAAGTGCAAGCCATGAGTGGCGGACGCTTAACCATTAAGGTGTATGGCGCCGATGAGTTACACTCGGCCATGGATGTGTTTAAGGTGGTGTCTGAGGGCAAAGTAGAAATGGGCCACAGTGCTTCCTACTACTGGCAAAAACAGTTGCCTGCGGCGGTATTTTTTACTGCCATCCCTTTTGGTATGCGAGCTAAAGAGCTGAATGCCTGGTTATATCTTGGTGGGGGTTTAGAGCTATGGAGAGAACTTTATGCGCCCTACCATGTTATCCCTTTTCCGGGCGGTAATACCGACGCTCAAATGGGCGGCTGGTTTAATAAGAAAATCACCTCTATCGATAGTTTTAAGCAGCTAAAGATCCGTTTTCCCGGTTTGGGGGGCGATGTATTGACCAAATTAGGAGCACAAACCAGTACCCAGTCCGCAGGACAACTTTTTACCGCCTTACAATCAGGAGAGTTGGATGCGGTGGAGTGGGTCGGTCCCTATAATGATTTGGTGTTTGGTTTTCACCGAGTGGCTTCCTACTATTATTATCCAGGCTGGCATGAGCCCAGTACTAATTTAGAATTTATTGTTAATGAGCAAGCATTTAGAGCGTTACCTGCTGATTTACAAAGAATTGTAGAAAATGCTACTGAAGTGGTGAATCAAGAAACGCTTAATGAGTATGTCGTCTACAATGTAGAAGCATTGAATATACTGGCCAATGAGCATGGAGTGGAAGTATTGGCTTTCCCTCCCCCTGTGCTAGACAAACTTAAACAACTTAGTGCGGAAGTTATCTCAGATTTGGCTCAGCAGGATCCCTTCTTTGAAAGGGTTCTCAGTAGTTACCAACGGTTTCAATTTGGCGTTAATAAGTATAATCAGGTGGAGTTGCATCCAACAGCATTAGAATAATCTGATTATGTTGATTTTTTGTTTAGAAAAGTTTTCCAGCGGGCTTGGTTAAGGTTTGGTGGGCTAAAAAGTAGTTTTGTCTAAGTATTAACATTTTGCTAACACTTTGGCTGCGTAGGCTACATTTTTGGCCTTTTTCTTTGGTGAAATGGGGTTATTTGGTGCTAGAATAATCGCGATTTCTGTGTCTTGTTAGCTAATTGTCTATGACTTGTTAGTCGAACTAATTATTTTTGAGTGCAAAAGTTACACAGAGATCATCGCTCGTCTTCCGACCCAACACATGTGTAAGAGAGTATGATTACAATAAATAAAGGATTGGACTTGCCGATTAAGGGCAGTCCCAAACAACAAATAGTAGACGCGTCTATTGTTACCAAAGTTGCAGTACTCGGCGAAGATTATGTAGGCATGCGCCCTACAATGAAAGTTCGAGTTGGTGATGTGGTAAGTCAAGGTCAGGCGTTGTTCGAAGACAAAAAGAATCTCGGCGTTGTGTTTACCGCACCTTGTGCCGGTGTTATTCAGGAAATTAACCGTGGTGCCCAGCGTGTCTTGCAATCGGTAGTGATTGAAAAGCAAGATGGCGAAAGCATTGATTTTGGTAAGTTAAGCGACGCTGAGATTGATAAAGCAGAGCGCGCCCAAATCGTAGACCGGTTAGTTAATTCTGGTCAGTGGGTTGCGTTTAGAACGCGTCCTTATAGCAAAGTACCTGCGATAGATTCAGAACCCTCCGCTATCTTTGTTACTGCCATCGACACCAATCCATTAGCAGCCGATCCTAAAGTGGTTATCGACCAAAACCAAGCTGCTTACCTGACCGGTTTGCGAGTTTTGTCGCGTTTAACCAGTGGTGAAGTATTTGTTTGTAAAGCAAATAATGATTTGCCCAAGTCGGATGCAGCCCGTGTTGAAGAGCATGTTTTTGCTGGACCTCATCCGGCAGGCCTAGCCGGTACTCATATTCATACCCTTAAGCCGGCCAGTGCTCAACGTACGCTGTGGTCTATTTCTTATCAGGACGTGATTGCCTTCGGTCATCTGTTTGCCACCGGTAAACTTTACAATCAGCGGATTATTTCTCTGGCTGGCCCAGTGGTTAAAGAACCGCGCCTATTACGTACCGAATTGGGTGCCGACATCAATCAATTGATTGAAGGGGAATTGATTGACGGAGAGCACCGAGTGATTTCGGGTACGGTATTGATGGGTACTCATGCAACTGGTCCTCATGCCTATTTAGGTCGTTATCACATGCAAGTGTCAGCGGTGGAAGAAGGCTACGAAAAAGAATTTATGGGCTGGGCTGTTCCCGGCAGTAAAAAATTCTCTCTAGCTAAGGTATTCATCTCTGGCTTGAACAAGAGCAAATTGTTCTCATTCACAACGACCACTGGTGGTAGTGCTCGTGCCATGGTACCAATTGGTCAATATGAGCGAGTGATGCCTTTAGATATTTTACCCACTCTGTTACTTCGTGATTTATTGGCCAATGACACTGACAGTGCCCAACAATTGGGTTGCTTAGAGTTAGATGAAGAAGATTTGGCGCTATGTACCTTTGTGTGTCCCGGCAAATACGAGTACGGTAGCGTGCTGCGTGATTGCTTGACCAAGATTGAGAAGGAAGGTTAAGCATGAGTCTTAAGCATTTTATTGAAAAAATTGAACCGCAATTTCTACCTGGTGGTAAACACGAAAAGTGGTTTGCTTTATATGAGGCGACAGCGACATTTCTTTATACCCCAGGCCTTGTCACTAAAAAGAACACCCATGTTCGTGATGCGATTGATTTAAAACGTATCATTATTTTCGTTTGGCTAGCCCTAATGCCAGCGATGTTTTTTGGCATGTACAACACCGGTATTCAGGCTAATGAAGCGATTATGGCTGGCACTGGTAGTTTACCTGATGACTGGCATGGTGCCTTATTGAGTCTATTGGGCGTTCCTCTCGGGGCAGACGCTGGATGGTTCGCATCCTTGCTTTATGGTGCAGTGTTCTTTCTGCCTATCTACCTCACCGCGTTTGTTGTGGGTGGTTTTTGGGAAGTGTTATTTGCTTCGGTTCGCGGCCATGAAGTCAACGAAGGCTTCTTTGCTACTTCCATCCTATTCGCGCTAACGCTGCCCGCTACTATGCCTTTATGGCAAGTGGCTCTAGGTATCACCTTTGGTGTGGTGGTGGCGAAAGAAGTGTTTGGTGGAACCGGTAAAAACTTCTTAAATCCGGCTTTAGCGGGACGTGCGTTTTTGTTCTTCGCGTACCCAACCGCTATTTCTGGTGATGCAGTATGGACTGCGGTAGATGGCTTCTCTGGGGCAACCCCACTAAGTGTAGTGGCGGCTCAAGGTGTTGAAGGCTTAGCTGCACAAGGTATCACTTGGATGAATGCCTTCTTTGGCTTTATTCAAGGTTCAAGCGGTGAAACCTCAGCCTTCCTATTGGCGCTAGGTGGTTTGTTCTTGATTATTACTAATGTGGCTTCTTGGCGGATTGTCGCAGGCGTGATGTTAGGCATGATAGCTACCAGTTTGTTGTTAAACCTAATCGGTTCTGACAGCAACATGATGTTCCAATTACCACCACATTGGCACTTTGTATTAGGGGGCTTTGCCTTAGGCATGTTCTTCATGGCAACTGACCCTGTATCAGCTTCGTTTACCGATAAAGGTAAATGGTGGTACGGCGCTCTTATTGGCGTGATGGTAGTGTTAATCCGCGTGGTAAACCCTGCATTCCCAGAGGGCATGATGTTAGCCATTCTTTTCGCTAACTTATTTGCCCCGATTTTTGACTACTTTGTAGTTCAAGCCAATATCAAACGGAGGCTTGCTCGCGATGGCCAGTAATGATTCCTTAGCCAAAACCATAAAGGTTGTTGTTGGCGTAAGTTTAGTGTGTTCGATTGTTGTATCGCTGGCTGCCGTTGGTTTGCGAGGCATGCAGCAACAGAACGCCGCTGAAGATAAACAAAAGAATATTTTAGCGGTGTCGGGTGTGGATTTAGCCGGCCGTGATGTAGCGAAAGTTTACGCAGAGGTGATAGAGCCAAAAGTAGTAGACATTGAAACCGGTGAGTTTGTTAGTGATGACAAAGTTAATCCGGCTACCTTTGAACAGCGTAAAGCCGCAAAGGATCCTGATACCAGTATTCGTTTATCGGGTGAAGAAGATATTGCAGGTATTGTTCGCCGTTCTAACCTAGCTAGTGTGTATTTGGTAAAAAATGACCAAGGTGAAGTAGAACGAGTGATTTTACCCGTGCATGGCCGCGGTCTGTGGTCAACTATGTATGCGTTTTTAGCGGTACAACCTGATGGCAATACTATTGATGCCATCGTTTACTACGATCAAGGGGAAACTCCCGGATTGGGTGGCGAAGTGGCAAACCCACTTTGGCAAGCGAAGTTTGAAGGCAAAAAACTCTACGATGAAAATGGCGATGTGGCTATTAACATCATTAAAGGTTCTGCGCCTGAAGGTTCCCCACATAAAGTAGATGGTTTATCGGGGGCAACCTTAACCAGTAACGGTGTCGATCACACTTTTAAATTTTGGTTAAGCGATAAAGGCTTTGGTAAGTTCCTGGCCAAGTTGCAACAGGGAGGCTTAAACAATGGCTGATGCTAAAGAAACGAAAAAGGTACTGTTCGGGCCGATATTAGGTAATAACCCAATTGCTCTGCAGGTATTGGGTGTGTGTTCTGCTTTGGCAGTGACCAGTAAACTGGAAAACGCCTTTGTAATGACGCTGGCCGTGATGATGGTAACGGCATTCTCTAACTTGTTTATTTCGATGATTCGTAACCACATTCCAAGTAGTGTGCGGATTATCGTGCAGATGGCGATTATTGCTTCGTTGGTAATTGTGGTGGACCAAATCCTCAAGGCGGTGGTTTACGATATCTCTAAACAACTCTCGGTATTTGTTGGTTTGATTATTACCAACTGTATCGTAATGGGGCGTGCAGAAGCCTTTGCCATGAAAGAGCCTCCGATGAAGTCTTTCTTAGACGGCATCGGTAATGGTTTGGGTTACGGTGCAATTTTAATGTCGGTTGGCACAGTGCGTGAGCTGTTTGGTTCGGGTTCTTTGTTTGGTATCGAGATTATGCCTTTGATTAACAACGGTGGTTGGTATCAACCCAATGGTCTGTTGTTATTACCCGCGTCTGCATTCTTCATCATTGGCTTATTGATTTGGGGATTACGTACTATTTACCCTGAACAAGTAGAGCCGAAGGAGTAATCGAGTGGAACATTATATTAGTCTCTTAGTTCGCTCTATTTTCATTGAAAATATGGCTTTGGCTTTCTTGCTAGGGATGTGTACTTTCCTGGCCGTTTCTAAGAAAGTGAAAACCGCATTTGGTTTGGGCGTTGCCGTTACCGTGGTATTAGGTATTTCGGTTCCGGTTAACCAAATTATTTATTTTAACCTGCTTGCGCCTGGTGCCTTAGAGTGGGCTGGTCTACCAGATGCTGACTTAAGCTTTCTAGGCTTTATTACCTTTATTGGTGTGATTGCCGCTCTAGTTCAGATACTTGAAATGGTGTTGGATAAATACTTTCCAGCCCTTTATCAGGCCTTGGGTATTTTCTTACCGTTGATTACCGTGAACTGTGCCATTTTTGGTGGTGTATCGTTTATGGTGCAACGTGAATATAACTTAGGCGAATCTTTAGTTTACGGTTTAGGTAGTGGTATTGGCTGGATGTTGGCCATTGTTGCTCTAGCTGGTATTCGTGAAAAGATGAAGTACTCTGATGTGCCTGATGGTTTGCGTGGTTTAGGGATTACCTTTATCACGGTGGGTCTAATGGCGATGGCGTTTATGTCGTTCTCTGGCGTTCAGCTTTAAGACGGCCAATAACTACAAGGAAAATTAGTCGATGGAAATTATTCTCGGCGTAACTATGTTTACCTTGATCGTCTTGGCTTTAGTAACAGTTATTTTGTTTGCTAAGTCTAAGCTGGTCAGTTCTGGTGATATTCAAATTTTAATTAATGATGATCCCGATAAAGCGATTACTACTCAAGCCGGTAGCAAGCTACTTGGGGTGTTAGGTAATTCTGGGATCTTTGTTTCTTCTGCCTGTGGTGGTGGCGGTTCATGTGGACAGTGCCACGTACACGTACTTGAAGGCGGCGGCGATATTCTTCCCACTGAGTTGGACCATATTAGTAAGCGTGATGCCGCTGAAGGTCTGCGCTTAGCCTGCCAAGTTAACGTTAAGCAGGATATGAAGATTACTTTACCCGAAGAAATCTTTGGCGTGAAAAAATGGGAATGTACGGTTATCTCTAACGATAACAAAGCGACCTTTATTAAAGAGCTTAAGTTACAAATCCCTGATGGTGAATCGGTTCCGTTCCGTGCTGGTGGTTACATTCAAATTGAAGCGCCTGCCCATCATGTTAAGTACGCTGATTTTGATATCGAAGAGCAATACCGTGGCGACTGGGAACATTTTGGCTTCTTTAATTTAGAGTCTAAAGTGGACGAAGAAACGGTACGTGCTTATTCGATGGCGAACTACCCAGAAGAAGAAGGCATTATCATGTTGAACGTGCGTATCGCTACGCCGCCACCCAATAACATGAGCCTACCTTGCGGTAAAATGTCTTCGTTCATCTTTAACCTGAAAGCAGGTGATAAGGTTACTATTTCTGGCCCCTTCGGTGAATTCTTTGCTAAAGATACTGATGCTGAGATGGTCTTTATTGGTGGTGGTGCGGGCATGGCACCTATGCGCTCGCATATCTTTGATCAGCTTAAGCGTTTGAAGTCTAAGCGTAAGATTAGCTTCTGGTACGGTGCTCGCTCTCGTCGTGAGATCTTCTATGAAGAAGATTTTGACATGCTAGCGCGCGAAAATGATAACTTTGAATGGCACGTTGCGCTTTCTGATCCCCAGCCTGGTGATGATTGGGAAGGTAAAACTGGCTTTATTCATAACGTACTGTATGAAAACTATCTCAAAGATCACGATGCTCCAGAAGACTGTGAGTACTACATGTGTGGTCCACCGGTGATGAATGCCGCTGTAATTAACATGCTTAAAGATTTAGGTGTGGAAGACGAAAACATTCTTCTCGATGACTTTGGTGGCTAAGCAGTGAGTTTAGTGAAGTATTATTGGCTAGCCCTGCTTGGGCTAGCCTTTTTTGTTAGTGGCTGTAGTGAGCAAAACGATTTGTATACCCTGCAAATTGAAGGGCGAACCATGGGCACTTATTATCAAATTAAGTTAGTTGAGCCGCAGGCTAAGTTACCCGATGGTGAAGCGCTTCAATCCGATATTGATCACTTATTACGGCAAGTTAATCAGGAAATGTCGACTTACATTCCCGACTCTGAACTGTCGCGTTTTAATCAATATCGAGAAGCTCAAGCGTTTAAACTATCACCTCACCTTAAGCAAGTTATCGAAGCCGCCTTGCAGCTTTCTGAAGATAGCCAAGGTGCTTTTGATATAACCGTAGGGCCACTGGTTAACTTATGGGGCTTTGGTCCTGATGGACGGGTTGAGAAGCGCCCAGACCAGCAGCTGTTAGAGGCAACTCGGGCTAAGGTGGGTTATCACAATTTGCATTTGCAAGGTGATGAACTAAGCAAGGATATTCCCGAGCTGTATATTGATTTGTCGGCGATAGCCAAGGGCCATGGAGTGGACCGAGTAGCCGCTTTGTTGGAACAACAGGGCTTTGCTAACTACATGGTGGACATTGGCGGAGAGCTGCGCTTAAAAGGGCATAATGACAACGCAAGCGCTTGGCGGATTGCGGTGGAAAAACCCTTAGCACAACAGCGCGCGGTGCAAAAGATTATTACTCCAGGGGACAGAGGCATAGCTACCTCCGGAGATTATCGTAATTATTTTGAACAAGATGGTATTCGTTATTCGCATACTATTGATGCTAGCACTGGCATGCCTATCGCCAACCACATTGTCTCGGTTACGGTGATTACCGATACCAGCATGATGGCCGATGCTTACGCGACCGCATTTACCGTGATGGGAGTAGAAGCGGCTATGGCTTTTGCTGAAAAACAGCAGCTAGCGGTGTATATTATTGAAAAGCAGGGTGAGCAGTTTGTTGAGCATATTAGTGCTGCTTTTGAACCCTTCGTTGCCCAATAACAAACAGTTAAGGAGTCTGTAATGGCTTATTTTGTTGTCAGCTTTGTGTTTTTCCTCGTAGTTATTGCAGCGATGGCGGTAGGTTACATTTTTCAAAAGAAAACCATTAGCGGTAGCTGTGGTGGGATTGCTTCACTGGGCATTGAAAAGGTCTGTGATTGCCCTGAGCCTTGCGATAAGCGCAAAGCTAAAATGGCCCTGCTCGAAGAAAAGAAAAAAGCCCGTCAGGCAATGTTAGATGAGCATCGAATCATCTAAGCAAGTGAGTTTAAATAAGGCCACAGTAGTGGCCTTATTTATTACTGCTGGGTGATATATCCCTTAATCACCTTTCGCTATTCCCTCGCGGCGTGGATCTGCAGCTCCTACTAGTTTATCTGGATAAATTCGAATGCCCTGTAGTCCCGAGGTCATCTGTTTTACTTTGGTCTGATAGCCCATGGCCTTTAAAGCCGCTTGCATTTCTATGGCGCTGCTATTGGCTTCCAGTTCATAGGTACCGAAGCGATTATTTAAATGAGGCTGTTCTACGGCTTGCTGCAAGCTCATATTCCAGCTGAGGTGGCTAATTAGCGCTTGCGCAACGTAACCAATAATGTTGCTACCACCGGGCGAGCCAATGGCAATAATCGGTTGCTGGTTTTCTAGCACAATGGTGGGAGACATCGACGAGCGAGGCCGTTTTCCGGCTGCTACTCGGTTGGCCACGGCTAGACCGTCTTTTTCAGGAACAAAGGAAAAATCAGTCAGCTGGTTATTGAGTAGAAAACCTTTAACAAAGACCCGTGAGCCAAAAGCATTTTCCACGCTACTGGTCATCGATAATACATTGCCTTGGGCGTCTACAATACTAATGTGGCTGGTAGAGGGAAGTTCAATGCTTTGATCATCGCTGCGATAAGCACTCAGAGTCAGTTCTCCCGCACTGACTGTTTCCAAGGCGCGTTGAGTGTCTAATAGTTTCGCTCTTGCTTTAAGGTAATCCGGTGCTAGCAGCTGCTTTAGTGGTACCTCTACATAATCGCTGTCGGCTAAATACCTACCTCGGTCGGCAAAAGCGAGCCTAGACGCATCACCAATAACGCGCCAACTATGTGGACTGTTTGGTCCCCATTTGGACAGAGGAAAGTGGGCTGCGATACCCATAATTTGCCCTAGCGTACTCGCCCCGGAACTTGGCGGCCCCATTCCGCATATCGAATATTGCAGATAGGGGCTACACACAACGGGACGCTGTTTTACCTGGTAATTCGCCAGATCTTCCAGTGTCAACAGGCCTGGATTATCGTTTTGCCACTGCACGGCATCGACAATAGCGCTAGCAATGGGGCCTTGATAAAAGCCTTTGGCGCCTTGCTCGGCGATTATTTTTAAGCTATCGGCATAGTCTGGATTTTTAAGTAAATCACCCGCTTGTAGAGCTCGCCCTTGCTCATCAAAGAAGTAATTACGGGTGGCCGGGAATCGGCCCAAGCGTTGCTCGTCTCCTGCAATTAACTGAGCCAGCCGAGGGCTGACATGAAAGCCTTGCTGGGCTAATTCTATTGCTGGTTCAAATAAGCTTGGCCAAGCCTGTTTGCCGTATCGTTGATGTAAGTGTTCAAATAAGGCTACCACGCCGGGGCTGCCAACGGAGCGGCCACCGACGACCGCATCATAAAAGCGCAGAGGCTGCCCTTGGTTGTCGAGAAAGAGTTCTGGTTTGACTTTGGCTGGGGCCATTTCACGGCCATCGAAACTGGTAATTTGTTGGCTTTGGGCATCGAAGTAAACCACAAAAGCGCCGCCGCCAATTCCCGAAGACTGCGGTTCAACCAAGCCGAGTACGGTTTGGACGGTTATCATTGCATCAACCGCGCTGCCGCCGGCTTTTAATACTTCATAACCAGCTTCTACCGCCAAGGGGTTGGCGGCGGAGACCATGAATTTATGGGCAATAACTTCAGCTTTGTTTCGGTGACCGGAAGCTTGCTCAGGAGCAAATTGGTCAGCAACTTGGCTAGTGGCGAATACCGAGTGGCTAACTAGCAAAGCTAAGCTAAGTAGATTTTGCTTAAACATAAGAAGTCCTTTCTTTAACGCTGTTTAGCCAGTTTAGCACTCCCAAGCCTAGCTAGCATTTTTGTTCTAATGAGCTGAAATATAAAGCTTTATTTTTTGAGTCTAGAGGGTGACGTTAAATGGCGACAGCGTGAAAGCAGGTGATTATGGCGTTTGGGTATTTAAGCTACCTTGACTGTCGCCGATAAGCGACGCAAATGGCTTTCTGATTACTTTGTTTTAACTTAACTGTATGTTATTTAAGGTGATTTATAAGTTGGAACAGTGCTTGCTATATGTGGTTAAGCCCGTGATAACACGGTCGATGATGCTGAAGTAAATCAAGGAGTTTGTTATGAAGTTGAAGTATAGCTTTCCAATGTTAGCACTATTTGTTGCCAGTCTCGCTTCTGCTAATAGTGAAGTGTTTGAGCAATTAGATAGCAACCAAGATGCATTTGTCAGTCAAGAAGAAGCAGCGCAACTGCCCATTCTTACTGAAGTGTGGGCTGAGTTAGATACCGATAAAGACGGATTACTCAGCCAAACAGAATTCATGAACCTTGAAATTTCGGGTATGCCTGAAGATAGCGAAAATAGCGAGGTTGCCGAGTAAGTTTGTTGTTCCTTTGTGTTTTTATAAACCGTTCCAATTTTAGGGTGCTATCGGGGAACCGTTTTTCTGCCATTTGGTCTAGTTTGTAGCAGTTTTATCCTCGATAATTTTCCTAGCGCTTAAGTTTGTGCGAGCTTAAGCGCTTTTTTCTATAAAGAGCTGCGTTGTGGCACAGCCACGTTAGCAAACAGTATTCCCGCGACAATCGACATGAAAATCAAGAAGGTTTGCGAGCCGATATTCGGAATGCTTACCATTGACTCGCCAAGTACCAAGAAATTCAAACTGATATAAGCTTTACTGCCAGGTACTAACAATACAATCCCTTGCAACAGTACTACCGAGGCCGGAGATTGAGTGAATTTTGCAAATAAGTTGGCATAGACACCCACCACAAATGCACCAATAAAGGGGCCAAGAGCTTCGCCTAAGTGAAAGCTGCCAACGTAGGCGGCGGCATAGGCAATCACGCCAGACAGTACACCCCAAGGGATATCTTTGGCTCTTACTTTGAAAATCACGCTGAGCCCAAGGGTGAGTAAAATCACTCCCAGCCATTTTACCCACCAGTCACTCACCAAGCCGCTTTGAATACTCAAATGACCCCAGATTAGCGCACCAAAAGCCATACCTAACACTGCGCCAAAGTACAGTTTGAACAGCACCATAATGCCATCCATGATTCTTGCAGTACCGGATATTAACTCGCGCGCGGCCAATTCGCTTAGCCCCAGGGTGAGTGATAAGCCAGGAATAAAGACAATAATGGCGGATAGGATCACCAAGGGAATATTTATATTGGGAATGAACTGAGCCAGCGCTACGGTGCAAAAAGAACACAGTAAAGCGGCTACTGGTTCTAAGGCTTCGCTAATTCCTTTTGAATATTCTGCGCGATAGGCTAAATAAAAGGAGATGCCGCTCAGCAAGGTAGCACAGATAATGCTGCTCCAATTGGCTGACATTAACATGGCAAAGGCACCACCAGTGATGGCAAAGGCTAATAGGGTGAGCCAAGTTGAATAGGGAGACTTTTCTTCAATTAATACGTTTAGTTGTTCGGTAGCTTGTTGCAGACTGAGCTCTTGTTGGGTAAGTTGCTTAACCAGTTGGTTGGTGCGAGCCAACATGCCTAAGTCTATTTCACCCGGCTTCATTCGCATCACATAATTGTATTCTTGGGTATCATCGGGGGAGCGCAATACAAAGGTCATAGTGGTAGGAGTAATTAGAAAATACCCTTCAATATCTAATGTCTCTGCCACTTTTTGTAAGTGCGATTCTAAACGAAAGGCTGGCGTACCGTATTTATGCAGCGCCTTGCCCAGCTTTATTAGAAACTTACGTTTTATTTCAAAATGGCTTGAGCTTAGTGTTATGTTGTCGATAGCGGGTAGCAAGAGCCTTCTCTCTCTCGGTTAGGTGTACAGCTTGTTGTTTGGGGAGTAGAAGATAATAGAAAGTAGTGGCTAAGCGCTAGTATTATTATTGATATTAGCGTCTCGGCGTAGCGAGGGGTTAACAAGCAAATAGCCATTGGCAAATGGCACACATTGCTGAATGTAAAGAAGCGTAAGTTATCGCTACTGCGGTTGTTATTCTTCATAATTTATTGAACACTTCTTGTTTGCATTTATTTTTGGTTTTTAACTGAGCTTTAACTCGGCCTTGCTGCTGAGGCTGAGTTATGAGATAAGTGCTGATTCTTTTTATGTAAATTTCGCTTCCAGCAGATAGCCTCATCATTATTGTTTGATGTTGGCGGGCATTTGGGATGATAGCCTGATTAGGAGTTTTTATGCGGCAGATAGTTAAGATTGCCTCAGTGTTAAGTGTAGCATTATGGATAACGGCTTGCGGAGAAGAGCAAGCGAGTGGTCAACCCGCTGCAACCAGCACCGAAGTGGGGTGATGGAAGTTAAAGCGCAAGCACAGGCGATTCAAGTCGAACTGCCTGGGCGTAGCAAAGCCTTTCTTGAGGCAGAAGTTCGCCCACAAGTATCGGGCATTATTACCGAGCGTAGCTTTGTTGAAGGTGCCGAGGTGGAACAAGGGCAATCTCTATATAAAATTGATTCGTCTACCTATAAAGCCGCTTTAGCCAGCGCTGAAGCCGAGCTTGCCCGCGCCAATGCCAGTTTAGTTTCGGCAAAAGCAACGGCCGACCGTTATCAAGCACTATTAAAAACTAATGCTATTAGTGAACAGGAATTCGATGAAGCTGACGCTGCTTATAAAGTGGCTTTAGCCAATGTTACGGTGGCTAAAGCCGCCATTAATACGGCTAAAATCAATCTTGAATATACTCAGGTACAGGCGCCGATTTCCGGACGTATAGGTAAGTCGAGTGTTACCGCAGGTGCCTTAGTGACTGCTAATCAAAGCCAGACTTTAGCTACCATCCAACAACTTGACCCAATTAACGTGGATATTGCGCAATCCAGCGCCCAGCTATTGCGTCTCAAAGCCAAACTTAAGCAAGGTGATTTGCAAGCGGCCGACAATGCCGACGTAAACTTGATCTTAGAAGATGGTACTGTTTATCCTCATTCTGGTTCGTTGCGTTTTTCTGAAGTGAGTGTTGACGAAAATACCGGTTCGGTAACCTTACGCGCGGAGTTCCCCAATCCTGACGGCATTCTATTGCCCGGCATGTATGTGCGAGCAGTACTCAATGCTGGCACCGATCCAAAAGCCATTTTGGTTCCTCAGAAAGCCATTACTCGTAATACCAAAGGCGAGGCTGTTGCCATGGTGGTGGGGCAAGATAATAAAGTGGAATCTAAAGTGGTGACTACTGCTGAAGTGATTGACCATCAGTGGCGTATCACCAGTGGCTTAGCTGTGGGCGACCAGCTAATCGTAGAAGGTTTACAAAAGATCCGTCCTGGTGCTGCGGTGGAGGCCAAGCCGCTCAGTGAAATGAAATCAGATGAACAGTAAAGTAGGGTAAAGTTATGGCTCGTTTCTTTATCGATCGCCCTATTTTTGCTTGGGTGATCGCGATTATCGTTATGTTGGCCGGGGTGCTTTCTATTTTGAAACTTCCGGTCTCGCAATATCCTAGTATTGCTCCGCCAACTGTTGTGATTAGTGCTTCGTATCCTGGTGCTTCGGCAAAAACCATGGAAGATACGGTGACTCAGGTGATTGAGCAACGTATGACCGGGATTGACCATCTTCGTTATATTTCCGCCACCAGTGACAGTTTTGGTAATGCTCAGCTAACCTTGACCTTTAACGCCGAGGCCGACCCCGACATTGCTCAGGTTCAGGTGCAAAATAAGTTGCAATTAGCCATGCCTCTGTTACCGCAAGAGGTACAGGCCCAAGGCGTAAAAGTGGCTAAATCTAGCTCCGGCTTTTTGATGGTATTAGGCTTCGTCTCCCAAGATGGCTCTTTAGCGAAGAGCGACATCTCTGACTATGTGGGTTCAAACGTTCAAGACCCGATTAGCCGGGTAGCAGGGGTAGGGGAAATTCAGTTATTTGGTGCCCAATATGCGATGCGTATTTGGCTCGACCCTCTTAAATTGACTCAATATAACCTAACTAGCCAAGATATTATTGCTTCGATTCGAGAGCAGAATGCTCAAGTATCTGCGGGGCAATTAGGTGGCGCGCCGTCGGTGGCCGGTCAGCAGTTAAACGCTACGGTGACCGCGCAGAGTCGCTTGCAAACGGCGGAAGAGTTTCGGCAAATTATTGTTAAAGCCGATACCTCTGGCGCTAAAGTGTTCCTTGGGGATGTTGCACGGGTGGAGTTGGGCTCTGAAAGCTACGCGGTTGAGTCGTTTTATAATGGCAAACCTGCTTCAGGTTTGGCGATTAAACTAGCTACAGGGGCTAATGCTCTTGAAACAGCTGAGCTGGTACGAGCTAGAATTGAAGAGTTAAAGCCTTTCTTTCCTCAAGGTTTGGATGTGGTTTATCCCTACGATACTACTCCCTTTGTGGAAAAATCGATTGAAGGCGTGGTGCATACCTTGTTAGAAGCGGTGGTGTTGGTATTTGTTATCATGTACCTGTTCTTGCAAAACTTCCGCGCCACCTTGATTCCAACGATTGCGGTTCCGGTGGTATTACTGGGTACTTTTGCCATTCTGTCGGCTACCGGATTTTCAATTAATACCTTGACCATGTTCGCTATGGTACTGGCCATTGGTTTGTTGGTTGATGACGCCATTGTGGTGGTGGAAAACGTTGAACGGGTGATGTCAGAGGAGGGCTTAAGCCCAATTGAAGCGACCAAGAAGTCGATGGACCAAATCACCAGTGCCTTGGTGGGGATTGGTCTGACTCTGTCCGCGGTATTTGTGCCGATGGCCTTTATGTCGGGTTCAACTGGGGTTATTTATCGTCAATTCTCGATTACCATCGTGTCGGCTATGGCCCTGTCGGTATTAGTGGCGATTATTCTTACTCCTGCCTTGTGTGCCACCATGCTTAAACCGATTGCCAAAGGTCATCATGCCGTTGATACCGGCTTTTTTGGCTGGTTTAACCGTAGCTTCGATAAAATGACCTCGCGTTACGAAGCTGGGGTGGCATCGATGATTAAGCGGGCTGGCCGTGTGATGCTGCTTTATATTGCGCTAGCAGTTGCTGTGGCTTGGATTTTCATGCGCATGCCTACCGCCTTCTTACCCGATGAAGACCAAGGTATTTTGTTTACTCAGGCTATTTTGCCTACCAACTCCACCCAAGAGAGCACCATTAAAGTGTTAGACAAAGTGACCGACTTTTTCCTTGAGGAAGAGGCGGACAATGTTAACTCTGTGTTCTCAGTCGCGGGCTTCAGTTTTGCCGGTAGTGGCCAAAATATGGGGATAGCCTTCGTTAGCATGAAGGATTGGTCGGTTCGTCAAGGCGCAGGCCAAGATGTGCAATCGGTGGCGGGGCGAGCCATGGGCATGTTCTCTCAACTCAAAGAAGCCCTGGTATTTGCCTTCGTGCCACCTGCGGTAATTGAATTAGGTACTGCTAACGGTTTTGACCTTTATCTGCAAGATAGAAACGGTCAAGGCCATGATAAGCTGATTGAAGCACGGAATAAACTGTTAGGTTTGGCCGCGCAAAACCCGAATTTGGTTGGTGTACGGCCTAACGGGCAAGAAGATGCACCGATGTACCAAATCCATGTTGATCATGCCAAGTTGCGCGCTTTAGGGGTTAGCATTGATGCGGTAAATAGTGTGTTAGGTACCGCTTGGGGTGGCTCTTACGTGAACGACTTTATTGATCGAGGTCGAGTCAAAAAAGTTTATGTTCAAGGTGATACCGAATATCGCATGCAGCCAGAGGATTTAGATTCTTGGTACGTGCGCAACGATAAAGGTGAAATGGTACCTTTCTCGGCGTTCTCTACCGGAACTTGGGCTTTTGGCTCACCTCGCTTAGAGCGTTTTAATGGTCTTTCGGCGGTGAATATTCAAGGTAGTACCGCTCCCGGTTACAGCACTGGTGAGGCGATGGATGACATCGAGGCGTTGGTAGACAAACTCCCCCTGGCTTTGGCGTAGAGTGGAACGGTCTTTCTTATGAAGAGCGCCTATCGGGTAACCAAGCACCTGCTTTATATGCCTTGTCTATCTTGGTGGTATTCCTAGTGCTTGCTGCGCTATACGAGAGCTGGTCGGTGCCATTTTCGGTGATATTGGTGGTTCCGCTTGGGGTGATTGGTGCCTTGTTGGCGATGAATGGTCGCGGCTTGCCCAACGACGTATTCTTCCAAGTAGGTCTATTAACCACAGTGGGACTAGCCACTAAGAACGCGATTTTGATTGTGGAGTTTGCTAAAGAGTTCTACGAGCAAGGTGCTGGCTTAGCGGAAGCAACACTGCATGCGGTTCGGGTTCGTTTACGTCCGATTTTGATGACTTCACTGGCCTTTGGCTTAGGCGTGGTTCCGCTAGCTATCAGTAATGGTGTTGGCTCGGGGAGTCAGAATGCCATTGGTACCGGGGTACTCGGTGGGATGATGAGCTCGACTTTCTTGGGTATTTTCTTTATTCCTATCTTCTTCGTCATCGTCGAACGCCTATTCAGTAAGCGCGAACGTAATGGCGGGAGTGATGCGGTTAAAGTAGAACCTACTGCTCATGAATAGTTTTATCGCTAGATAAACTAGCTAAGAACCTAGCGGCAGAATAGCTGCCGTCTTGGTCTGGATTATCAATGTAATTGCGTCCCATCAAAATTTTTCATTTTGTTGGGACGTTCTACTTTAAGGTCTCTAAATTCCACAGTTTTTTCACTAAATAGGGTACAGAGTCCACGTGATCATTTATTATTTAACTTTCGCAAATTGTATTACGCCTTGTCTCGGAGGACACCATGGCCATTGGTAAGTATTTACGCTGGAAAGATGAAGAGGGTAATGATTTTCGCCCGGTTTCTATTTCTGGTACGGCATTATTGAACGACAGAACCCTTAACAAGAGCACCGCCTTTAGCTACGAAGAGCGAGAAGCCTTTAACTTAACCGGCCTGTTACCCCCAAAACCGCAAACCTTCGAAGACCAGTTAAAGCGCGTCTATAAAGGCTTTTTAAGTGCTTGCAGTGATATTGAGCAGTACCAGTACTTACGTGCACTACAGGACCGTAACGAAACCCTGTTCTATGCCTTAGTGTCGCGGCATATTGAAGAGATGGCACCGATCATCTACACCCCTACTGTAGGTAAAGCCTGTCAAGAATTTAGTCACCGCTACCAGAAAGACCGTGGTCTGTACATTACCGCCGAAAATGTTGACCAAATGGGCGAGATGGCCCGTCACTTTGCCGGTAAAGATATCAAGATTATCGTGGTGACGGATAGCCAAGGTATTTTGGGTCTAGGTGATTTAGGTATTGGTGGTATGGGGATCCCCATTGGTAAGTTATCGTTGTACACCTTGGGTGCGGGCATTCATCCTGCTCACTGTTTACCAATAGCCTTAGATGTGGGTACTGACAATCAAGACTTACTTGATGACCCAATGTACCTAGGTCTGCCCAAGAAACGGATGCGTGGCCAAGAGTACCAAGACTTTATTGAAAAATTTGTTGAGCAAACCAAGCTGCACTTCCCTAAAGCGGTATTGCAATGGGAAGATTTTAGTAAGTCTAACGCCTTTGACAATTTGTCTAAATATGAAGATGAATTGCCATCATTTAATGATGATATTCAAGGTACAGGCTCGGTGGTATTGGCGGGGGTTATTGGCGCCACTAAAATCAAGGGCGAGACGCTAGCAGACCAAGTTTATGCAGTATATGGCGCAGGCGCGGGTGGGGTAGGGGTTGCCGATCAAATTTTTGCAGGCTTGCTTAAAGAAGGTTTAAACCACCAAGAAGCGCGGGATAAAATTTATATCCTTGATTCTCGCGGCGTAGTGTTTGATAACCGCCCTGATTTAGATGAGTACAAAAAACGTTATGCTAAACCTGTCGAGATGGCCGCAAGTTGGAGTTTGGCGGAACCGGGCAAGGCAAGCTTAAGCGAACTGATCGACAATACCCCCATTACCGTACTACTGGGTTGTAGTGGTGTGGGTGGCGCATTTAAAGAAAGCCACGTGCAGAAAATGCTTGAATACACCGAGCGGCCAATGGTATTTCCATTATCGAATCCTACAGATAACTGTGAAGCCTTGCCTGCCGATGTGTATAAGTGGAGTGATGGTAAAGCGATTGTGGCAACTGGTAGTCCCTTTGACGACGTGGAATACAATGGTCAGTTATATAGGATCGGCCAAGGAAACAACGTGTTTATCTTCCCCGCGGTGGGTTTAGCGACCATTGTTGCCGGTGTGAGTAAAATCACTATGGATATGTTTACCACTGCCTCTTTTGCTTTGGCAGAGTATGTATCGCAAGAGGACTTAGATAGCGGTTGTGTGTTCCCAAGGATGCGTGAGCTTAAAGAAGTTTCTAGCTTTGTGGCTAAGGCCATCTTGAAGCAAATTCAAGAAACTGACCCACAGGGTTGTCTCAGCGGTAAAGATATAGAGCAAGAGATTGCGGAACACATGTGGGAGCCTATTTACTTACCGTACCGTCGTGTATAGGCCATTTGCTTGTGATTAAAGAGCCGAAAGGCTCTTTTTTTTTGAGCAAGTTAAAGTCACTAAGGCTTAAAGGTTGTATGTAGTGCGAGGCTGTTTAGTAGCATAGCCTCGAAGTGAGAGGCTATGCCGAGAAGGGTTTAATTGTAGCGGCGAATGGCTGCGGCTTGTTCGGCTCTATCTTCTAGGCCTAAAGCGCTATAGCCTTGTTCCATTACTTCTAGCGCATCCCTAGCAGAAGGGGTGTCTGAGAAGTTTTCAATAATGTAGCGGGCACGATTTACTGCGCCAATATAAGCTTCACGCTTGATGTAGTAGCGGGCAACGGCTAACTCGTGGCGGGCTAGATTATCTTTTAGATACATCATCCGTTTTTGTGCATCAGCAGCATACTCGCTGTGAGGGTAGCGGTTGATCAAGGTTCTAAAGTCACTAAAGGCTTGGCTTGAAAAACTTGGGTCGCGGTCATAACGGTCAACACCTACTAGGTTTTGGAACATGTTGTAGTCTGCCGCCATGTTAATTAGCCCACGCATGTAATAAACGTAGTCTAACTCGCTATGGGTTGGATTGTTGCGAATGAAGCGGTCAGCGCTGGCTAAGGCCATTGCTGTATCACTGCGTTTGTAATAAACGTAAATTAAATCTAGTTGTACTTGGCTTGAGTATGGGCCAAAAGGGTAACGGGTGTCTAAGGCCTCTAAATTCTCGGCCGCCTCACCAAAAGCACCGTTGTTAATTGCTGTTTGCGCTTCTGCATATAACTCTGAAGCTGGTTTATCTGGAATGGCAGGTTTTTCTTTAGTATTGGAAGAGCAAGCTCCGAGCATCAGAGCGAGTAGTATTACAGTAATTGTTTGCTTATAAACGCGCATAATAGGCTAAAAATCGTCTTGTCCGTGGTGGTGCTTGCAAGATAACAATCTTTTGCTTAACAAAAGGATTACGCTACACACCCTAAATAATGGGCAAACAGTATCCTCTATGCTACCTAAAGCGTCAATCGTAGAGTGATATATATAGTGAGAGCCGCTTCTAACAAACCAATTTCTTCTATGCTTTAAGCTGAGAATGATTACAATAGCCCGTTTTGACCTTCCTGTTAGAGGTAAAGCTAAGATGAGTCAACAATTAGAGCTGCGAGCAATCGTCGATGAAGAGTTAGCCGGAGCTCGCCTTGATCAGGCATTAGCGGCATTATTTCCGGATTATTCACGTTCTCGTATTAAGGAATGGATCCTCGGAGAATGTGTTCGCTTAGATGGCGAGTTAAAAGTAAAGCCTAGGGAAAAGGTCATTGGCGGTGAAGAGATCGTGCTAAACACCGTGTTAGAAGATGTGGTGGAAGCTCAAGCCGAAAATATTGATTTAGACATCGTGTATGAAGATGACGATATTTTAGTGATCAACAAGCCGATTAACATGGTGGTTCACCCTGGCGCGGGCAACCCAAGTGGTACTGTGCTTAATGCTTTGTTATATCGCTACCCCAGTATTTCTGAAGTGCCAAGAGCGGGTATCGTGCATCGCCTAGATAAAGACACCTCCGGTTTGATGGTGGTGGCAAAAACCCTACCAGCGCAAACTCATTTGGTAGAAGCCTTGCAGAAACGCGAAATAACCCGTGAATATGAGGCGATTGTGACTGGCACCATGACCGCTGGTGGTTTGGTGGATGAGCCGATTGGCAGACACCCTACCAAGCGCACCCACATGGCGGTAGTGGCTACTGGTAAACCCGCAGTGACTCACTATCGAGTCGCAGAAAAGTTTCGCCAACATACGCGAATTCGCTTGCGTTTAGAATCCGGTCGAACTCACCAAATTCGGGTGCATATGGCACATATTGGCCATGCTTTGCTGGGCGACCAAACTTATGGGCGTTTACGTTTACCTAAGGGGGCGAGTGAGGAATTGATTGCCGCTATGCGTGGTTTTCAACGCCAGGCGCTACATGCGGTAATGTTGCGCTTAGCTCACCCGATTACAGGTGAAGAGATGGAATGGCATGCAGCTGTACCGCAAGATATGCTAGATATTGCTGAAGCCTTGCGAGTCGATCATAAACTCAACCCTGACTTGGGTTAAGCCTCATGGCAATCCTAAAACTTGAGTGGCCAAGCCCGGTTGGGGTGAACGCAATTTATAGCGATCGTCTCGCTGGTGCGAGCCAGAGCCCTTATGATTCCTACAATCTAGGTGATCATGTGGGCGATTTAACTCAAGCGGTAGCCGCCAATCGAGCTGATTTCCAGCAAAGCATGCCTGCGCAAGTCTGCTGGTTACAGCAGATCCATAGCACTAAGGTTGTTGATGCACATGCTGCTAGTGGTTACTTACTCGAAGCCGATGCCTGTGTAGCGAAACGTGCGGGCGCCGCTTGTGTCGTTATGACAGCCGATTGCCTGCCATTACTTTTTTGTGATAAACAAGCACGCGTTGTGGCGGCCGCTCACGCCGGCTGGCGAGGTTTGCTCAACGGCGTTATTGAAAACACGGTGGCTCAAATGGCAGTGGAACCGCAGCAAATTATGGTGTGGATGGGGCCAGCGATTGGCCCACAAGCCTTTGAAGTGGGTGCCGAAGTTCGTCAGCAGTTTATTGCCAAAAGTGGCGAAGCTGAGTCGGCTTTTCGCCCCAGCGCCGCGCCGGGAAAATATTACGCAGATATTTTCAGTTTGGCTAAACAACGCCTGAATGCTTTGAGCATTAATAATATTTATCAGCAAGGTTCTTGTACCTACAGTGAGCCGGAGCGTTTCTTCTCTTATCGGCGTGATGGTCAAACCGGCCGAATGGCCGCCGCTATTTGGTTGAGTCAATAAAAAATAGCTGCTAGCACCAGCAAAAAGTAATTTTTTTCAAGCTAGCTATCTTGAAATTTTCTAATCTTAAACCCACATAATCATTAGTAGCTTATTAGTATGTGGAGGTGTGATATGCGCCTAGATAGATTTACCAGCAAATTTCAACTCGCTATTTCCGATGCCCAATCTTTAGCCTTGGGTCGTGATCACCAGTTTATTGAACCGGTGCACTTAATGACGGCCATGCTAAATCAAGATGCGGTATCTTTACGTCCCTTATTAGTGCAAGCCGGCATTGAAGGCAGCGCCCTGCGCTCTCAGTTATCTCAAGCCTTAGAACAACTGCCTAGGGTAGAAGGCACAGGTGGTGAAGTTCAGCTTTCCAATCAACTGGTAGTATTGCTTAACCTCTGTGACAAGTTGGCACAAAAACGCAAAGATAAGTTTATCTCTTCAGAAATTTTCTTCCTCGCAGCTACCGAAGATAAAGGCAAGCTGGGCGATATTATGCGTGGCCTAGGGGCTAACAAACAAAGCATAGAGCAGTCCATTGAGAAGTTGCGTGGTGGGCAAAAGGTGGATGACCCTAATGCTGAAGACCAACGTCAAGCCTTAGAAAAATACACTATCGACCTTACCGAGCGTGCCGAGCAAGGTAAATTAGACCCAGTTATTGGCCGTGATGATGAAATTCGCCGTACCGTACAGGTATTACAACGCCGTACTAAAAACAACCCAGTACTGATTGGTGAACCTGGGGTGGGTAAAACCGCTATTGCCGAAGGTTTGGCCCAGCGAATCATTAACCATGAGGTGCCTGAAGGCTTAAAAAATAAACGGGTGCTATCTCTCGATATGGGGGCCTTGGTAGCTGGTGCGAAGTACCGCGGTGAGTTCGAAGAGCGTTTAAAAGCGGTACTTAATGAACTGGCTAAAGAAGAAGGCCAAGTCATTCTGTTTATCGACGAGCTACATACCATGGTGGGCGCGGGTAAAGGCGATGGCGCCATGGATGCGGGCAATATGCTAAAACCCGCCTTGGCTCGGGGTGAGCTACATTGTGTGGGCGCCACTACCTTAAACGAATATCGTCAGTTTATTGAGAAAGATGCCGCCCTAGAACGTCGTTTCCAAAAAGTATTGGTGGAAGAGCCCAGCGTGGAAGATACCATCGCGATTTTGCGTGGCTTGAAAGAACGCTATGAGTTACACCATTCGGTGGAGATCACTGACCCTGCCATTGTAGCAGCAGCTAGTCTTTCCCATCGTTATATCTCCGATAGGCAGCTTCCCGATAAAGCCATTGACTTGATTGATGAAGCAGCCTCTAGCATTCGTTTGCAAATCGACTCTAAACCCGAGGCGCTAGATAAGCTTGAGCGAAAAATCATTCAGCTCAAGTTAGAGCGCCAAGCACTTCAAAAAGAGGAAGACAGCGCCAGCCTAAAACGGCTTGAGCTGTTAGACGAAGAGCTACAAGAAAAAGAAAGTAAGTTTAAAGAGCTAGATGAAGTCTGGAAAACAGAAAAAGCCGCCTTATCCGGTACACAGCATATTAAGGCAGACTTAGAACAAGCTCGTCTAGATATGGATGTAGCACGCCGCGCCGGCGATTTGAATCGTATGTCTGAGCTGCAATACGGGCGGATCCCCGAGTTGGAACGCCAGCTCGACTTAGCTTCGCAGGCGGAAATGCAAGATATGAGTTTATTGCGTAACCGAGTGAGCGAAGTGGAAATTGCCGACGTGCTATCGCGTTGGACCGGTATTCCGGTTAATCGCATGCTTGAGGGGGAGCGTGATAAACTGCTGCGTATGGAGCAGCAATTACATGACCGAGTAATAGGTCAAAGCGAAGCGGTGCTGGCGGTGTCTAATGCGATTCGTCGTAGCCGTGCAGGTTTATCTGATCCCAATAGACCGATTGGCTCATTCTTATTCTTGGGCCCTACTGGCGTGGGTAAAACCGAGCTATGTAAAGCGTTGGCTGAATTTATGTTTGATACTGAAGATTCGATGGTACGGATCGACATGTCAGAATTCATGGAAAAACACTCGGTGGCTCGTTTAGTGGGAGCGCCTCCCGGCTACGTGGGTTACGAAGAAGGGGGCTACCTTACTGAAGCGGTGAGACGTAGACCTTATTCGGTGATCCTATTAGATGAGGTAGAAAAAGCGCACCCCGATGTATTTAACATTTTGTTGCAAGTGCTCGATGATGGGCGCTTGACCGATGGCCAAGGTCGCACTGTCGATTTTCGTAATGCAGTGATTATCATGACATCGAACTTGGGTTCCGATTTAATCCAAGAGCACCACGGTGAAATGACTCATGAGCAAATTAAAGCGACCTTAATGGGAGTATTGACCCAGCAATTTAGACCCGAGTTTATTAACCGTATCGATGAAACGGTGGTATTCCATCCCTTGGCTCACGAGCAGATTCGCCAAATTGCGGCGATTCAAGTACAGCGCCTTGTGCCTCGGCTTGAAGAAAAAGGTTATCACCTTGAGTTCAGTGATGCGGTACTGGATAAATTGGGGCAGGCTGGTTTCGATCCGGTTTATGGGGCTCGTCCCTTGAAGCGGGCTATTCAACAGCAGTTAGAAAACCCTCTTGCCCAAGCTATTTTGGCCGGAGATATCGAGCCGGGTAAAACCATTACCATCGCTTTAGAAGGAGAGCAGTTGGTTTTCCTATAAACGAATGGCCAGCGTAAGCAAGCTAATGTGCTTGCTTACGCTGCTGTTGCTGGTGCTGTTTTAATTCGCAATATAGCTGTTGCTGGTTAGTGTTGAGTAGTTTGCTTATTTGAGCTTCTTTATCTTTCATCAGATTGCGTACTGCTTTCCACATTTGTTTACGGTCGCCTTCAAAGCCGAACATCTCATCCAGTAAATGATTATATTGCCGTTCTATTTCACTAAATTGGTCCAATTGTTGGGCTGTTAAATCTAAAATTGCGCTTAGTTTTTCTATATCCATATCGCTAGTACCTAATTTGTGCTGCATATTAAGGTCAAGCTGCGTTCCCTCCCAAAGTTAACCAAGACCTGTTTAAGATATAGTTCATCACCGAGCTTTTGTCTGCGAATCGCTATTCAGGGCAAGGGGCTTATGCTATTTTTAGAACACATTTTTAAGTAGTTTCTTAGAGTATTTAAATGACAGAACAAAAAGTTAGCGAGGGCGCGAGACAAAAAGGTATTTTTTTATTGCCTAATTTGTTTACTACGGCTGGGTTGTTTTCCGGTTTCTACGCCATCGTCGCTTCAATGAACGGCCAGTTTGAAGCTGCAGCCATTGCCATTTTTGTTGCGATGATCTTCGATGGTGTTGATGGGCGGGTGGCTCGGCTCACCAATACTGAAAGTGCCTTTGGCGCCGAGTACGACTCCATGGCCGATATGGTGTCCTTCGGTATTGCGCCAGCCTTAGTGGTGTATAACTGGGCTTTGAATGACCTTGGCAAGATAGGTTGGTTAGCTGCCTTCGTTTATACCGTAGCGGCGGCTTTACGTTTGGCTCGCTTCAATACCCAAGTAGGGATTGCCGATAAGCGCTTTTTCCAAGGTTTGGCCAGTCCCGCCGCCGCAGCGGTGATAGCGGGTATGGTATGGTTTGCTCAAGATTTAGAGTTTTCGGGTAATAATCTCGAGTTTGTCGCCTGCTTCATTACTATTATCAGTGGTCTGCTAATGGTGAGTAACTTTAAGTACCACAGCTTTAAAGGTATTGACTTGAAAGGGCGAGTGCCATTTTTTGTTGTACTGTTGATGGTGCTGGTATTTATTGTGATTGCGGTTAAGCCAGCAGTGATTCTATTTACCTTGTTTGCTGTATATGCCATATCTGGACCGGTATATACCATTCGTACGGTTAAAAAGTTGAAAATTGAGCACGTAGTGGGTGATGACGACTTGGAATGCGAATTAGACGAAGCCGAAGCGAAACAAGCGGAGACCAGCGCAACTAAGGAACAGGCGAGTAGCGCAGAAGCAGAAAAGACCAAATAAGAGCCTGAGCAAAAGTAGTTTTACTCGGTTAAAACTTAAAAAGGCGCTGTTTTTTGCGCCTTTTTGCTTATTTTATAATCCATTTTGGATTAATCTTCCAGAAAGTTATTAAAAATCCAAAATAACTGTTGCTTTCCAAATTCTCATCCCTATAATGCACCTCCACTGACACGGCACACAGCGCTTCGCGGCGATGAGGATGCAAGTCAGGGCTGACAAGGCCTAGGGCTGAGTTAGCGACTTTCAAAGCGGTTTTTAAAATGTTTTAAAAAAGCGGTTGACAGTCACAGAGGATGGCGTAGAATGCGCACCTCGCTTCGGATGAGAAGCAACGCTCTTTAACAATTTATCAAGCAATCTGTGTGAGCACTCACAGGGCATTAAGCGAAAAAATTAAGCTTAAGTGAACTGGATGCTTGCACTGTAAAACACAGTACTATTTCAGTTTTTAACTTGAGCGAAAGAACTTTTGATTGAAGAGTTTGATCATGGCTCAGATTGAACGCTGGCGGCAGGCTTAACACATGCAAGTCGAGCGGTAACATTTCTAGCTTGCTAGAAGATGACGAGCGGCGGACGGGTGAGTAATGCTTGGGAAACTGCCTGAGAGTGGGGGACAACAGTTGGAAACGACTGCTAATACCGCATAATGTCTTCGGACCAAAGGAGGGGCTCTTCGGACCTTTCGCTTTCAGATGTGCCCAAGTGGGATTAGCTAGATGGTGGGGTAATGGCCTACCATGGCGACGATCCCTAGCTGGTTTGAGAGGATGATCAGCCACACTGGGACTGAGACACGGCCCAGACTCCTACGGGAGGCAGCAGTGGGGAATATTGCACAATGGGCGCAAGCCTGATGCAGCCATGCCGCGTGTGTGAAGAAGGCCTTCGGGTTGTAAAGCACTTTCAGTTGTGAGGAAGGTTGTGTGGTTAATACCCATATAATTTGACGT